>MNRQ01000024.1 GCA_001916035.1 Clostridium sp. 27_14 | reverse complement strand
AATAAATTAAAATAAATAAAAAAATAAATAAATAAAAAATAAAAATTTAAAAGAAAGGAATGAAATTTTTTATGAATAAAATTCAAGATTGGATGAATAGATTAAAAAAAGGACATATGCTTAGTGTAATAGGAGTGTTTTTGTTAATAATAATAATTTTAGGCATTTTATTATACCAAAGACAAGTACAAGCAAAACAAGTTTCAGAAAATACTTATAATATGGCATTTTATGAATTAGTTGATTATGTAGAAAATGTGGAAACATATTTAGCAAAATCTTTAATATCAACAACACCACAACATGGAGCAGAAACGTTAACAAGTTTATGGAGAGAAGCGAATATGGCACAATCATATTTAGCAAGATTACCAATAGAAAGTCAAGAACTTGAAAAAACTCAAAAATTTTTAAACCAAGTAAGTGACTATAGTTATTCTTTATCGCGTAAAAATATATATAATGAAAGCTTAGGGGAGGAAGATTTAGAAAACTTAAAAGAATTGCATGACTATAGTATTGAATTAGAAAATATATTAAATCAATTATCAGAAGATATTAATTCAGGAAGAATTAAATGGGGAGAATTAACTAAAAAAGGAAATGTAGCATTTGCGCAACAAGTAAGTACTGAAAGTAAAGACGGATTTAATAATTTGGAAGAGAATTTTCATGAATATTCTGGTTTGATTTATGATGGAGCATTTTCTGAACATTTAACTAATGAAGAAAAGAAAGGACTAACTGGAGAAAATGTTGATGAGGAAAAAGCAAAACAAGTAGTAACACAATTAATAAATCAAGATAAAATAAAAGAAATTTCAAGTTTAGGATTATCAGAAAATGCGACAATACCTTCATATACTTTTTCTGTTCAAACTAGCGATAATAAAAGTGTAAGTGTTTCTATTTCACAAAAAGGTGGACATGTAATTTATATGAATTATGATAGGGAAGTTACTTCGGAAATAATTCAGCAAGAAGAAGCTAATAACATTGGAAAAGAATTTTTAGCAAAACATGGTTTTGAAAATATGAAAGAAACGTATTACTTAAAACAAGATGGAATAGTAACAATAAATTATGCGTATAATCAAGATGGTGTTGTAATGTATCCGGATTTGGTTAAAGTAAAGGTAGCATTAGATAATGGGGAAATTTTAGGTATAGAAACTACAGGATTTTTAAACAATCATACTATAAGAGATCTTTCAAAAATAAAAATTTCAAAGGAAGAAGCTAAAAAAACATTGAATAAACAATTAAATATTGAAAGTGAAGGTCTGGCATATATCCCTACTGAATGGAGAACTGAAATTTTATGTTATGAGTTTAAAGGTAATGTTGAGGGAAAAGAATTTTTAGTCTATATTAATGCTGAAAATGGTAGGGAAGAAGATATTTTAGTTATTAAAGATACACCGAATGGAACTTTAACTATGTAAAAATTATTATATAAGGAGAGTTGTTTAACTCTCCTTATATAATAAAAACTAGTATTAATGTCTTTTATAAACATCTTGAGAAAGTAAAGTAGAGCTTACTACTTGACCATTTTGTTTTAATATTTTGTATGCTTCTGAATATATTGCATTAGAAGTTGTACCAGTAACTCTATTAGAAATAACAACTTCATAATCATTGTCAGTTTTTAAACCATAAATTTGGAAATTAGCAATACCATTTTGTACAGAACATAATATCTTTATAGGATAATTACGGTTATTTTTAAATTTAAAATCTATAGAACCATAGACAACTGTAGCATCACGACTTGCAGGGGCATAAGAAGGCACGAATTGGTGGTTACTTCTTTCAACAATTTCTAGGTTAGCATAAACTACAGCATTATATAATGTAGTAGTTATTTGACAAATTCCACCACCTAGGCCATCAACAACTTTACCACTTACATAAATAGGAGCTTCTTGGTAACCTGCTGCAATAGTTCTTTCACCAACCACTTTGTTATAAGAAAAAGTTTCACCAGGCATTAATACAGTACCATTTATTTTATTAGCAGCTAATCTTAAATTAGTTGTTCTTTTTTGATTTCTAGTAGAATAACTTGTAGAGTATTGGGATAAAAGATTAGGAAAAGCTTCTGTCCCTAACATATTTGTTGTTACACTTGGATAAAGAACTTTTAGAGGAATTGAATATTCATCTTTATCTTCTTGTAACATAGCTTTGGCATCATTTATACTAATTGCAAAATCAACTCCATTTTCACTAGGATAAATGCTATAAGGATTTTGTGTAAAATAAGCATCTTTTGCTTCAGAATATAGTTCAGAATGAATGCTGTCAATATCTAAAGCACTAGGAGACTTTTCTTCTGTGGCAATTTCTATTGTATTATTTTTTACATTCAAATTTTGTATTTGTTCGATAATTTCTGAAGCGGTTTTATCAACATCTACTACAGCTCCAGTTTCACCTTTAGTTAAAATCAAGTTAGAGCCTTCTATGTAATAGCTACTTTCTTTTACTTTATCTGGTAGCTTTCCAGAAATATCTTGTAATTGTTTTTTTAAAGATTCTATGTCTAGTGTTAAATTTAAAGTAAATTGCTTTTTTTGAAATTTAGTTTGTAATATTGTTAAATCATTTTGTAACAAATTTCCAGTTCTTCCAACTTTATAGGCGTTATTTACAGCATTAGTTGTATCAAATTGTATATTAAGTTCTTTTGTTGAAATAGATGTTTCATAATCATTATGTTTTAATGTTAATTCTTCTGGTATTTGACTAGTTATTATATTATTAATTTTTTTTATTGCCTCTTCTTGAGTTAAATTAGATACATCATAAGTTTGTATAAAAATATTTGATATTATTTTAGTATTTTTTATGTTTAGAAATGTGAAAGTTAAAAAGCATATTAAAAAAATAGCTAAAATAATAGAAGCAAATATTAAAAATATTTCTAATGCAGAAGATTTACGAGGAAGATAAGTATTATTGGTGTTTTTTCTATTATCAGTGATTAATGAATTTTGAGTATTTTTTTGATCGTCAATTTTATTTTTAATATCTTCTATGGTATTTGTTTGTAGATGAGTATTATTAGGTATTTCTTCAGCTTCTTTTTTAAGTTCTTTATTATAATTTATTTCTATATTTTCATGTTTAAAATTTTTTTGTATTCCTTCGTTTTTTAATTCTAAAGTAGTATCAGTTTTTATATTTTCTTTTTGAGAATTTTGAATATTAGATTTTTTAAAATTTTCTTCTTCAAAATTATTATTTTTTTCTGTAGTTTTTTTATCCAAAAATTCTTCTTTTCTTGCTAGTATTTGATTTGGCATGATTTTTATCCTTACACTTAAATTTAGATTTTTTAGGTATCTATAAACCATCTTTTATATTATAACATGATATAAAAGAATTTGCTATTATTTTAAGAAAAAATTTAGGGAAATCTACGAAATATGGAATTTTTTAGAAAGTAAAATATGAATATAGAAAGATTATTATATATAAAAATCAAAAATGCAACACAATTGTAACAAAAATGTAATAGAAATGTAAAAAACAGATTGCAAATACTATCCGTAAAGGTAAAATAAGGCAAAAAACTAACTGGAATTTATTACTATTGAATTTTTTGAAGTTTTATTTTATATTTTATATAGAGAGAAAGTGTCTAATAGAGGTATTTCTTACAATAAAAAATACAACAAGAAATTTGAAAAAACAAATTTTATGTGAGAAACAAAGGTGTGGACTTAAGAATTTTGAAAATAATTAAAAGTGTGCTATTAAAAGAATTCTTTATTATAGTTTCAAGAAAGGAAAGTGGTAGAAATGAAAAAGGAGAAAAAAATTTTAAAAAAAGTAACATCAATAATGCTATTGATGACACTAACTATGGCTCAATTTTTATATGTGACAACAACAGTAGTACAAGCAGTTTATGAAGAATTAGAAAGTCAAAGTATAAATATTGAAAATACAAATGTTAGTTTTAATGTTAGTTATGAAGATGGTACACACAGTAAGCAACTTAAGATTTCAGAAGGAGGTGTGATTTCTTGTAATATTAAAATTGAAAAAGATGGAGTTTTAAATAATGCAAAAATTCACATTGAAAACCCTAATTTTAAAATAAATGAGGAAAAGCTAGATAAAACATTTGTAAAAGCTGTTGATGTGGAAAATAATGATATAACATTAAATCAAATAGTAACAGGTGAAAAAAATATAAAAATTCCTGTAAAATTTGAGAAAAAAGAGATTGTAACTTCTGATTATTTTGATAAGCAAAACACTTTTACTTTTGCAGCAGAATATAAAGTAGAGAATAAAGTAGAAAAAAGAATTCAAAAAAATATTATTGTTGATACCCAATGGACAGATGATATAGATACTAATATTGAAAATGAATTTTTAAAATTTCAATTATTAGATGAAACAAAGGTAATGTTAGAACAAAAGATTTCTGTAGAAACAGCAAATCAAATTCTTCCAAAGCAAGAAGAAAACATAGAATTAGAAGTACCAGAGTTAGATGGTATAAAACCAAGTAAAATAAATGTTTTAAAAAATGGAAAAGAAATTGATTCTAAATATGATGCAGATTTAGCCAAATTGATTATACAGAATAAAAATGATGTCAATAATGACCAAATCAGTTGGAAGACAGATAAAGATGTATATAAAATTATTTATTTATATGAAGGAAAAATAAATGTAAAACAAATATCAAAAACAGTAAAGGGAACAATTACTACAAAATATTATGGTAAAACAGATGCTGTGAAAAAGGTTTTAGAAGAAGAAAAAACAATAAAACCAACAACAGAAATTATAAGTGCAGAAGAAACGTCTACAAAAGAATTACCAAAAGAATATTTTAATGTTAAATCATCTAAGAAAGCATATATAGAAGAAACAGCAACAATAGAAATTCCAGAAGTTTCACAAATAAAAGATATATCAATTGAAGTTGGAAAAACATATTTTTCAAATAAAGGTAGAGTTCAAAAAAATACATTTTTAGAAAGCACATACATAAATAAAGAAGAATTTTTAAACATATTTGGACAAGAAGCAAAAATAAAAGTATTAAATCAAGATGGACAAGAAATAGCAACAATAGACAAAGAAACAGAAACAGAAGGAGATTATATAGTCGTAAAATATCCAGAAAATATCACTAAAGCAACATTGAAATTTGAAAATGTTCCAGAAAAAATTGGAGAAATAAATATAAAAAATAAAAAATATTTTGTAGGTGATATAGGATTTACACAAAAGCAATTGGAAGAATATGATCATATAGAAAATGAAATCAACATTAAGTATAATGAAAAAATTGTAAGTGCTATTTCAAATACAAGTTTTTCAAAAGCAGAAGAAAAGGTAGAAGTTTCAGTAAATAATGCTAATTTAGGAACAACTGACATTAATAAAGGTGTAGAATTATATACAACATTAAAAACAAAAGAATTGTCAAATGTATTATATAAAAATCCAGTAATACAATTAGTATTTCCTAAACAAGTAAAAAATGTAAAAGCTAATTCAATAAAACTATTATATGGAGAAGAACTACAAATAGTTAAAGCAGAAGGATTTAACAGAGAAGATGGAGCTTATGTTATAAAATTAACTATAAATGGGGAACAAAAAGATTATAAAAAAGATATAGATGAAGAGGCTTTAATAGTAGTAAATGCTGATATAGAATTATATAAAGATATTCCTTCTTTTACAGCTCCAATAGAGGTAGTAGTAGAAAATGTTGGACAAGAGGCAAAAACATTTAATGTTCAAATAAATGGTAATGCGAAAACAGGAGTGTTTACATATTCAAATGTCGAAGGATATAAAGATGGTGAAAATACGGAAAGTTTAGGAACAGAAGTAAAAGATATTTCACTTCCAACAAAAGACACTGCAAAAACAATAAAAAGAGAAGTAACAGTTGTTAATAATAACAATTTTGATGTACAAGATGCAAAGGTTGAAGGAACAATAAGTAATACAAATGATAGCAAAGAGGTCAAATTATCTTATGCAAAAGGAATACAAGAATTGAATAATCAGGAAACAGTTGAATATTCTTATGAGAAGTCAGGAGAAAATTGGACAACAAATGTAGAAGATTATTCAAAGGTTCAAAGGTTTAGAATAAATGTGGGAACAATGACAGCAGGACAAACATCTAAATTTGAATATGAGGTAAATGTTCAAGAACAACAAGATGGTGGATTACAAGGATATATGCAAGATACCGTTAATTATAGTATAAATGAACAAACTTTAAGTGAAACTAATAAAACAACAGTATCTACGCCACAAATAGCAAGTGTTGAAAATGAGGCAACTAAAAATGATAATATTTCCACAGTAGTTACACCTAAAGAAACACAAGACCAAACAAAAGATGAAAATAAAGCAGATAGTACTGACAAATCAACAAGTGATGGAAAAATAACGGATAATAACAAAACAACAGAAGATGAAAAGAAAACAGAACAAGTAGAGCCATTAACAGTAGAATATGTTGCAAAAAAGGCTGACAAGGCGATAAAAGATGGTGACGAAATTTTTGAAGGTGAAGTAATTTCTTATCATGTAAAAATAACCAATAATACAAAAAATAAAATAAAAGGACTTACAGCTGTTGCAACTCAAGAAAATGCAATTTTTTATAATGAAATAAAAGTTGAAGGTCAAAATGCTATAACATTGGAAAAGGCTTGGAATATTTTTTATAGGGAAGATGAAAATTGCAAAGAAATTAAAAAAGAAAATTTAGAAATTGAAGCTGGGAAAAGTATAGAATTTGATTATGAATTTGCTACTAAAAAAATAACAGATACTAAAACAACAAAAGGAAATATAAAAATAACAGCTGAAGGCTTAGATGAAAAAAATTATGAAACATTAAAAAATCCGATAAAAGATAGTAAAATTAAAGTAGCGGTTATGAATACCCGTTCAGAAGAAAATACTTATGGAACAAATGATTTGTACTCAATGTGTATACAAGTGCAAAATTTAACAGATCAAGAATTGACAAATATTGATTTAAAGGAATATGTTTCAGATGGATTAATATTATCTAAAACAACAGGAGACAGAGAAGATTTAACCGATATAAAGCAAGATGAAAATGGACAAATAAATTTAAAAATTGATAAATTAGCAGCAAAAGGTGAATATATATTTAATCAAAACTTTAAAACAAAAGAAATGCCTACAGAACAAATACAAAAAGAAGCAAGTATTTTAGTTAATGCGACAGTTAAAAAAGATACAGTACAATCAAATATATTAAAGATGAAATATAATCAAACAAGAATTAATATGGAAGTTAGTTATACAGGAAGTGCAAAAGAAAAAAATGTAAGAAACGGAGACAAAATAGACTATGTTTTAGATATTAAGGGAAATAGTTCAATTGATAAAGAAGTAACAATAGATTTAGAAATTCCAAATGGATGTGTTATAAATAAGGCTGTAATGTCTATAGATGGAACAGAAACAGATATAAAAATAGAAGAAGGTATTTTTTCAAAAACAGTAAAACTAACAGCAAAAGGTGAGATAAAAATTACAATAAATACAACTGTAGATTCTAATGAAGCAATAGAATCTCAGTTAGAAAGTACAGTTAATGTTTTTAGTGTAGGACAAGAAAGTGTACAAAAAGAAATAGTTTATTTATTAGAGGATTATCAAAATTCAGATGATGCAGATGATGATGCAGAACAACAATTACCAGAAATAATGGGAGTTGTATGGAATGATGAAAATCAAAATGGTGAAAGAGAACTAGAAGAAGAAGTATTACAAAATATGACAGTAAAATTAATAGATGTTTCAACAGGAAAGCAAATAAACGAACAAAAAACAAATGAATTTGGTGAATATGATTTTAAAGATCTTGCAAATGGAAAATATTTAGTAGCAGTTGTTTATGATAAAAATACATATAAACCAACAATTTATCAAAAAGATGGAGTTAAAGAAAGTGTAAACTCAGATGTTGTTGCAAAAACTTCTAATGATGAAGAGTTAGCAGTTACAGATATTTTAGAAGTAAAGAATACAATTTTAGAAAATATTGATGCAGGATTTATTAAAAATAAAGTATTTGATCTTAGGCTAGATAAAACTGTAACAGAAGTAACATTGCAAAATGGAAGTGAAAATACAATAAAAAGTTTCTCAGATAGTAAATTAGCAAAAGTAGAGATACATGCTAAAAAAGTTGCAAACACAACTGTACAAATGAAATACAAAATAAAAATCACAAATGAAGGTGAAGTTGTAGGAACAGCAACAGATATTATAGATTATATGCCAGAAGATGTTACTTTTGATAAAACTTTAAATCAAACATGGTATAAAGATAATGAGGGAAATTTGCATACAGCAGTGCTTTCTGATGTAAAAATAAATCCAGGTGAAAGTAAAGAAGTAACATTGATTTTAACAAAGAAAATGACAGAAAATAATTTAGGAACAACATATAATACTGCTGAAATTGCAAGTGTATCTAATTCAGAAAATTTATTAGACAAAGATTCAACACCTAATAATAAGCAAAACGGAGAAGATGATTTTAGCGAAGCAGATGTTATAGTAAGTATTAAAACAGGTACAGCTTTTGTAATTAGTTTTATAATAATTGCTATGTTAGCAGGTGTACTATATGTAGTATTTTATGTTAGGAAGGAGGAAAAATATGAGAAATAATAGAGTAATAAAAAATTTAATTTATATTTTAGCAATGTTTATTGCAATGATTGCATTATTTGTCATTTTTCCTAATTCCAATGTAAAAGCGGCAAACTTAATACTAGAATTGGATAAGCAAAATGGAATGACAGATAAAGGAAGAGCACCATACGGGGCACAATTTGCAGTAGATGATGTAGTTCTTGCGGCACAAAAAGGTTCTGATAGTTTATATTTTGCAGAAAAGTTAAATGCAATTGCAGGTAGAAAGGCAGCTGATAAATATTCTAGTGGACAAATATATGAAATGGCAAATGCAGCTTGTATTGATGCACATGATTATGGTATGTATGGTAATTATGATATTTCTGTATTTTATATTTCAGCTGTAATAGATGTTAATATAGATGGAGATGGTTCAATAAAAGTTTATAAAGGAAGTGGTAGTACTACAATACAGGCCGATAGTGCAGCAGGTAAATATTTGTATGCAGCATCATATTTGGCGGCAAGTGGAGCATATAAATATGTTGTATCAGATGCTGTATGTAGAGCATATCATAATACTAGTGTTTTACCAGATATGTTAAGACGTATAGGTGTAAATAGTGGATATGACAGTCAAATTTCTACAGCTGTGAAAAATGGTTATTTAAGATGTAAGGGTAGATTCGTAGTATTTGATGGAGTAGAATGTAATGGAACAGGAAGTAGAGTTCTACAGAGTCAAATAGTGTTTGCGGGAAAGAAAATAAATACAACAATTAAACTTCGTAAAACAGATGAAAATGGAAAAACATTAAAAGGTGCAAAATTTAAAATTTATAATAAAACATTAAAAAAATATATAAATAGAAATGGAGATTTAGTAAGCGAAAGCAGTGCATCAAAATTTAGTACAACAGCAGAAAATGGAAAATATACATCAATTCGTTTAAGTGGGTTACCAATTGGTAAATATGTTGCTTATGAAGTAACAGCACCTAATGGATATAAAAAAATAACAAAAGCAATACCTCTGAAAACGAATAGAAACTGGAGTGATTCAAATGACTATGATGTGGCAGAAAATGAAAAAGAAAAACAAGACATAAGTTTGGAAATATATAAATATGACTCAGATAGTAAACAGGCATTAGCAGGTGCAAAATTTATCATAAAAAATAAAGATACTGGAAAGTATTTGAGTAGTAGTTATAGTGAAGTAAGTAAAAGTAGTGCATATCAATTCACGACAGATTCAAGTGGAAAAATTTCAATTGCAAAAATAAATAAGGCAAATTATGTTGCTTATGAAGTCAATCCACCTGCGGGATATATAGTAACAAATACAAGTGGAATTACAATGAAACAAAATGGAATTACAAAAATTTCAAATAAACCAAAACCACAAGGATTTAGTATAATTATTAGAAAATATGATTCTAGTACAGGAAGTGGCTTAGCAAATGCATATTTCAAATTTAAAGACACAAAAACAGGAAAATATTTAAGTAGTAGTAAGACACTAGTTGATGAGAGTCAAGCTGGTCAGTTTAGAACAGATAGTAATGGTGAAATCAATTTGGACAATGTTCCGGAAGGAACTTATGTAGCTTATGAGGTTGTAGTACCTACAGGTTATAAACTTTATTATACAAATGGTGTAAGTGTAACATTAAATCAAGTTACAGAAGTACCAAATATTCCAGATACTCCAGACACGCCAGAACCACCACCACCAGTAACAGTAGGATTTGGAATATACAAGTATGACTCATTAGATAGTAGAGCAATATCAGGTGCAGGATTTATAATAATGGATTCAAGTACAGGAAAATATTTAAATTCAAGTTTGGAATTAGTTGATAGAAGTGAAGCATACACATTTGTAACAGATTATAGTGGTAGAATCAGTATTGATGGAGCGCCAGAAGGAAACTATATAGCTTATGAAGTTTCAGTACCTTATGGATATAGAGCAACAACTTATGGAAGTATAAGCATATCAAGTGGAAATACAACATCAGTATCAAATTCACCAATACTAATAGATATTGAAGGAACAGTATTCTTAGATGGAGGAGAAGGAAAGACAAGTGCAAGAAATGACAAATTTGATTCTGGTGAAGGAATAAATGGAGTTAGAGTAATACTAAAGAAAAATGGAAATAAAGTAGCAGAAGTATCATCAGGATATAACAGTAGAGGAAGTTCAACAGGTTCAACAGGTAAATATAGATTTTATGGACAAGACTTAAAAATACGATTATTAGAATTATCTCAATATACAATAGAATTTGAATATAATGGAATAAAATATGAAAATGTAGCAACAAGTTTTTCAAGTGATGGCTCAAAAGCAGCAGAAAGTTCAGGCAATAGAAGCAATCTTAACCAAAAATTCTCTACAATAACGGCAAATTCACAAATAGATGGAAGTGGAATATCTGTTAATAACGCAAATGGTGGAGATACAGTAGAATATCAATACAGACAATATCCAAGTGAAGGCAGATATGAAAGTAAAGTTCTATATAAAGCAAATGCTTCAGATGATAGAGGAAATGCGTATAATGACCAATATTATGCAAATAGTAAGTATCATATAACAGCAAATACAAGTCAAACCAGATTTAGATTAGATGCTCAATCAACATCAAATGATACTATATATAATGTAAACTTTGGTATCTATGAAAGAGATTTACCAGATATGGCAATAAAAAATCAATTATATGCAGCAGAAGTGGCATTAACAAGACAAGATTATGGTCAAACATATTCACATGTATATAAATACAATAGAAATGATGATTATAATATAAAAATAAGGGTAACAGATGCATATAATACACCACTTGTTAGAGAAATATATTCATCAGATGCATCATATAATAAACAAAACCCAGGAGCATTAAATGTATACTTAACATACAAAATTAATATAAGAAATCAAAATACATCAATAACTACAACTGTAGGAGATATAGTAAATTACTTTGATAATGGTTTAACGATAGAACAAGTAGGAACTTCAGCAACCATTAATCAAAGTTCAGGAACGGTAAGTGTTAATGGAAATGTTTCTTATAATAGTTTAAGCTCTTATAATGGACAGTATAATAAAGTTAACATACCAATAGGATCAAATGAAGAAATTTATGTAAGATATAAAGTTTCACAAGCAAAATTAGTAAGTATGTTAAATGGAAATGTTAATATTGCAGCAAATGTTGCAGAAATAAATTCATGTACAGCTAAAAAGAATGGAAGTCCATATACAGCAATTGATAATGACTCAGCAGTAGGAAATGCAGATCCAAGTAGAAGATTACAAACAGTAGAAGATGATTTAGGTTGGGCACCAGATGTTACTTTAAAATTATCAGCAAACGAAAGAAAAACAACAGGTGTAGTTTTTGAAGACCATACAGATGCCGAATTTAAGGAAGGACAAGAAAGAAAAGGTGACGGAAGATATACAGACCAAGATACTAAGAAGGTAAGTGGAGTAAAGGTAAGTTTAATAGATATAGGTGCAGGAATGAATTTAGGAAATCCAGCACAAGGCTATGGACCAAGTGGCTCAACAGTAATAACAGATACAACCGGTTCAGATGGAACTTATGAATTAGGAGGATTTTTACCAGGAAACTATATTGTAGTATTCCAATATGGTGATGATACTTATCCTGTACAGCAATATCAGGCAACTATATATGATTCTAGCAGATTACAACGAAATTATGATGGACAAAATGGATATTGGTATCTTGATGGAACAAGGTATTCAGATGCTATAGATGTATATGACAGTCATAATGAATATTATAATTTACCAAATGATGGTTCAAGTACAAGAAAAGAAATTGAAAATACATGGGCTGCAGGATATGCAGATGGTAAACAGCATATAAGATATAATACAGAAATTAATTCAACCTTAACATTAGATGCATTCACACCTTGTATGGTGTTCCGTGTGGAAAAAGATGATACAGTTTCAGAAGAAGATGAAGAAGAGGAAGAAGAAACAATTCAAATATTTACAGTAAGTGATGTGGATTTTGGAATTGTAGAAAGACCTAGATACAAGGTTCAAGTTGATAATGTTATAAATAAAATAACATTAAAAACTAGTGAGGGAAGTGTATTAAAAGAAATAATTCCAAGTGCAGATATGAATGTAGCAAATGTTAAATATATGCCATCAACAGGAAGAACAAGTAAAACAGATTTAGCTAGAAAAGGTTTCGTAGAGATGGAAATTGATATGGAAATCTTACAAAGAGCACAATTATTTGTAGAATATGGATTTAATATAACAAATAAGAGTGAGTTAGAATATAATACAAAAGCATATTATAGATCTGGTACTCCAGGTGGAGATGCTAATATTGTAAGGACAACTGTAACAAACATGATTGACTATGTAGATAATGGATTATCATTTGATAAAAATAGTAAGATGCTAACAGATGAAAATGCTACAAATGAAGGCAATAAGTGGGCTGTTATGAAATGGTCAGATGCAAATAAATGGTTATCAGACAATGTTCGTTCAGAACTAACAAGTGCTGAGAATCCAGATGAATCTAAGTATACTACAGTTTTAATAGGTGAAGGTTTTGGAACAACACAATTGAAACCAGGCGAAAAGACTACAGTACCTGTAAAATTGTTGTTAGATAAATCTTTGGCACCAACACAAGAGGATATGAGATATAGTAACTGGGCAGAAATTGTTGAGGTAACAAAAAATTGGGGTAGAGAGATTTATGCAGATGATACATCAAATACATTTGGTGAAAAATTAGGTAACTTTAATCCAGAGAAGCCTGATCCAAGTGATACAACTAGAAATATTCCAGGTAATAATAAAGAGCCTGATTATCATTATCCAGAGGATATTGTTATACATCCACCAACAGGTGTTTCTGGAGATGTGATTAAGTATTCTATAATAGGTGTTGTGGCACTTGCAATTTTGGCTGGAGGTATTGTTATCATAAAGAAAAAAGTTTCATAATATATAGAGGAGAGGGAGAAATCTTTCTCCTTTTTTAACTTATTTTAAAAATTAACATAGTATAAAGTAAAATTTATTTTTTCGGTTGAATTGCACAAATTAAGAATTTCTAAAATAAGTTAATGGCTCCCTTTCACTTAGTCCTCACTTCGTTTGGCGTGAAATTTTCCTTAACTTAATTTAAGGGAATTCAAAATTAATATATGTATAAAACTAAATTTTTTTCTCGGTGCATTACACAAATTAAGAATTTCTAAAATAAGTTAATGGCTCCCTTCCACTTAGTCCTCACTTCGTTCGACGTGAACTCTTTCCATGAACTTATTTAAGAAATTCTAAGATTTGTTTCATTTACATTCGAAATTTATTTAGTTTTATACATATATTAATTTTTAATATTGAATATAATAAAATATTGATTTTTAATATAATATATATTAAAATTGTTTTTGAAAAATGATTTTTTAAAGGAAGGTTTGTGATAAAAATGAGAAAGGATATTAAAGTTAGAGATATTTTAGAGGTTATAGATGGTGTGTTGGTGCAGGGAAACATGGATGAAGTTTGTGGCGAGTTTGCTTATGATACAAGGTCTATGAAAAATGGTGATGTGTATATAGGTTTAAAGGCTGATACTATAGATGGTAGTCAATTTTGGGAAGAGGCTTTTAAAAAAGATAGTAAAGTTGTTATTATTAATGATATAGAGTTAGATAAAAAATCTTTAGAAAAGTGGAGTGATAGGACAGTCATTATTGTTAAAAATAGTTTGGAGGCTTTACAAAAAATAGCTGCATATAAGAGGATTTTATATGGTAATGATTTGAAAGTTGTTGCTATTACTGGAAGTGTTGGAAAAACAAGTACAAAAGATATGGTTGCTAATGTTATTGCTCAAAAATATAAGACTTTGAAAACAATGGGTAATTATAATAATCACATAGGTTTGCCATTGACATTATTGCATTTAACTGATCAAGAAGTTGCAGTTGTTGAAATGGGCATGAATCATTTAGGTGAAATAGATTTGCTTACTAATATAGCTAAACCAGATTTAGCTATTATTACTAATATAGGTACATCTCATATTGGCAATTTAGGTTCAAGAGAAAATATATTAAAGGCAAAATTGGAAATATTAAATGGTATGAAAAATAAAGAGATTATAGTAAATCAAGATAATGATTTATTAGGAAAATGGCATAAAGATAATGATAAAAATACAGAATTAAAGATTCATTCTTTTGGAATTGAAAGTAAATGTGATGTATGGGCTACTGACATAAAATTAAATGAAAATGGTAGCAAATTTATTTGCCATTTGGTTAATAACGAAAAAGAAGAGGAGTTTTTAGTTAATGTTCCAGTTGGTGGTATACATTTTGTTTATAATGCTTTATGTGCTACTCTTGTTGGGAAAATTTTGAACATTGATAATGAAAAAATAAAAAATGGAATAGAGTCATTTTCTTTAACTAAAAAGAGAATGGAAATACAAAATTTCGAAAATAATATTACAGTTATTAATGATGCTTATAATGCTAGTTTTGAATCTATAAAGGCTTCTTTAACTACTTTAGATGGTTATAAAAATCGTAGAAAAATTGCGGTTTTAGGTGATGTTTTTGAATTAGGAGATTTTGCGGAAGAAATGCATAAAAAGATTGGAGATGCATTTATAGACAGTAGTGCTAATATTTTAGTATGTTGTGGAGATAATGCAAAATTTATAGCACAAGAAGCGGAATCAAAAAATAAAAATAATGAAAAAGTTATAAATTATTTAAAAGATAAAGAAAGTGTATTAAAATATTTAACAGAAAATGTTGTATCAGGTGATGTTATTATTTTTAAAGCGTCTAATGGAATGAAATTTTTTGAATTGTGTAACCAATTTGAAGAAAAAATAAAAAAACTATAGATTTTTTTGTGATTTATGATATAATACAAATACCAATTTATATTTGGAGGATGTTTAATGGTGTTTAAAGATTATTACAAATTATTAGGACTTGAAACTCCTAGAGTATCAATAGATGAAATAAAATCAGCATATAGAATAGCTGCTAAAAAATATCACCCAGACTTGAATGTAGGTGATATTTTAGCAGAAGAAAAAATAAAGGAAATAAATGAGGCATATAGAACATTATCTGTACCTTCATCAAAAAGAAAATATGATAGAACCTGGAACACACACAATTTGCGTGAAAGACAAAAGAATTTAAAGGGTAAAGAATCTATTTTTCAAATATTTTTAGGAAATGTTGAAAATGAACCAGAAAAAATAAAAGAACAGGAACCTATTCGTGGAAAAAACATAGAAACAGAAATAAATGTAAGTCTCGAAGAAGCATATTTTGGAACAGAAAAAAAGATAGCATTAAAAGACGTAAATGGTAGAAGTAAAGTATTTTCAGTAAATATTCCAAAAGGAATAAAAAATGGAGAAAAAATAAGACTAATAGGTCAAGGTAAAGATGGTGCAAATGGTGGAAAAAGTGGTGATTTATATATAAAAATAGATATACAAAATAGCAAAAACTTTAGATTAAATGGTATGGATATATACACAGATTTATTGATTACACCTTGGGAAGCAAGTTTAGGAACAAGAGTAAATGTTCAAACAATAGATAGTGAAACTAAAATATATATTCCACAAGGAATACAAAGTGGAGAAAAATTAAGAATTTCTAATAAAGGTTATGATGATGGAAATGGAAATAGAGGAGATTTAGTAGCAGAAATAAAAATTGTTGTGCCAAAAAAAATATCAGAACAAGAAAAAGAACTATATGAAAAATTAGAACAAATTTCAAAATTTAACCCAAGAGAAGAAAAATAAACTAATTTACATAAATATCATATTGACAAATGGCTTGTTTTTAAGTATAATAAATAATAGACATGCAAAAGACGAGCTATGTATAAAATCATAGAAGAGGGGTGTCATAAATGGATATGTGGCAAGGAAAACACTTTAGTATTACAGATCCTAAAGATGTTAGAACAGTAATATACCAAGTAAATAAAACAGAGAAAGAATTTTTACCAGACTCACCAAAATTCACAATACAGAGATTAGACTTTTCAGAAGAATTAAGAGGTGAAAACACTAGAAAAACGTTTTACATAGATGATCCATCAGATAATGAAGATCAATTGGTAATTTTGTCTTTTGGAAAAGAAAGAGTTGTAGTAAATATGGCTCTTTTAGAAGGAAATAAAATTTCAATTTCAAAAAGACCAATGCCACTTAAATTAGATAGTTTGTATGCAGAAACTGAAACTGAATACAAGGATTTTCGTTATACACCAAATTTAAAGAGGCCAATATGTATTATCGACCCAGAAACTACAGAAGAAATAAAACCAATACTTTATTTTGATGAAAAAACAAATGAAGTTAAAGGTAAATGTAAATTAAAACCATATAAATCTTATTTTGCCTTTGAAATCAGGGAAAAATAAGACCATTAAGGAGGAAGTTTTAAATGGGAAATGCAGGTATAGGAGCTCAGAAAGACAACAAAATGAGAATACAAATTGTTTGTTCTATATTAGCAGAAGTGCAAAATGAATTAAAAGAAGGTCAAAAACCAGGAGATGCAACAAAAATTCAAGCAATAGCACAAAAAGATGATATTGCAGAGCATGTTATCTCAGAACTAATGCAAACTGTTGCAAGAGAAAATGAATGTAGATATGATGAAAAAACAGGTATGGCAATTAGAATAGTAGATGGAAAAGTAATAGAAGCAAATACAGAATCATTTAAGAAAATTGACCAAAGACGTAAGGAAGCTGGAAGAGAAGTAAAAACTATAAAGACAAACACAGAAAGAGATAGATAATATTTAACAAACAAAAGAGTAGGTGATATAAATGAATTATAAAATGCAAGGAGCACTGAAAAAAAATAGAAAAAAAATTATGATTGGGCGGAATACTATGGATTATTTTAGTTTTAGTATTTATTTCGCCTTTTTCATATTCTGTTTTTCAAGCAAAACAAAGTGAAGCCTTTAGTATAGCAAGTTTCATAGAAAATTTTACACAAGGTATAATACATCCGTTTTCAACATTAGGAAAGGTATTTGTTCAAGGAGCAGCAGGGGATTTTATACCAACATTAATAGGATTTACAATTATATATGGAATAGCATTTACAGTAGGTTTTGCAAAATCAGCACCTAAACATGAATATTCTGATATTGAACATGGTTCAAGTGATTGGAGCCAACATGGAGAGCAATATAATATATTAGATAAAAATAAAGGAATTATATTAGCAGAAAATAATTATTTACCAGTTGATAAAAGAGGAAATGTCAATGTATTGGTAGTCGGAGGTTCAGGTTCAGGTAAATCTGCATCATATTCTATACCAAATGCATATCAGATGTTAGGTTCTTATGTATTTACAGATCCCAAAGGAGAGTTATATGACAAAACAGCAGGATATCTAAGAGATCATGGTTATAAAATAAAAGTTTTAAATTTAGTAAGACCACAATATAGTGATGGATATAATCCTTTAATGCATATATCTTCAGAAATTGATGTAGATGTTATAGCAAATACTATTATTAGAGGGCAAAAAAGTGATGGTGGAAGTTCAGAACCATTTTGGGATGATTCAGCAGAAATGTTATTAAAAGCATTGATATATTATTTATTAGCAACAAGACCTAAAGAGGAACAAAATTTAGCAAGTTGTGCAGAATTAGTAAGAGCGGCAAATGCTAAGGGAGGAAGTAATTTATTAACAGAATTGATAAGTGCATTACCTTATGACCACCCAGCAAGGATGTATTATAAATCTATTGAAATTGCACCAGAAAAAACATATAGTTCTATATTAAGTACATTGCAATCAAAATTAGGGAAATTTGATTCTAAAGAAATTGCGGAATTAACATCAACAGATACAATAAATTTTGAAGAAATAGGAAATCAAAAAACAGCAGTATATGTTATATCTTCAGATACACATACAGCGTATGACTTTTTATTAACTATATTTTTTGCACAGATGATACAACAATTGTATGATTATGCAGATCAAAATGGTGGAAAATTGAAAGAGCAAACATTTTTTATATTAGATGAGTTTGCAAATATAGGAAAAATACCGGATTTTGACAAAAAGATATCAACATCAAGAAGTAGAAAAATATCTTTTAGTGTAATTTTACAAAATGTTGACCAATTAGAAGCAGTTTATGAAAAATCTTATGAAACTATAATGGGTAACTGTGATACACACTTATTTTTAGGAAGTAACTCATTTAAAACTGTTGAATATTTTTCAAAACAATTAGGAGAAAAAACAATAGAAAGGGATAGTGTATCAATAAGCAAGGATAAACAAAATCATAAAACAGGAAAAAGTATTTCAGATCAAGTTATGGCTAGAGCATTAATGACACCAGATGAATTACGTAGAATGGATATTGATCAATGTATAATTTTTGTAAAAGGATTGAAACCTGTAAAAGCAGATAAATATTATTATTTTAAACATCCAATGGCGAAAGAATTAGAACGTCATGAAATTAGCCATAATGATATAGGCGAAATTCAAAGAGGAACGTGGAGAAAATATAATCCTTATAATCCTTATGTTCCAGAAGATGAAGAAAAAAAGGTAGAAAACCTAAAAGTTGAATCTTTGGATGATTTGTTTGAGGATGATGAAGAAGTGTCAGAAATAAAAAAAGAAGAACCTAAAAAAGAAGTTGTTGCAGAAAAGAAAAATGCAGAAGTTGTTATTCCTGATTTGGAAGAAATGAATAAAAAAGTTCCAGCAAGTGTTACAAATAATATAGTTTCTTTGGATGATTTTGAGGCAGATGATGCTCTTGTACTTCCTCAAGATGATGAGTATGATTTGCAAAAAGAACTTGAAGCTAAATTTGATGAATTATTTGGACCAATAGATGATGATAATTAAAATTTTATTAAAGTAGTACATTTATGATAGTGTACTGCTTTTTAATATTATAGGAAAGTTCTTCGAACTTCCTATAATATTAAAAATAACAATGCATTATATATTAAAATTGTCAATTGAAAATATTTTTAAATTTTGCTTGACTTTTTTTTTGAATATGATACAATACAAATGTTCGTATACAAAAGATGGGAGGTAGTAATTTATTATGAATTTTGTACATATAGCAGATATGCACTTTGATAGTCCATTTGTTAATTTAGCAGATAAAGAAGGTTTTGGAGATATTAGAAGAATGGATCAAAGAAATGCATTCAAAAAATTAATAACATATATAAAAGAAAATAAAATACCATATCTATTTATATCAGGAGACATGTATGAACATAAATATGTTAAAAAGTCAACAATTCAATATATAAACAATTTATTTCAAGAAATATCAGAAACTAAAATTTTTATATCACCTGGAAACCATGATCCTTATGTAAAAAACTCATTTTATAATCAATTTGAATGGAGTAAAAATGTAAAAATATTCAATTCAAAAATAGAAAAAGTTTCTTATGATGATGTAGATATTTATGGATATGGATTTAATAATTTTTATTGTGACAATTGTGGGATAGAAAACTTAAAAATAGAAAATCCAGAAAAGATAAATGTTTTAGTAATACATGGAACATTAAATGGAGCAGTTTTAGAAGATAATAATTATAATCCTATATCAGAAAAAACTTTAAAAGAAAAAGGTTTCGACTATGTTGCATTAGGACATATTCATAAATCTAATCATGTTGTAAATACTCAGGATGCGGATATTTTGAATAATAATATAAAAGGAAAGGCGGAAAATAAAAAAATAGTATATCCAGGTTCCACAGTTTCTATGGGATTTGATGAGCTTGGAAAACATGGAATGATTGTAGGAAAAATAGAGAAAAATCAAGAACCAGAATTAAATTTCATTAAATTAGATGATAAGCAATTTGTTGAAAAAGAAATTGATGTTACAAATATATTGTCAAAAGAGGAATTAATAGAAAAAATAAATGAAGAACCGATTTTAGAAGAAGAATTAGCAAAAATAATTTTAATAGGGAAAAGACATTTTGAAATAGAACCTTATGGATTATATAAGGTTATTCAAAATAAACAGATAATAAAAATAAAGAATAAAACAAAAATATATTATAACTTAAAAGAAATTGCTAATCAGCACACATTAAAGGGATTGTTTGCAAAAGAAGTTCAAGAGAAAATGAGTTTGCAAAATATTACGGAAGAAGAAAAAAATATTATTGAAAAAGCAGTAGAGATAGTTTTTGAAGCACTTGAATAAAATGTAAAACTATAATGCACAATAAAGGAGGCACTATATGGAAATAGAAAAATTAAATATACATTCTTATGGAAAAATAAAAGATAAAGAAATAAAATTTAGAAATCATATAAATATAATATTTGGAAAAAATGAATCAGGAAAATCTACTATAATGCATTATATAGTGAATAGTTTATATGGAATAAGCAAAAATAAAAAAAGTAAAGAATTATCAGATTATGATAAATATCTTCCATGGTCAGGGCAAGACTTTTCAGGAAAAATTTCTTACATATTAGATAATGGAAAATATTTTGAAGTTTATAGAGATTTTTATAAAAAAAATCCTAAAATATATAATGAACAAAAAGAAGAAATAACAAATAATTTTAGTATAGATAAATCAACGGGAAGCCAATTTTTTTATGAACAAACAAAAGTTGATGAAGAATTATTTTTATCTACAGTTGTTTCTAATCAACAAGAAGTAAAATTAGGAAAAACAGAACAAGGAAATTTAATTCAAAAAATTGCAAATTTAGTAGGAACAGGTGATGATAAAACATCTTTTAGAATAGCAATGGATCGTATAAATAGAAGACAACTAGAAGAAATAGGAACAGCAAGAACTAGGGAAAAGCCAATAAACAATGTGCAGAAAAAAATAGTAGAATTACAACAAGAAAAAAGCGAATTAGAAAAATATGAAAATGAACAATATGTGATAGAAGAAAAAATTTCAGAAAAAAAAGAAGAAATTTCTAATTTAGAATTAGAAATGCAGATGTATAGAGATATAAAAAACATTTTAGAAAAATTAAAAATAGAACAAGAGAAAATAAATTTTCATAACCAATTAAAAACCAATAATATGGCTAAAATAAAGGAATATGACTTTAGTATTGATACATTGCAAGAAGAAAATAAAGAATTATTTTTAGAGAATTTTGAAAATAAAAAATTAAAAAAAGAAAAAAATGAAAGTAGTTTTATTTTTTGTGTTATAATTTTAGTATTGGCAAATATTTTGCAATTTTTATTTTTAAAAAATACGATTGTTAGATTTTCAATTTTAATAATTTTAGTTTCCATAACAGTTACTGTAATTTTTTCACATATCCGTAGTAAAAAAGCTAATGAAGAAAGTATAAAAAGTTATAATGAAAAAGTAAAGAGAAAAGAGATTATTAAAGAAAAAATAAATTTGATAGAAAATGAAATAAAAACTTTAGAAAAAAGTAATGAGGAAATAGAAAAAACTATAAAAGAAATAAAAAAACAAAATGAAGAAAAAGCAAGAGAAAAATTAGATTATATATATATTAAATATCATAAAAATATAAGTGAAGATATTTTAAATTTAAAAAATTTAGAACAAATACAATTTAAAATTCAAATATTGCAAGAAAAAGTATCAAATAGCAAAGTTGATTTACATAGTTTAGAACTAGATAAAAATAATATTGAACCACAATTAGATAAATTAGCATCTATAGAAGAAGAATATGTATTACAAAAACAAAAGAAGGAAGAATTAGAAAAACTAAACATGAGTTTTGAGCTAGCAAAGACGATCTTAGATAATTGTTATGAAAATATGAAAAGTACAATAACACCTCAATTTACACAAAATTTATCACAAAATATAGCAGATATAACAAATAATAAATATACAAATGTAAATTTTAATGAGGAAACTGGATTAATAGTAGAAAACCAAAAAGGAGATTATGTGTCTGCAAATCAATTAAGTGTAGGAACAATAGAGCAACTATATTTATCACTTAGATTATCTATGATTACAAATTTATCTAATGAAACTTTACCAATTATTTTAGATGAAGTTTTTGCATATTTTGATGATGATAGATTAGAAAACTTTTTATTAACAATAGATAAAAAATATAAAAATAATCAAATATTAATTTTTACTTGTACAGATAGAGAAAAACAAATTTTAGACAATTGTGGAATAGTATATAATTTTTTAGAGGTTTAGTAATGTATAAACATAGTGATGTACATAAATTTATTAGAGTGGTTGATTTTTTGCCATTTTTGTAGTAAAATTAGTTAGAAAATGAAAAACAAGAAAGGAATGTTAATACATGTTTGACAAATTAGAATTAGTAGAAAATAGATATGAAGAATTAACACAAATGATTAGTGATCCAGAAGTAATTGCAAATCAATCAGAATGGCAAAAATTAATGAAAGAACATGCAAGTATAGAAGAAGTAGTTTTTAAATATAGAGAATATAAAAAAGTAAAACAAAATATGGAAGAAGCAAAAGAAATGATGCAAGATCCAGAAATGAAAGAATTAGCAGAAACAGAATTTTATGAAGCAAAAGAAATGATACCAAAAATAGAGGAAGAATTAAAAATTTTATTAATTCCTAAGGACCCAGACGATGACAAAAACATTATATGTGAAATTCGTGCAGGAGCAGGAGGAGAAGAAGCAGCATTATTTGCAGGAACATTATTTAGAATGTATACAATGTATGCAGAAAAGAAACATTGGAAATTAGAAGTTTTAAATGAAAATGAAACAGGTCTTGGAGGATATAAAGAAATATCTTTTATGATAACAGGAAAAGGAGTATATAGCCGTCTAAAATTTGAAAGTGGAGTGCATAGAGTACAAAGAGTACCAGACACAGAAAGCAGTGGTAGAATACATACATCTACAGCAACTGTAGCAGTACTACCAGTGGTAGAAGATGTAGAAATAGAAATAAATCCAGCAGATATAAAAATGGAAGTATTTCGTTCATCAGGAGCAGGAGGACAACATATAAATAAAACTTCATCAGCAGTAAGACTTATACATGAACCATCAGGAATTGTTGTAGAATGTCAAACTGAAAGATCACAATTTCAAAATAGAGATAATGCAATGAGGATGTTAAGAACAAAATTGTATGAGATAGAAAAACAAAAACAAGATAGTGAAATAGCAAACAGCAGAAAATCACAAGTAGGTTCAGGAGATAGAAGTGAAAAAATAAGAACATACAATTATCCACAAGGAAGAATAACAGATCATAGGATAGGTATGAGCATTTACCAGATGGAAAACTTTTTAAATGGTGACCTTGATGAAATGATAGATAACTTAATAGCAGCAGACAGAGCAGAAAAATTAAAAGGTGAAGAAGAATAAAATATAATAATAATCATAACTCATTAAAGTAGAACATAAAATTTAGTGAATAAAAAATAACTCAGGATTTTAGTAATTATATTATACAAAATTCTGAGTTTAATGTTTAAGAAAGGATGATGTATTTGCAAATTTTAAAAACTACTTTAATGGGTTTATTTTTTGGTACATTTGGAACCACATTGGGAGGTTTTATAGGTATATATGTAAAGAAAAACTCAAATAAATTTTTAAGTTTTATTTTATCATTTGCTTCAGGACTTATGATGGCAATAATTTGTTTTGATTTAATTCCAGAAGCACTAGAAATAAGCGGAATATGTCAAGTTATATTAGGAATATGTTTTGGAATTATTATAATGATTTTCTGTGATTTATATGTAGATAAAAAATCTAAAAATATGAAATCAAATCAATTACTGAAAACAGGAATAGTTATTTCTATAGGCCTTGCTATTCATAATTTTCCAGAAGGATTGGCAATAGGTTCAGGTTTTAATGCATCAATAAAGTTAGGAATTAGTCTTGCTATTGCAATTTGTTTACATGATATACCAGAAGGTAGATTTCAAAGTAGACAGTATGTTATAATGTCTGGTAAAGCAATTTGAATTTGATATAAATATATAAATTTCAGAGTTTGAAAAAATTTTGAAATTTATTTTTTAGTTATTGACAAAAACAAACGTTTGATATAAAATTAAAGAAAATATAATATTAAGTTGTGGAGGAAGAAATCAACATATAAAAAAGATATATGAAGATAAGGAATTAGAAGAAAAATCAACTATTAAGAATTTCTTAATAGTTAATGCTGTTTCTGGAAACACAGCTGCTGAAATTATATATAATAGAGCAGATAGTCAAAAAGAAAATATGGGATTAACATCGTGATTTAAAATGGATTGAAGAGGAAGTTATTTAATATGGATGAAGATAGAATAAAACATTCTTTAGCGGTTGCTAGGAAAATGGTTGAAATAGCTAAAAAGAATAATTTAAATGAAGAGGATATTAAAAATTGTTTTGTTATAGGATTTAATCATGATATTGGATATGAATTTTGTATAGATAAGATGGAACATAATAAAATAGGTGGAGAAATCTTAAAAGCAAGTGGTTTTAAATATTGGAAAGAAATATATTATCATGGTGAAATTGATGTGGAATATGAATCATTATATTTAAAAATTCTTAATCAAGCAGATATGCAAATTGATAAATATGGAAACAATGTTGGATACGGAAGAAGACTAGAAGATATAAAGATACGATATGGAGAAAACTCGATTGTTTATAATAAATGCTGTAAATTAGTTGAAAAAGTCAGATAATTCTATAGTATTATAAAAAAGTTTTTAAAGAAGGAAAATTGAAAAGAAATTCAGTTGTTGCAAATTTTGCAACAACCGCTGCAGATGAAAAATAAACTTTGAAAGAAGTTTTACATAATGGATAATAAATTTAATGAGCAAAATGATTTTATAATATACACAACAGATGATGGACAAGTTGATATCGAAGTGAGATTAGAAGATGAAAATGTATGGCTTATTCAAAATTCAATGGCTGAACTATTTGATACAACAAAACAGAATATAAGTTTACATATCTCATATTATCCTTCTTAATTTTAAATGATGTTTAAGAGAACAAATATTTTTTAGTTGGGACATTTTCTAATTTCTTTACTTAAGACATTATTACATTTCTTTCATAGTATAGTAAATCAAAATAATGTAAAAAATTCACATAGAAAGTTTGTAAGTTAATTTTGATTAATGGAAAATATAGTAAAAAAATTGACATAAGCAAGAAGAAGTTTTATAATAGTACTAATCTTTTTCATTGTTAAAAGATTATTTTTAAATAAAAATAATAAAGAAAGGAGTGGAAATGTTTGGAAAGAAATATTTTTCTAAGTTTTAGACCAGAGTATTTTAGACCAATTTTATATGGTATAAAAAAGTATGAGTATAGAAAAAGGTTTTGTAAAGAGCCTGTAATAGCATATTTATACTTAAGCTCTCCGGTACAGGAAGTTATTGGAAAAATAAAATTTGAGAAACCATTAATGACTAAGGAATTATTGGATGTTTATTCAAATAATAAAAAAATTAAATCAAGACTTCTTAGATGTTTGGAAAATAAAGAACAATATATAATTCCTATAGTATCATTACAACTGTTTGAAAATCCAGTAACAATTTGTGATTTAAAAAAAATAAATCCAAGTTTTATGATTCCACAATGCTACTGTAACTTAGAAAAACAAAAAGACATTTTTGAATATTTACAATCAAGAACTCTTTTGGAAAGAGAATTTTGGAACGATCATTCAAAAGTGTTTGAGCAAAATCTAGGTGTTTTATGCATCGAAATGGAAGAAACGGAAGAATATATAAAAAGAGACAATATATTCAGAAACAATCCTAAGTATCAAAAAATCAAATGTTCAAGTTTAAAAGAAAGGAAACATTAGAATGAAGAACGTATATTATCCTTTAGCTGGAATGAACTATATTATTGATAGTCTTCCTCAGATTTTAAAGAACAAACATCCAGAAGATAAGAAAGAGATTATCCTCTATTTGTCTGCGCAGGTAAATTCATATCCGCATATTGGAACATTAGTGAATTTTATTTCGGCATTTGCATTAGCAAAACAGATTAAAAGTACTTATAATGTACCCATTAAAATTCGGGTTGAATTATTAGAAAGTGTAACTGGAAAGGAAGAAACAATTAACGGAGTAAAGTACTATAAAAATCTCATGAATGTAGTTGATAAAGATGGTACAACTATTTGTGAAAAATATCTTCCGTATTTTAAGGAGATTTTAAACAGATTATCAATGATGGATGGAATTAAATACGAAATCATGTTTTTTTATGATTATCAAAAACAGACATTAGTACGTAAATCATTATTGGAAGTATTGGACAATTCGGATATTTTAGGAGAGGTATTAAATCCTAAAGATGGAAGTATTAGATTGAGATTTGAATGTCCTAAGTGTGGACTTGTTGATAAACATAATCATAATCTCAAAGTTATTCATAAATCCAAAGATAAAATCATTTTGGAAAATGAATGTCCTATTCATGGAAAACATAGACTTACAGTAACTGAGAATAATGTGGAAAGATTTGATATGAATGTTCCATTAAGATACCTGGTTAAAGCAATGTACCTTATTAAAAGTGATAAGCAGAACAATACGCTTAGCGTGATTGTAGATGGTGGAGACTGGTCTGGAATGTGGCCATTAAGAGTTTATATGGAACCATTATTAAAACTTGGATATAGAGAAACTGTAAATGTGATTTATACTCCAACTATTTTAGATTGGTCTGGTAGTAAACTTTCAAAGAGAATGTATGTAGGTAATGCAGCATACAGAGAATATATGAAAGAGGGACTTATTAATTATTCAGAGTTCTATAATCAGTATGGTGAAATTGGATTTAAGAGAATCTATGATGAAATAAACTCATGGGTTACTGATCCAAAACTCTTTATTAGAGACTATACAATTGAATATATTGATATGATTCTTAAGGGTGAAAACATCAACTAAATTCCAAATATTTTTGCAAAATATCAAATTTATTTAATTAACTTGATATTGGAAACAGTGTTATAAAAAATGTAGCACTGTTTTCTTGTATTGACTTTAATATTAAAATTTTATAAAATAATTGTATTATACAAAGGGGGAATTTTATGAGAAAACCAATAATAGGGATTGTAGGTAAACCTAAACCCAAAAAAGAAAAAAATATATGGAATAAAATGTATATTGCTGATGAAATCAGGTATTTAATAGTAAAAAATGGAGGACTAGCAATATCTTTATTATCTCCAGAGGAAACAATGGATTTTAATAAGAATGATATTAATGATAAAAAAATATTAACAAAACAGGAAAAAGATGATATATTTGAATTGGTAAAATTATGTGATGGAATTATTCTTCAAGGTGGAGCGACAAGTTCAAATTATGAAATTGAATATGCAAAAAAAGCTATTGAGTTAAATAAACCTATTATTGGAATTTGTGCTGGATTTAATAATTTATTGAGAGCATTAGGAGGACATGTGGAAGTTGATAATACAAATAGTCATAATTATTTAGATGAAAATTATAGACATCCAATAACTATTGTTAAAGATACAAAATTACATAGTATTATAAAAAAAAATAAAATTTATGTTAACAGTATCCATTCAATGGTAGCAACAAAAGAGTCTGTTGAAGCATTAGCAAAAATTTCATCATATTCTGAAGATGGACTAGTTGAAAGTTTTGAATTAAATAATAAAAAGTTTGCAATTGGTATAAAATGGCATCCTGAATTAATGCTAAATGAACAATATGTAGACGAAATATTTAAAATGTTTTTAGATTCTTCTAAATAAAAAGAAAATAGGTAAAATATAGGAGTGATTGTATTAATATGAATAAGAATGAAATTATTTTTGTAACACATAATATAGGAAAGATAAAATCGGCAGAAAAATATTTTAAAAATTTAAAATTTAGTACATTTAATTATGAACTAAAAGAACCAAGAAGTGATGATATAAAAGAAATAGCAACTGCAAAAGTAAAAGAGGCTTTTGAAATAGTAAAAAGACCTTGTATAGCTTTAGATACAGATTTTAGGATTGAAGAGTTAAAAGGATTTCCTAGAGCGTTTGTGAATTTTTCATTAGATACAATAGGAATAAATGGAATTTTAAAATTAATGGAAGGAAAAGAAAACAGAAAATGTGCATTTAATGAATGTTTAGCTTATCATGATGGGAAAGATATTCATTATTTCTATGGAAAACATCCTGGAAATTTATCAGAAAAAAAACAAGGATTAAACAGAGCAGAAAAATGGTCAGACTTATGGTATATCTTTAAACCATTAGGATTTAATAAAACATTAGCAGAAATGGATTCAGAAGAAAGAGAAAATAGAAGAAAAATTGATGGTTCAGTACAAGCGATGCAAGAGTTTGCAAAATGGTATGAAAATCAATAATCAACCCTACAAATTTCAATTTTTCATTGCTATTTTAACAGTTCAATTTAATATTACGTGTGAGCTAAAAATGTCCAAATTTTCGAGTAAAATAAATTAAAAAAATGGATATTTTTTATAATGAGAAAAATCAGCAGCACCAATGCTTTTGAACAAAATAGATAACATATTTTACTAACTAGGGTAGGTGTGTGATAGTGAAAACTATCGCATAGCTACCCTTGAACTATTTATGAGGAGATGGGACATATTAAAAAATTTCTAAAATAAATTTTGATATAAGAGAGAATTTTTATAAGAAAACGGATGTATATATATTATAGGGAGAGTGAATTAATATGAGTGAAACTTTCAAAATTAATATGTACTTCGACGAAAAAGGTGAAAAGTTAGAAGAATTAATAAAACATTTAATAATTAATATTTTAAAGAAAAACATTTTTGAACATTAAAATTTTGCTATAAATAAGATATAATAAAAATTAAATTCAAATTGTTTTTATCAAGCATAGAAGGGAGGAAAGATGCTTGAACAGATAGAAAAAACAATATACAAAGTAGCAATTTATATAAGGCTATCAAAAGAAGATGTAGACAGAGGATATGACGAAAGTGAAAGTATAAAAAATCAAAGAACACTGCTAACAGAATATGTCCAAAAATTAGGATGGAAGTACCAATTAATAGATACATATATAGATCAAGGTTTTACAGGAACAAATTTTAACAGACCAGATTTTCAAAGAATGATAAAAAATATTGAGCAAGGCAAAATAAATATGGTTGTAACAAAAGACTTATCTCGTTTAGGTCGTGACTATATAGAAACAGGAGAATATATAGAAAAATGGTTTCCAGAAAATAATGTAAGATATGTTTCTGTAACAGATGGAATAGATACTTTTGAAACATCAAATGGCAATAATGATATAGCACCATTTAAATCAATATTAAATGATATGTATTCTAAAGACTTATCTAAAAAAATTAGAACAGCTATGCATACTATGCAAAAACAAGGAAAATGGGTAGGTGGAAAAACGCCACTTGGATACACAAAAGACTCACCTGATAAAAATAAATTAATAATTTATGAGCCAGAGGCTAAAATTGTAAGAAAAATTTTTAATATGGCATCCAATGGAAATCAAGTTGGAACTATAAGAGACTATCTAAACAGTAACAACATTCCGACAGCCAATAAATCAAGGTATAATAAAGAAACATTTTGGGGAAATAAAACTGTAAAAAACATATTAAAAAATAAAGTTTATATAGGTACAACAGTGCAAAATAAAAGAAGTAGGATAAGTTATAAAAATAGGAAAATTAGAGCCAATCAAGAAGAAAAATGGATTATTGTAGAAAACACACATGAACCAATAATAGATAAAAGGGTATTTGACTCAGTACAAAAAATGGTAATAGTGCAAAACTATAATAGAAATGAAAAGAAAAATATGTTTTTATTAGACGGTTTACTTTTTTGTTATGAATGCAAACATAAAATAGGAGTAAGAGGAAAAAAGAATGGTAATTACTATATGGTATGTAATAATTATCGCAGAAATTCAAAATTAAAACTTTGCACATCACATGGTTTTAGCTATTCTAATTTAGAAGAAACAGTAATTAATTATATTAAAGATTTATTCCAAAAGATAGATGATAAAAGAATAGAGTTAGATGTAAAAAATAATATAACGAAATATGATTATGGAAAAATACTTCAAAAACTAGAAAACG
>MNRQ01000002.1:3685-6955 GCA_001916035.1 Clostridium sp. 27_14 | reverse complement strand
TTAAATGCTAAAATAAACTCTCTTTAGATTGTCTTATCGATATGATCTTACAACAGAGAGTGAGGGTAACAAATGGATTGCATAAAAAACATTACAAATTTTGGATAAGCCAATCTTACCATTGAAATTCTAATAGACTCAAATGAGCCTCTTTCACTCAGGTTCAAACTTATAAGTTTGCCCGTGAACATTCCTCATTTTATTCTATAAGAATTTCTAATGTTAAGATTAGATACACAAAATCTTTCATTAATTTTATGCAATCCATTTGTTACCCTCCCTCTTTGTTGTAAGACGTACTGCTATCCAATTACTGAGTATCTATTCTCTATATATTTATCGTAATCAATATTTATGTTTTATTATGTTAATATTGCAATATAAGTAAATAATTGTTATACTTGTTTTAGTAAATTTTTACATTGCAAGGAGGTATTATAATGGAAAAAGAAATTATTTCTTATTTATCAAAAAAAATCATTCGAAAATTCCAAAATAAATTTGGAAACCGAATAAATATTGAAGAAGAACTTAATATTTTCTTAAAAAGCTCATTAAGTGAGGACAGTAAGAAAAAAACTTTAGAATTGTTATATTTGTTTCAATTATATAATGATGCTTACATTGGTCCTGACCCAAGAGGTAAATCCACTTTATTAGGATATGTTTCTTCAGTATTACGTTCGCAAACTGAAGATGAATTTAATACTAAAATTGAAAATTTAGAGCATGCTGTTGAAATGTGTAAACTAGCTGAAACGCACCCTATTTCAACCACTAAGAGAATGTTAGAAGATGCAGAGAAATATAAAAACTCTCATTTTTAATTATTTTATTACAGCAAAAATAAAAAGCCCAAATCGTTGGTTGGAAATGGTATATTAGCATTTTTGCTAGTATACCATTTCCTTTTTTATATATTCAGTTTATTATTCATCATTTCAAGTATAAAATTCGATTAAAGAATTTGCATCTATTTTTCTTTGTCAGCTAGTTCAAATACAGCTTTTGTATATTTTAATAATTCTTTTTTGTTTTCAAATCCACAAGTTTTTGCAAAATAATCTGCATATATTGTGTTCTCTTTTACTACTCCTGTTTGTAATGCTTTATTTATATTATAACTTTCTTTTGAAGATACATCTCTTAATCTTAAATATTCTGTTACAGTTAGATTATAAATATTATCATTATTTTTTAATTTTTCATAAATTTCAGTTGTTATTATTCCATTATCTATTAGTTCATAGTCGTTTTTAAATTCTACAATTTTTTTATCTGGATATTTTGTTACATTTGCAACTCGTTCTATATATTCTGCTTTACCTTCTTTGTTTATTTCCCCTACATTTACAGTTTTTGATATCATTATAATTGTAAATATAATAGCTACTAGCAACAGTGAAACACCTATTATAAAAATTAACCTTTTATTTAGCTTTATTTTCTTTTTAGTTTTAGTTCTTTTTCCTTTCATATAATCTGCTCCTTTTATTTTTAAAAAGAGAACTAGAAAGTTCTAGCCCTCTCTTTGTAGTATTTTAGTTCATTTTTTTCTTTTTTGCAACTATTGTTGTTGCTCCAAGTCCTATTATTGACATACTTGCTATTGCTACATAAAGCATTATATTGTCGCCTGTTTTTGGATTTGATCCATTATCTTTCATTTCTTCTTTATCTTCTGGTTTTGATGGAGTATTATTTTCGTTGTTATTGTTGTTTTCAGCTTTTCTTGCTATTGTAAATGTTGTTTCTGCTTCTCCTCCATCTGTAAATGCTACTTTTAATGTATGTTCTCCAACTGCAAGTGTATCTACATAGTCTTTATTTAATACAATTATTGTGCTTCCACTTTTGCTTGTATAATTTGAACTATCTACAAGTACATTATCTACATATACTTTGTTATTAAATAGGCTATAATCTGCATCTATTTTAAATCTTGCTTCTGTATCTTCTGTTATTGTATATGTTTGTTCTGCACCTTCTATTACTTTGTATTCTATTTTTTCTACTACTACTTTAATTTTCATATTTGATGTAATGTTCTTTAATTTTAATGTGTTGCCATCTAATGCTTTTTCTACATCATTTACTAATACTTTTACTAGTTTGTAGCCTGTGTTTGCTGTTATTGTAAAGTCTTTGTTGTCTCCATAACTTACTGTAACTAATCCATCTGGATCTACTGTTGCTCCTGTTACTTCTTCTACTGTTATTGTAAATGGTATTTTCTTGTAGCTTACTTCTACTGTTTTTACTTTATCTATCATATATCCTGTATTTGGTGTAAATGTTATTTTTACTTTACTTCCTTCTATAACATCTATTTTACTTGGTGTAATTGTTCCATTTCCTCCAGGAACTGATGTTATTACATCAAATGTATTTTTAACATCAACTTCAATATCAATATCAGTTATTGTTTTATAGTTTGTTGTATCAACTGGAGTAAATGTTGCTTTATATGTGGAGTAAATGTTGCTTTATATTTGGTTTTTCCTACAGTTAACACTGTTGCAGGTGCATTCCAAGTAAATCCTGTTGGTAATGCTACATCTGCTAATACTTTACCTTTTACAGAAGTTAATCCTGTTGGTACTGTATAGTCTGGTGTTGCTTGTGTGATTGACCAATTTAAAACTAAATCTGTAGTTGTACCATCTTTCCACTCATAATTATCTTTATCTTTTAAGGATACTGTAATGCTATAATTTCCAACATTAGTAGCCTTAATATCGCCAGAAAAATTCATCTTATTTGAATCAAAATTACTATCTTGTGAAACTATTTCATCACCAGTATATTCAAAAGTATCTTTAACAATAGTTACTTTATCAAGTTGAGCTTTTTTAATAGTGAATGCTACACTAAATGTTCCTGTATAGTTTGTATTAGTATCTGGTACTTTATATGTTACTGTATAAGTTCCAGCATTTGTAGGTGCAGTAGCACTATTATATGTTGTAGAACCAGTTCCCTCGTATAATACTTCTAAATCACTAACATTTACTGTTCCAGCATTAACACTAATTGTTCCTGTTGGCATTTTAGGATTTCCATCATAAGTAAATGTTTCATTATTAGAAAGTCCTGAAATATTTACATCAGTTTTATTTACAACATGGACTGTAAAGTCTTTTGTTGTTTCTTTCCATTCAGGAGTATTATCGCCACCAAGATCCATTTTTGCTGCTGTAACAGTCATTACAACATCTCCTTCAGTAGCTCCTGCTACATATTCATCATTTGTAGCATCATATGTAAGTG
>MNRQ01000002.1:0-3651 GCA_001916035.1 Clostridium sp. 27_14 | reverse complement strand
TCCAGTTACTGATTGTTCTAAATAACCTTTTGATATAGAACCATTAACTTTTACATATTGATCTGCGATTGCTAAAGGTTGATCTGCACTTGTTACTTCAAGTACACCATTTACATGTGTTCCCATTGTATAGTTAGAAGTAATATCTTCACCATTTCTCATTACTTTAACATTACTTACAGTATTATTTGAAGTACCTACAAATTTTTGGCTACCAGTAATTGTAGCTTCTAACATATCACCAGATAGTAATACACCATCAGTATATGTATAATTATTTTTTGTTAATTCAGTACCATTATATACCTTAGTATCTGAACCAGCTGTTACAACTATTGGTGTTGTAATTGGATTTACTGTTAATTTACCGGCAGCTTTTACAATACCAGAATAACAATCAGTTACATCAACACCTTCAGCATTTGTTATTGTAATTTTTCCTATTGTATTATTTTCAAGAGCTGTATCTTTAACATCTCTTACTTTACCAGTAATTTCTGCAGTAACTTTATCACCATTAGGTAATTTATTGTCAGTTACTGGACTAGCATTATTTGCCCATAAAACATCATAAGCATTTTTTATATGTTCTGAACCATCATATGTAAATGATTCATCATAGCTTTTTACTTTTACTTCAGTATTAATTGGTGTAATTTCAAAATTAACACTAGCATCACTTGCTGTATAATTTTGATTTGTAACACTTAAAGTAGCTTTATATTTACCTACTAATTTAGGTAATGTTGTTCCTATATCTTCATAAGATCCATTGTTTAACTTAGAGTAAGTGATTTCATAATCGCCAGCTCCTAAGCCATCAACACCTGTTGCAGTTGGAGTTTTATCAGTTCCATAAACCCATGTACTATCTAAACCACTAATACCTATAGCATCAGTTACTGTAATTGTTCCAGTATAATTTCCAGCATTAAGACCAGATTTTGCTTTAACTTTAAAATCAGTATTAGTTGCACCAATACCTATTATTGGTTGACTAGATACGTTTATTTCAAAATTAATCAGACACTGTTACATTAGTAATTTTTAACTCAGCAGCACCAATATTAGTAATATTAATTGTTGCTTCTGGTCCATCAGTATATCCAAATGTAACATTTGGTAATGTAACATTATCTACACTTAAACCTGTTTCTTTAGCAAGTTTAATATATTGCGGATAACTATCACTTGTACTAGTTATAACATCATTAACTAATGTTGTTCTATCTTCTAGTTCAATTACTTGATTACTATCAGTATAGTATATTTTTGTATCACTTGGCATTACTTCTTCAATTCTTTTTTCACCTAAAATATTAAATCCTAGTTTAACACCTTTACCTTTTACCATAAGTGTTTCAAAATTGAAGTTTGCTTTCATACACCATCTACTTTTCCAACTTCAAAAGCACCTTTTTTTACATTAACATTTAAAGTAATGTTTTGTTCCTTAGGCTCTGAATCAGAAAATACATCAAATATATATTCATCCCATGAACTTGTTCCAGTAACGGCATAAGTTCCTCCATCAATAGTAAAACCATAATTCTTAGGTAGATTTTTTAATTCTTCAGCCATATATTCAGTAGATAGTCTTACTCTACCATTAAATCCTTTTCCAATTATTTTACCATTATTACCATTGCCACTATCTTTAATGGTTAAATTACTTCTAAAATTATAATTATTTGTATCTTTATAACCATAATAGAATGTTAAATTGTGTTCTGTTACATCAAGAGTATTACCTGCTAAATCCAAGGTAACATTACCTAAAACATAAAATCTAATAAACTTTGTTAACTTAATATTACCCATTAATTTAATAATAGTGTCTTTGCTATTATTAATTTGATTAACAGCATCAATTAATTCATCTTCTGTTGTAGCCATTATTGTTTGAACTTCTTTTTTCTTAACTGTAATTGGACCATAATAAGCATCTATCGTACTAAGTTTATCAGCTCTATTTGCTATTTTAGTGCCTGCTCTATCAGAATACTCAATAATTGAATCAGCATCAAGTACCTCATCAACAGTTAAAGTAGAACTTTGTATCAAATATGTTTTTTCAGGACCTTTTTTATTATCTTTAGTAACATTTGAAAATTTTACACTTTCATATGCCCTAGTATCTACTATTTCATGAAATCCAGTAACTTTTAGATTTTTAAAAACTACATTATTAAATCTGTAATCACCAGCGGTTTGCCAAAAACTGTCAGAATCTTTTATATATTCAACATCTATACCATCCATTTCAAAATTAACAGTATATTCAGCCTTCATAATTTCGTTGTAGATTGGTGTTGCGCCTGTATCAGTTAAAAGATTAAGTTTTGCAGTTTTACTACTTGAATTAATGAATTTTAAATCCAAAGTATTGCGGTAAATTAATTCTAACCTATAATCTTCTGGCACAGTTAATGTAAAGCCATTAAAATCCAAAGTTTTAGACATTCCAAGAGAGAAAGTTGTCTTCCAAGTTTCATCTAATGTAATGTCACTAGTAAGTTTAACTACATTTGTTACATTATCATTCATTTTTTTAGTTAAATCTGAATAATTATTAACTTCTGCAGTTGTTTCTGCATTAAAAAGTACAATATATCAAACAGAAAAAGAAGATTATTACATACAAACAGAATTTAGTTAAATCTGAATAATTATTAACTTCTGCAGTTGTTGTTGCATTTACATTAGTAGCTCCAATTAGTAAAAAACTAATTAGCATTAATAATATTGCTACTAAATATTTTGTTTTATTTTTCATAAAACCATTCTCCTTTCTCAAACAAAACATTTTCTGTTTTATTTAACTCTAACACTATGTAACACCACCCTGTATTTGTTGTTATTTGCACAGGTGGAAAGTGTTAGTATTGTATCTTCATTAGATACATTTACATTAAAATCTTTTTTACTTCTTTGTTTTATTGTGTTAATAAATTTTGAAAATTCATCTTCACTAAATTCTGTTTGTATGTAATAATCTTCTTTTTCTGTTTGATATATTGTACTTTTTATTAAAATTATGTGTTAGATAATAACTATTATCTTTAGCTTGTACTACTGGAATTTCTATGTTTGTATTTTCTACTTTCAACCAAGCAACTGTATCAGGATTTTCTTGTTTTAATTTTTCAAAATTCACTTTATACTTATGTTCCTCATCGTTTGTGCTATCTATTTCAACGCTTTTTTCTATGTTGCTTATTATTTCTTTGTTTTCTTTATTGTTTTTAGCCCATACTATTATGCGTAGACTTGAATAGATAAGAAGTATTAAAAAGATTAATTGCATTATTCTTATTATGAATAATGTCTTTTTGCTTTTTTGCTTTTTTGCTTTTCTTTTCTACTCATTTTTTATTAACTCATCTATTCACCACCCATCAACTTTACTTTTCCATATAATCTTATATCATATTTTGGCATAAATTACTATTGTACTTTTGGTGCAAATTTTTATTAAATTTTGCACTAAAAGTGCAATAACGCCAAAAGTTATTTATTTTTTCACTTTTTTATGATACAATATATTTTGATATGAGTAAGTTAGGAGGTTTCTGTTTTGTATAATATTATTGTAATTGATGACCATAAAATGTTAAGAGAAATGATTTCTGAAACATTAAATACAAGAGG
>MNRQ01000001.1 GCA_001916035.1 Clostridium sp. 27_14 | reverse complement strand
GAATAAAAACGCATTAGAAAAGGCAAAGACATATCAAACAAGTATGAATATGTCAAGTAAAGCAATATATAATCAATTGATTTCATCAGTAGAAGGTTTCACAAAAAGCGAAGCACAATATGCAATTGATAATTTAGATAAATAATATACAAGCACTTACAGAAATGTAGGTGTTTTTTATATGCAAGTTTAGTGTAACGGTAGCACAACAGTCTCCAAAACTGTTTGTAGTGGTTCGAATCCATTAACTTGTGCCATTTTTAAAATTAGAGCTTTAAAAAGGCTCTTTTTTTATTGCAAAAAATTATGGTCGACGGACCTTAAACGGGGGAGGTTCCAATATGGAAGACGAAAAAAAAGAAAATGTAGATACTCAAACTACAACAGATAATGCTCAAAAAGAGCAAAAAGCTGAAAACAAAAATGAGGGTGAGAAAACTAAAAAACAAGTAGCACAAAAAGGTGACGACGGTTCAATAGTTTTCAAAAATCAAGATGAGTTAGATGGATTTATCAGAAGAATGTATGCCAAAGGTGCTGAAAAAGCAGAGCAAGGTGAAACTTCTAAACAAGTTCAAGACACTCAAAACAAACAAGAAGACAAAGGACAAGAAGAACAAAAAGAGACTGTTCAAACAGACTATACTGACAAAATAGCACTTGCTATGGCCAAAGCAGGGGTTGATGTTAAGAAAGTTGAAAGAGCAGCAAGATTAGTTGATATGTCAAAAGTTCTAGAAAACGGTGTATTAGATACTAAGAAACTAGAAGATGAAATCAACGCAGTAATTTCTGAATTTCCTGAGTTAAAAATAGCAAAGGAAGAAGAAAAAGAAGAAAAAGGATTTAAATTCGGAGCAACACAAAGTAACTCTGATGAAAATCAAAAAAACAAAAAGCCTGTAGCCACAAAAAGATGGAACAGGTTTAATTCATTTTAGGAGGTAATTAATTATGGCATTAAATTATGCAGAGGTATGGTCTCCAGACCTATTAGAAATTATGGAGCAAGATTCTTTAACTTCACCATTCGTAACTACAGCAGTTAAATGGTTAAGTGCAAAAACATTTCATTTTACACAAATGAGCACAAGTGGTTATAAATCACACAGTAGATTAGGTGGATGGAACAAAGGAACAGTTGAACAAACTGATGTACCATTCACATTAACACACGATAGAGACATTCAATTTATGATTGACAAAATAGATGTAGATGAAACAAATGAAACAGCATCTATTAAGAAGATTTCAGAAGTATTCCACAAAACACAACAAATACCAGAAATGGATGCGTACTTCTATTCTAAAGTTGCTACAGAAGCACAAAAATTAGATGGATATCATAGTTCAACAGCATTGTCTTCATATACAAAAGAAAATGTATATGGAAAATTAAAAGCAATGTTAAGTGCTGGAAAATTAAGAAGATATGTAGCAAAAGGTGCATTAATTGCATATGTAAATTCTACAATTATGGATTTATTAGAACAATCTACAGACTTCACAAGAAAAATAGAAATGACACAAATTGCAGAAGGTGGAATTGGTATAGAAACAAGAATTACAGATATTGATGGCGTAACATTAATAGAAGTAATTGATGATGAAAGATTCTATGATAAATTTGATTTTACTGATGGATTTGCACCAGTTGCAAGTACATCTCATAAAATCAATGTATTAATAGCATCTCCACTAACTGTTAAAACAGTACCAAAGATTGCAAGTATTTATTACTTTAATCCTGGTCAACACACAGAAGGAGATGGATACTTATATCAAGATAGAAGTTTATCTGATACATTTGTATTCCCAAACGGAAAAGACAATAAAATTGACAGTATATATGTTGATGTTGATACTGAAACATATACAGCTGAATAGGAGGCAAATATGTTACGAATAATAAAAGATAATGTAATATTATCTATAAAAGAAGAAGATTTATCTCAATATGAAACAAGAGGATTTAAAAAAATAGAAGAGGTTGAAAAGTCAACTTCTTCTAAAGTAGTAAAAACAGAAAAGAAAGTAAAATAAGAGGTGTTGCAAATGATAAATGTTTATGCAACAAAAGAGGATTATTCAAAATATGGTTCTAAAGTATTAGAAGATGAAGAAATAGAAAAAAATTTAGAGTTAGCCTCAATAGATGTCAACAGAGCGACATTGACAAGAATTGAAAGAAGAGGATTTGATAATTTAACAACACAACAAAAAGATTTAATAATCAAAGCAACTTGTTTACAAGCAGAATATATAAAAGAAGAAGGCTTATATGATGATAACAGTATATCTAGTTATTCTATAGGTGGGGACTTAACAGTAAATGAAAAGAAATCACAAGATATAGCAGATAAACTAAATATATCAAAATTAGCCTTTTTCTATTTAAAAAGAACAGGATTAACAAATAGGATTATATGATAAAAAGGTTAAATCCAAAACACTTGGAAAGATTATTAAATAATAAATGACATAAAATATGAAATTTATCAAGCATGTAGACCAAAAAATCCAGATGGAACCGTTCATCATACAGCATTGG
>MNRQ01000059.1 GCA_001916035.1 Clostridium sp. 27_14 | reverse complement strand
ATCTTCTCCAACTTGCAGTTGTTCTGATATCATTTTTCCCATATATTCTGTTGCTCTTTCTTCTGTGTTTCTTTCATTTTTCATTTGCATTTCTACATCAAGCATTGTTCCATCATTTATTTCTGCTTTTATATCTAGCAGTCCTCTTTTTTCGCCTTTTTCATATGGTATTATTTCTGGATTCGTTATTTTTATTCCCTTTATTTCTATTTTCAATAATGCTTCTAGAAAATCTTTTAATACACTTTCATTCCCTTTATAGGCAAATACTCTTTTAAAGATGTAGTCATCTGTTAATGGTAATAGTTCTAAATTATTCTCCATTTATCTCCTCTCATATTATACTAAAATTTATTACATTTAGCAATACCTTTTAGTAAATATTTATTGTTATATTTACAATTTTGCTTTTGCTGACTCTTTTATGTTTTATAAATATTTGCTTTTATATATCTTTTTTATTCTCCTCCTTTGCTTTTATTTTGTTTTGATATTTGATTTCTTTGGAATTTTTTTAGATTCTTAAATTTCTTTTTGAAATCGTTGATTTTAAATTTTTTATTTCTGTCTTTCCTAAGTTGTTTGATTTTAATTTTTTAATAAAATAAGCCATGCAATATCAAAATTGCATAGCTATATATTAACATGTTTTTATCCTAATTTCAACATAAATCGTTCGACAAATTTCGAGTTTTTTTTTACACTCTTTCCATAAAAGCTATTTTCGTTTTACACAATTTTTTTTTACGCTAAATTGAAAAACCTGGTGCAACTTTGCGAGGGTAACTTGCTCCGAGTTTCACCGCACAAACCATAATCAGTTACCACACAAAAATATTTACTAGTATAGTAAGCTGGTGAACGAAGTATCCACACATTATTTCTATCTTTGGCATCCATAGTTGGTTTTTTGGTAATATTATTCGAAGTATCATAATTCGTACTTCCTAAATTCATTTTATAATATTTATATTGTTTTCCTTCTGTTGCTATTGCTTCCCCTCTTGTTATTCCTCCATTGTAACCATTGTCCCATATTTCTCCGCATGATAATAACCATAAATAATCATCTGTTGTTGGCATTGTCGTTGGTACTGTATTATATGTTGGTATATATTCTTTTTTTACTTTCTTTATACTATTTTTTATACTTAATGAATTATATGTTGTTCCATTTAGTGTTCCTCTTAACGCTGCATTTACCCATCCTCCTGAATTTGTATCACTACTATTCATTTTTGCTGATGATATCAAGAAATCTACATACTCAAAACTTATTCCAGCTTTTCCTGTTAATGTTGTTGTATCATACGCTACTGTTGGTTCTGCTAATTCATCATGATTAAATCCTAATATTCTTACTTTTTTTCCATCTATTTTTTTCATTTGTCCTACTTTTAATTTTTTTCCATTTACTGTAACTGTTTCTGTATCATCTGTTATTGAGTTATTATTTGATATTGCTTTTGCTATTTCTGCTATTTCATACCAAGTATATGCTATTCCATCTTTCATTTCTGTTGTTACTTTTTCTGTATTACTTTCTTTACTTGCACTATTTATATATGCAACTACTTTTATACTACTATATTCTGTATCTTCTGATAATCCTGTTACTATATAACTTTTGTCTGTTGTTCCTTGTTGTTTTACTGTTCCTCCTACTGAATATTTATATTCTGTTATTACCCCTTCCGGATAACTATTTTCTACATTTATTTTAAAACTATTTTCTGTTATATCACTTATTTTTATTTGTGGTGCACCTAATATATTTTCTACATTTGCTGTTATATTTTTTGTTTTTCCACTATCACTTGTTATTTTAAATGTATATGCTCCATTTTTATTTACTGTATATACTTTTTCTGTTGTACTTGTATCTGTTTTTATTGTCGCTCCTTCTGGTGCTTCTATTCCTGTTATTGTTCCTTCTGTTATACTTGCTGTTACTTTTATTTCTACTGTATTTCCTTCAAATACATAACCTGTTTGAACTTCCGCACTTCCTTTAATTCTTACTCCTGTTACTGGTCCATTTATTGTTACATTAAAATTTGAATCTATTGTATATTCATAATCTTTATATTCTCCATTTATTTCTCCATCTGTTAATTCTGCTGTTATGTCTTTTAATTCTTTTTCTAACTGTCCTCCTGCTAATGTTTCCAATGTTACACTATTTCCTTTATAAACTTCTTCTGCTTGTATTGATTGGATTGCTAAAGTTATTTCTTCTTTTAGCTGTCCCTCCATTGATTTTTCTTTTGCTTGTTTTGCATTTGCAAATAACCCTGTATTTGTTATTGACTGTATACTTATTCCTGCTAAAATTAGCAAAACTATTATTGTTATTACAAGTGCCACCAAAGTTATTCCATTTTCCCTAAATAGATTTTTTTTCACTTTTTCTCCTCCTATGTATAATTTATCGACATTTATGTCATAAATAAGATATCATTAATTAATTTTGTTGTCAAGGTTCTATGATATTTTTTTCATACTTTTTTAATATTATTTATGACATAATTATCACAACAATTTAATTTACGGAGGCTTTAGTTTGAAAGAAATAATTATAAAAATAAAACCAAAATAATCAAAAAAGAGCATAGTGCCCCCTTACCCCCAGAAAATAAATTATATAACGGGAGTA
>MNRQ01000058.1 GCA_001916035.1 Clostridium sp. 27_14 | reverse complement strand
TTCGTCCCTGCATATTGTTGCAGAGGGCTTTTTTTGTACTTCTGTAACATGAAAAAAAAGGAGGTTCAATATGGAAAGAGTAAAAGTAAAAGAAATTTTCAGAAACAAAGAAGAATATTTAGGAAAGGAAATTAATGTAGCTGGTTGGATAAGACAAAAAAGGGATGCAAAGAAAATAGCATTTATTGAGTTAAACGATGGTAGTTTTTTTAAGCCAATTCAAATAATAGTTGAAGATGAAAAAATAGAGAACTTTGCAGAAATCGTAAAGTTAAATATCAGTTCAAGTATTGTAGTTAAAGGCTTATTAGTTGACGCACCAAATGGAAAGGACTCTCTTGAAATTCATGCAAATAAAATAGAAATAATGGGAAAGGCAGATGATGACTACCCAATTCAGCCTAAAAAACATTCAATGGAATATTTAAGAACAGTTGCACATTTAAGACCAAGAACTAATACATTTATGGCGGTATTTAGAGTAAGATCACTTGTTGCATTTGCAATACACAAGTTTTTTCAAGAGCAAGGATTTGTATATGTGCATACGCCAATAATTACAGGTAGCGATTGCGAAGGGGCAGGTGAAATGTTTAGAGCAACAACTCTTGATTTAGAAAAACTACCAACAAACGAAAACGGAAAAATAGATTACACAAAGGATTTTTTTGGAAAGCCTGTTAACCTAACTGTTAGTGGACAATTAAATGGTGAAACATTTGCAACAGCATTTGGCAATATATATACATTTGGCCCAACATTTAGAGCAGAAAATTCTTACACACCTAGACATGCCGCTGAGTTTTGGATGATAGAACCAGAAATGGCATTTGCAGATATATATTATAAAATATGTGCTTGAGCAAGCACCAGAAGAAATGGAATTCTTTAATAAATTTATAGAGCCAGGTTTAATAGAAAGACTTGAAAATATTATAAATAATGAGTTTGAGAGAATAACATATACAAAGGCAATAGAACTGTTAACTCCTCATAAAGAACAATTTAAATATCCTGTAGAATGGGGAATTGGATTGCAAACTGAACATGAAAGATTTTTAACAGAAAAAATATATAAAAAGCCAGTATTTGTAACAGGATATCCAGCAGGAACAACAGCTTTTTACATGAGATTAAACGAAGATGAAAAAACAGTTGCAGCAATGGATTTACTTGTTCCAGGAGTTGGAGAAATAATTGGAGGTAGTCAACGTGAAGAACGTTATGATGTGTTAAAAGAAAAAATTCATAAATTAGGAATGAAGGAAGAAGACTATGCATGGTATCTTGATACAAGAATTTTAAAGAAGAAATTATAAAAAATTATGAGAAATATTCAAAAGAAAAAATTGATACCAATGAATTAGATAGAAACATAGGAATTTGGGGAAATATAGACCAGAGCTATATAAATTATATGAGAAAAATAGGAATATACAAATAAAATTAAAAAGAATACTTGAAAAGTATTCTTTTTTGATATAAAATTATTTCAAATTGGTAATAATAAGTAAAATTATTACAATAATAGTGTAAAGTAATCTATGAAAAATGTAGAGGCGATTTTAACCGCCTGCACTTCGAGAAAATTACTAAATTGGAAGAAGAGCTTATGAAAGACAACAAAATAAAAGCAGGTTCAATAGTTATGGACTTAGGAAGTGGTCAAGGAATCACATCAGTTTTCTTAGCAAAGGAATATGGTTTTAAGGTATATGCAACAGACCTTTGGAGTGACGCAGAAGAAAATAGAAAATTTTTCGCTGAAATGGGATTGACAGATGATCAAATCATTCCAGTAAAAGCAGATGCGACAGATCTAAAATATGAAAAAGAACTTTTTGATGCAGTTGTTAGCACAGATTCTTACAACTACTTTGGAAGAGACGAAAAGTATTTAGATGAAAAACTTTTGCCGTTTGTAAAAAAAGGAGGATATATTTATATAGTTGTTCCAGGAATGAAGAAAGACTGCCATAACAATATTCCAAAAGAGTTACTATTATCTTGGACACCAGAGCAACTTGATTATCTTCATGACATAGAATATTGGAAAAACATAATTTTAAAATCAAGAAATAGTGAAATTGTATCAATATATGAAATGGAAAGTAATGAGGAGTGCTGGGAGGACTGGATAAACTGCGACAATGAGTATTCTAAAAGCGACAGAAAATCTATAGAAGCAGGAGCTTGTAAGTATTTAAACTTTATTGCTATTGTTTTGAAGAAAATATAAGTTTGTAGAGAGTAATTTTTGAAGTGAACCCAAATTATTAGACAAAAAAGTTTAATAAGGAGGATTCATTTTTATGTCAAAATACTCAAATGAATTTAAATTAGAGGTAATTAAATATTGTATAGAAGAACATCACGGATATAGTAGTACTGCTAAATATTTTAATATTTCAAGTCTAGAAACGGTAAGGAGATGGTGTAAACATTATGAGATACATGGAGTAGTTGGAATAGTTAAAAACAAAAATAATAAATATGATGGAAAATTTAAACAGAAAGTGGTAGAATATATGCACGAAAACCATTTATCTGCATCAGAAACAGCTATTTATTTTAATCTTCCACAAGAAGGAGCAGTATTGAAATGGGAACGTATATATTATGAAGAAGGACCACAAGGACTTTATTTAGAGCGACGTGGTAGAAGAAAAAATATGAGTTCTAAACCAAGAAAAAAGAAAATATCTAAAGAAAACGAAGAAGATTTAATTGCAGAAGTTCAAAGACTTAGAATGGAAAATGCATACTTAAAAAAATTACAAGCCTTAGTTCAGGAAAGAACAAAGCCAAAACAATCTAGAAAGTAATTGTAATAGATGAATTAAGGCATGAGTTTAAATTAGAGGCTTTGTTAAAATATGCAGAAATAACAAGAAGCACATTTTATTATCAATTAAATAGAATCAAAGAACCAGATAAATATAAGGAAATAAAAGAAGAAATTACAGCTATTTACCATGAAAATAAAGGAAGATATGGATATAGAAGAATTACACTAGAACTACATAATAGAGGATTTGTTATCAACCATAAAACAGTCAGAAGACTTATGAAAGAATTAGGATTACAATGTTTCGTAAGAGCACAAAAATATAAATCTTATAAAGGCGAAGTAGGAAAAATATGTGATAATCTACTAAATCGTGAATTTGAAGCAGAAAATCCAAATGAAAAATGGGTTACTGATGTAACAGAGTTTAAAGTGCATAACGAAAAGCTATATTTATCACCAATAGTAGATTTATTTAATGGAGAAGTAATTAGTTATAATTTATCAAAACACCCAGTATTTGCACAAGTGGTTGATATGTTAGAAAAAGCGTTTAATAAGATACCAGATAATACAAATTTAATATTGCACTCAGATCAAGGTTGGCAATATCAAATGAAACAGTATCAACATTTATTAAAAGAAAAAGAAATAAGACAAAGTATATTTAGAAAAGGAAATTGTTTAGATAATTCATTAGCGGAAAATTTCTTTGGTTTATTAAAATCGGAATTATTTTATATGAAAGAATATAAAACAATTGAGGAATTAGAAAAAGATATAATAGAATATATAGATTATTATAATAACAAAAGGATAAAAGGCAAATTAAAAGGAATGAGCCCTGTACAATACAGAACTCACTCCCAAAGAGTTGCTTAGTACCTAATCAAAAAATGTCCAATTTTTTGGGTTCAGTACAAGTTTGATTCTATAAAAATAAGCAAATACAAATCAATAACTGAAGAATAGTTCTACCCCTAAAAATACCCCTACCAACCTAAAAAATAATAGAATTATTAGTAGATAATAAAAGAGTGTTATGCTGTAACTATATAGAATAGCGCTCTTTAAAACATAATAGAAAAAACGAAAAATGCATTCCATTTCTCATAACCCGAAGGTCGATAGTTCGAGTCTATCCCACGCAACCACTGAAAAGTCCCATTTTCGTTGAAAAATAGGGACTTTTATAAATTTTGAAGTAA
>MNRQ01000023.1 GCA_001916035.1 Clostridium sp. 27_14 | reverse complement strand
TATTAATATTTCTTGGTTCGCATTATTGTCTATTCTGAATTCTGCTTCTTTGTCCATCATTTGCATAAAGTAGTCTGCATATATTTCTTTCATTACTTTATTTGGTATTGTTAGTTCTGGTATTCCTACTAACTCTCCTGATATTGTTAAATATCCTAAGTAATATAACATTGATATCATGTCATTTTCTGTAAATTCTATTGCTGGATTAAATTTTTTTACTATTTTATTTATTATTGGTTCTCCTTGTACTGTTTTTCTTAATATTTCCAATCTGTTTTCACCTTTACATAAGTTTAGCATTTTCCCCACTTTATTATAATCACTTGCTATATTTACATCTATTAAATCTTCTGGTACTTCTTTTGACCACGAATATTCTGACAAAAAATATAAGCACATATTTGAATTATATATTTCACTTTTTGCTTTCATACTAAATTTATATCCATCATAATTTTCTTTCATTATTGGCAATATCTTTTCCTGCTCTTCTACCGGTATTTCTTCATTATTTAAGATTTGTACTAATTCTTCTCTGGTAAATCCCATCATTTCATTAAATCTTACATCTTGTGATATGTCTTTCCCTATATTAAATCCACTTGTTAAACTGTCTAGTGTTATTGGTGCTACTCCTGTTATGAATATTCTGTCTACTACTGTTTCTGTTCCTTCTTTTAATATTTCATACCATTTTCTTACTTTTCCATTTTTTGATACTAGATTTCTAAATTGTTCTGGATTGAATCCTAATAATTCATTTGCAAAATGATCGTATTCATCTATTATTATATATATTTTTTCTTCTGGTTTTTGTATTTTAAATGCTTCTATTAAACTTCTTGTCATTCCTTCTACTGTTTGTTCTGGGTTTATATAAAAATCTATACCATATATTTTTGTAAATCCTTCTATAGATATTGTTACTTTTTCTTTAAATCCTTTCATTGTTGTTTCTTCATTTTCTGTATTTATTCCTGAAAAATTAAATCTTAATATACAATAACTGTTCTTTAATTTTGTTGGATTTTTTCCTATATACGTATTTCCATATAATTTTTCGAAACTGTCTATTTTATTTTTGTCATAATAATTTTCAAGTACACTTGTAAATAGTGTTTTTCCAAATTTTCTTGGGCGTAAAAACATTATTCTTTTTTCTGGCAATTCTTCCAACTTTTCTATATATTCCGTTTTATCAACATAATAGTAATTTTCTGTTACAAGTTCTTCATAATTGCTTATCCCATAAGGCATTTTTAGATTCATATATTCCACCTCTTTCTTTACTTTTTCATTTTACTAAAAAAATAAGAAAATAGCAATGTTTTTTGCTATTTTCTAAAATTTTATTCGCTATGCTTTTCTATTTTTTGCTTAACTGTAAGATTTTATTGTTCTATTTCCAACTAGGTGTACTACTTCCTCTTTGGGCTGCCCAACTTGGATTTAATTTCTTATATGTTGTTAAATCTGTTCCACTTGGTGTGTAGCTTTTATTCCTCCTTTTTTTAGTTTTACGTCAATTTTAGCTATTGCTTTTCTATATTTTTTATTTTATAATAGTTGTAGGAGGTTTAATTATTTTTTTGAGAAAGGAGGTCTCTTAAATGCAAAATTTTTATGATGATAATGGTCAAAATGATATTCAAGATAATAATGTAATAATTGATAGAAGTACTGAAAATAAAATCTTTGGTAAAACTTTCTTTTGGATGTTTTTAGGTCTTTTAGGTAGTGGTATTATTGCTGCTTATACTTATTATTCTGGCCTTATAGTGAACATTGTTACAGATGGTTATTGGAGTGCTCTTTTAATTTTGGAGCTTGTTGTTGTTATTCTTTTTAGTTTTTTATTTAGAAAGCTTTCTCCTACTGCTGTTGGCGTTTTATACTTTCTGTATTCAATGATTAATGGTGTTACTTTATGTACAGTGTTTGCTGTTTATGAATTAAATTCTATTATTTCATTGTTTGTTGTATCTGCTTTAATTTTTGCTACTTTAGGATATATTGGATACAAAACAGATAAGGATTTAAGTAGTTGGGGAACTTATCTTACTGTATTTTTGATAGCTGGTCTTATTCTTAGTATTTTAAATTTATTCATCTTTAAAAGTACTGGTTTTGAGCTTATTTTAGATTGGTTTATTCTTGCAGTATTTTTTGGTGTTACTATTTATGACATTAATAAGATTAAAACTTTAGAAAATGACCCAGATCTTGATACTAATAAAATTCATATTTATTGTGCTATGCAATTATATTTAGATTTTATTAATATCTTTTTACGTATTCTTTCTATTTTTGGAAAGAGAAAAGATTAATTTTTAGTTAGAAAAACCACCTTATAAATAAAAAATTTAATAAGGTGGTCTTTTTTTGGTTATTTTCTTTCTTGTAAAAGTGGTTTTTCTTTTTGGTCTATTTTCTTTCTTGTTTTGTTATTTTCTTGTTTTCGTTTTAGTATATCTTTTTTTTATAAATTTATTTCTTTTACTCCGTCGTCTATTAAGTAACACATTTCTTCATGTGCAGATATGTTGTTGTTTATTTTTCCAACATCTAACTTTATGTATTTTATAGTTCCATTTGCTAAAAGATTTCCTTGTAAGTCTAATATTGATGATTCTACTGTGAAAAATTTCGAGTTTTCTTTTACTAGTATTCCTTTTCCTATTAAGTCTTGTTTGTATGGTACTGGTTTTCTGTATTTTGTGTCTAGTGATATTGTAACTCCAAAGTCTTCTTCGTTTTGTTTTTTTGCCCAAAGTGCACGTAAGCCCATTTCGTCTAACATTGCTGTTATTAGTCCTCCATGTACTCTTCCTGGATAACTTTGATGTTCTTCACTATATTGAAATTTTGTCATTACACTTCCGTCTTCCATGTTATAAAATGGTGCTTTTAAGCCATATTTGTTATCTAATCCGCATATTATACACATTTTACTATTTCGTTGTTTACTTATTACTTTCATTTTTTTATTCATTCCTTTCTTGCTTTGCTAAAAGTTATACATATTGATGAAAGTTTTAATTTTTTCTAACTATTTTTGTTCCGTTTTTTAATTCTTTTTTATTTTCTTAATCTTCAATTTTCCCTCCGCCTACAACTATGTCATCAATATAAAATACTGCTGATTGCCCTGGTGTTATTGCTCTTTGTGGTTCATCAAATATTACTTTTATGGTATTTTCTGTTTCTTGGCTTATTTTAGCTTTTGCCATTTTTGAGGAATATCTTGTTTTTACTTCAACTTCTTTTTGGTCTTTAATTTTATCAAATAGTAATAAATTTATGTCTTTTACTATTATTTCTTTTTTATATAGTTCGTTTTCTTCCCCAACTATTACTTCATTTTTTAGTGGGTTAAATCCTATTACAAATAATGGAACTTTATATGATATTCCTAGTCCTTTTCTTTGTCCTATTGTGTATTTGTATAATCCACTATGTTTTCCTAGTATATCTCCTTTTTGGTTTACTATATTTCCTACTTTTGGTTTTAATTCTGAATTGCTTTCTAGGAATTTTTTATAGTTTCCATCTGGTACAAAACATATATCTTCACTATCTGGTTTGTTTGCTACTTTTAAGTTGTTTTTTCTTGCTATTTCTCTTATTTGTTCTTTATCTTCAAAATCTGAAAGTGGAAATAATACATGTTCTATTAGTTCTTTTGGTATATTCCATAGTACATAACTTTGGTCTTTTTTTCCTGCTTTTGATTTTTTTAATACCCATCTTCCATATTTTTCACTATATTCTGTTTTTGCATAATGTCCTGTTGCTATATAGTTACATTCCATTTCTTTTGCTTTTTCCCACATATATCCAAATTTCATATATTTGTTACATTCTATGCATGGATTTGGTGTTTTACAATTTGAATAACATTCTATAAAATCTTGTATTACATGTTTTCTAAATTGTTCTTTGCAGTTATATGTAAAGTGTGGTATACCTATTGAATTGCATACGTTTTTTGCGTCTATATATGTATTTACGTTACAGCAACTACTACCTGCAAACAACTCTAATGTCATTCCTATTGGTTCATATCCGTTTTCTTTTAATAGCAATGCCGATACGCTACTGTCTACTCCTCCACTCATTCCTAATAATACTTTTTTATTTTCCATTTAAAAATACTTTCCTTTCCTGTTGCTTTTAAATATGTTAATAAAACTTTCTTTAATGGCAACAGTCTATATTTCCATTACCTGTATTAATGTTTTTATCTAACATGTCTTCTAATGTATGCCATGCTAGTAATGCGCATTTTACTCTTGCTGGCATATTCGAAACATTTTTAAAAGCTATTGCGTCTTCTAATTTTTTTAGTTGCTCTTCATTTGTTGTTTCTCTTTTTATCATTTCTATAAATGTTTTTATAATCTCTTTTGCTTGTTCTATTGTTTTTCCTCTTAATGTGTCTATCATTATAGATGTTGACGCTTGTGATATTGCACAGCCATGTCCTAAAAATGCCATATCTTCAATAATGTTATTGTTTAGTTTTAGTTCTAATGTTATTTCATCTCCACAATTTGGATTGTGTCCTATTTCACAGTAGTTTGCGTCTTTTAATTTTTTCTTATTATATGAATTCATACTGTGTTCCATTATTAAGTCATTATATACTTCTGTTAGGTCTTCCAATTTTATTACTCTCCTTTTATATTTTTTTGTTAGAAATGCTTTCTATCTTTTTATAAATTTTTCAAACATTTTATATGCTTTATTTAAAGCTGTAACTAACTTGTCTACATCTTCTTTAGTATTATAAAAGTAAAAACTTGCTCTACATGTAGAATCAATTCCTAAAAATCTCATTAGTGGTTGTGCACAATGATTTCCTGAACGGACACATACGTTTTCTGAATCAAGTATACTTGCTACATCATGTGGGTGTACACCATTTATGTTAAAAGATATTACACTAGAATGATTTTGTGAGTTTGGTGTAAGATATAATTTTAAGTAATTTAATTTTGATAGTTCTTGTCTTGCATATTTTATGATTTCATTTTCCTTTTCTTGTATTTTATCATATCCTATTTTTTGTATATAATCAATTGCTGCTCCTAGTCCTATTACTCCTTCAACATTTTGTGTTCCTGCTTCAAATTTGTTTGGCAATGGTGCAAATGTAGTTTCTTGTTCATATACATATTCTATCATATCTCCACCCATTAAAAATGGTGTCATATTATTTAGTATTTCTCTTTTCCCATATAATACTCCTATTCCATGTGTCCTGAAAATACTAAAAAGTCTGCGTTTAAGTCTTGCACATCAATTTTTATATGTGGTATACTTTGAGATGCATCTACTATTACTATTGCTCCTTTTTTATGTGCATATTTAATTATTTTTTTTATATTATTTATTGTTCCTAAAACATTTGATATATGTGTTATTCCTACTATTTTTGTCTTTTCTGTTATTTTATTTTCTATTTCTTCATCAGGTATTTCATAATTTTCATTTATATACATATATTTTAGTTTGCTTCCTGTTTTTTTAGTTACTTTTTGCCATGGTACTAAATTTGAATGGTGTTCCATAATTGATATTACTACTTCTTCGTCTTTTTTTAGTTTTTCAATTCCATAGGAATATGCTATTAAATTTAGACTTTCTGTTGCATTTTTAGAAAATATTATTTCTTCTCTATGTTTTGCGTTTATAAATTCTGCTATTTTTGTTCTTGTATTTTCATATTGTTCTGTTGCTTCTATACTTAGTGAATATGCTCCTCTATGTGGGTTTGCATTATTGTTTTTATAATATTTTTCTATTGCTTCTATTACTTGTTTTGGTTTTTGTGTGGTTGCTCCACTGTCTAAGTATGCTATGTCTCTGTTTTCTAATAGTGGAAAGTCTTTTTTTATTTCTTCTAAAATCATTTGAAATCTATTTCCTTTCTTTTTTGCTCTTTTAATCTAGTCTTTTGTCAATTTCATTTATAATCTCGTCTTTTAAATTTTTATCAGATATTCTGTCTATGATTTTGTTAAACTTAGATTTTACAATTAATTTAACCGCTTCTTTGTAACTAAATCCTCTTGTCATTATATAAAATAATTGCTTTTCATCAACTTTGCCTGATGCTGTTGAATGGTTTCCTTCAACATCTTCTTCTGTGCATAAAAGCATTGGCAATGCAATTGATTTTGCTTTATTTGATAAAAGCATACAGTATTCATTTTCATTTCCTTTTGCTTTTTTGCATCCTTTTTTAAAATCAATTGTTCCTTTAAAATTCTTTTTGGCTGAATCTTTTAGAGCTCCTTGGACATCTATTTCAATATTTGTTCTTTCTCCTTTTAGTTCTGCTATATAATTTAGGTCTTTCTTTTGATTGTTAATTCCTAAATAAATTGATTTTAAATCATTTTTTGCATTTTCTCCTATAATATTAGAATAATAATTTGAAACGCTTGTCTTTGCTCCAATATCTATTATTGTATAATTTGTTGTTGAATTTTTTTCTAATTGATTTTCTATTGCTTCTAAATTGTCAGATTCTTCATTTAATAGGTTTATTATTGTTACATTAAGTTGTGCATTTTCTTTTACTGTTGTTCTTATAATTCCATTATGAAAGCATTTTTTTGATGTTTTTGATTTGTATACAATAGTTACATTTGTGTTTCCATTTGCAATTATTTCTATTTGGTTTATTAAATTTATATTATTATCATCAAATTCATATATGATTTGTATATTTTCTTTTTTATTACTTGTTTGTATTCGTATTTTGCTGTTTGCAGTTTCGTAATTTAATTCTTCTAAAATTTTTCCCATTCCATAAGTTAGTGGTTTATTTGAAACATTGTTATCAATGTTACTTTTTTCATTAATAATTTTTAAATTTGTAAATTCATCTTTTTGTGGTATTTCTAGTTCTACTTCTAAATTATTAATTAAAAAGTTTCTTGATGTTCTTACTGGTGTATTATTCACTCTTAATTTTTCCATTATCCTATTGCCCCCTCTAACTCTAAATTTATTAAATTATTCATTTCTACTGCATACTCAACTGGTAATTCTTTGGAAATAGGATATGCAAATCCTCTTACAATCATTGCTTTTGCGTCTTCTTCTGATAGTCCTCTACTCATTAAATAGAATATTGCTTTATCACTTATTTTTCCTATTTTTGCTTCATGAGAGAATTGTACTTCATCTGTTCTTATATCATTTACAGGTATTGTATCAGATCTAGAAATATCATCTAGCATAAGTGATTCACAGCTTACACTACATTTTGAATTTTGGGCGTTTTCATTTATTCTAACTAGTGCTCTATATGTGCAAGCTCCTCCATCTTTTGATATTGATTTAGAGTTTATTACAGATGATGTATTTGGTGCATTATGTATTACTTTAAATCCTGTGTCTAGGTTTTGTCCTCCTCCTGCAAATGTAATTCCTGTATATTCTGTTTTTGCTCCTTCTCCATTTAATATACTCATTGGGTATAGCATTGATATTTTTGAACCAAATGAACCTGTTACCCAATCTATTTGTGCGTTTTTACCTGCTATTGCTTTTTTAGTGTTTAAATTCATCATATTTTTTGACCAGTTTTCTATTGTTGAATATCTTAAATATGCATTGTCTTTTACATATAATTCTACACATCCTGCATGTAAGTTTACTTTATTATATTTTGGTGCTGAACATCCTTCTATAAAATGTAGACTTGCTCCTTCGTCTACTATTATTAGTGTATGTTCAAATTGTCCTGATTCTGGTGAGTTTAGTCTAAAATATGATTGTAATGGTATATCTAATTTTACTCCTTTGGGTATATATACAAATGATCCTCCTGACCATACTGCTGCATGTAATGCTACAAATTTATGGTCATTTATTGGTACACATTTCATAAAGTGTTCTTTTACAATTTCTGGGTAGTCTCTTACTGCTGATTCCATATCTGTATATATTACACCTTGTTTTATTAAATCTTCTTTCATGCTGTGATATACTACCTCTGAGTCGTATTGGGCTCCGACTCCTGCTAATGATTTCTTTTCTGCTTCTGGAATTCCTAGTCTATCAAATGTGTTTTTTATGTCTTCTGGTACATCTTCCCAGTCTGAATTTAAGTTTGTTTTTGGTTTTACATATGTTGCTATTTCGTCCATTTTTAATTCAGATAAATCTGGTCCCCATGTTGGCATTTCTAATTTTTTATACATTTCTAGTGCTTTTAATCTGATTTCTAGCATCCATTCAGGTTCGTTTTTTTGTTTTGATATTTCTCTTACTATTTCTTCATTTAGTCCTTTTTTCATTTTAAATTCATAGTTGTCTTTGTCTTTTATGTCATAAATATTTCTATTTATTTCGTCTATTTTAGTTTTCATAATAAAATTCTTTTCTTCCTCTCTTTATTTTTTATATTCAGAATATCCTTTTTCTTCAATTTCTTCTGCTAATTCAGCTGTTGATGTTTTTACTATTTGTCCATTTACTAATACATGTACATAGTCTACTTTTAAGTGGTTTAAGATTTTTGTGTTATGTGTTATTATTAAAACTGCATTTTCATCATTTTTGTACATTTCTATTCCTTTTGATACTGTTCTAATTGCATCTACATCTAATCCAGAATCTGTTTCGTCTAATATTGCAAGTTTTGGATTTAATACTAGCATTTGCATAATTTCGTTTTTCTTTTTTTCTCCTCCAGAAAATCCTACATTAAGGTTTCTTTCTATTAGTTTTGGATTCATGTTTAATTCTTCTACATATTTTTTTACAATTTCTTTAAATTCAAATATTTTTACAGGCTTGTCTGTTACTTTATTTTTAGCATATTTTAAAAAGTTCATTGTTGATATTCCTGGTATTTCTTCTGGTAATTGGAATGACATAAATATTCCTTTTTTTGCAATTTGGTCTGTGCTTAAATCATTTATGTTTTCTCCTTCAAATTCTACTGTTCCACTTGTTTTTGTATATTCTGGATTGTTTAATATTACATTTGCAAGTGTTGATTTTCCTGCTCCATTTGGTCCCATTATGACATGGATTTCTCCTTTTTTTATGTTTAAGTTTAGTCCTTTTAATATTTCTTTTTCTCCTGCATTTACATGTAAGTCTTTTATTTCTAATAAATTATCACTCATTTTTTTACTCTCCTCTTTATTTTTTAGATATTCTTTTATATGCAACTTCTTTTTATACTTTTTAGTTGCTCTCTGTATTCAAGTCTTTTTATATTTTTTTAGATGTTCTTTTTATGCAACTTCTGCATTTTTCTTGATTTATATCATAGTTACAGTTTAATTCTCTTAGTCCTAATACATTATGTATATATTTTGCTAATTTGTTTATTGTTTCGTCTGTTGTTACTAGTTTTATTTTTTCTGCTTCTTCTTTTGCTGCGTTTTCTTCTAAGTTTAGAACATCTTTTAAAAACAAGTATACTATGTCATATGCTTCTAGTATTTTTTGTGCTAGACTTTCTCCTTGTTTTGTTAATTCTATTGTTCCATAAGTTTCGTATTTTATTAATTTTTCTTCTTTTAAATTGTTTAATGCTTTATTTACACTTGGTTTTGTGCAATTCATTTTGTTTGCAATGTCTGTTACTCTTATGTTTCCATTTTGTTTTTGTAATACATACATTGTTTTTAAATATTCTTCTTGCGATTTTGATATCATTTTTTCTCCTTCTTTTTTGTTAATCTCGGCTAACATTATATAACTTTTGTGTTTGTTTGTCAAGGCTAACTCTTGACTTTTCCGTTATTTTGTTCGTGCACGAATTTTGTTTGGTAAATATCGTAGCTTTGTTATATTTTATATTATATGGAAATTCTTCGAAATTCCATATAATATAAAAAAAGGACTTTTTACAGTCCTTTTTTAGTATTTCTTAATTGCAATGTTTTTTACTTTATTATTTTAGTTTATTCTTCACATTCTTCGAATTGAGAATTGTATAATTCTGAATAAAATCCATTTTTTGCAAGTAATTCTTCATGTGTTCCCTGTTCTACAATATCTCCATGGTTCATTACTAATATTAAATCTGCATTTTTTATAGTTGATAATCTGTGTGCTATTATAAAACTTGTTCTGCCTTTCATTAAATTATCCATTGCTGATTGTATTTGCTGTTCTGTTCTTGTGTCTATTGAACTTGTTGCTTCATCTAATATTAGGATTTTTGGATTTGCAAGTATTACTCTTGCTATTGTTAATAATTGTTTTTGCCCTGCTGATATATTGGTTGATTCTTCATTGATTTTAGCATCATATCCTTTTGATAATGTTTTTATATAATGGTGTATATGTGCTGCTTTTGCTGCTTCTATTACTTCTGAGTCTGTAGCATCTGGTTTGCTATATTTGATATTTTCTTTTATTGTACCTCCAAAAAGCCATGTGTCTTGTAGTACCATTCCAAACATTTTTCTAAGTTCTCCACGTTTAAAGTCTTTTATATTATGTCCATCTACTAAAATTTCTCCACTATTTACATCATAAAATCTCATTAATAATTTTACCATCGTTGTTTTACCTGCTCCAGTTGGTCCTACAATTGCTATTTTTTGTCCATCTTTAACATTAGCATTAAAGTCATTTATGATGATTTTTTCTGGGTCATATCCAAATTTAACATTTTTGAATTCTATATTTCCTTTTAGTCCCTCTGTTGATGTTGCATTTTTTATATCTTCCGCTTCTTCTGGTTCTTCTAAAAATTCAAATATTCTTTCTGCTGCTGCAATCATTGATTGTATTGTGCTTGATATTTGTGCTACTTGGCCTATTGGTTGAGTAAATTGTTTATTGTATTGTATAAAACTTTGTATATTTCCTACTGTTATTCTTCCTTTTACTGCAAAATATCCTCCTAGTATAGCAACAGCAACATATCCAACGTTTCCTACAAAATTCATTAAAGGATACATTAGTCCTGATAAAAATTGTGAACGCCATCCTGATTTATATAATTCTTGGTTTTCTTTTTCAAATTCTTTTATTGCTTGTTCTTCTCTTCCAAATACTTTTACAATGTTATGTCCACCATATACTTCTTCAACTTGACCATTTACATGTCCTAAGTATTCTTGTTGTTTTACGAAGTATTTTTGTGATTTTCCTATTACTTTTTTTAATATTCCTGCTGATATTGGTAATATTAATAAACTTACTACTGTCATTTCCCAACTTATTGAAAACATCATTACTAATATTCCTATTATTGTACATATTGATGTTATTATTTGTGTAATACTTTGGTTTAGTCCTGTGCTTAATGTATCAACATCATTAGAGATAATTGATAATACTTCTCCATTTGTTTTTTTGTCAAAGTATTTCATTGGTAGTCTGTTTATTTTTTGTGTTAAATCATTTCTAATTTTGTATGTTACCTTTTGTGCTACTCCTGCCATAATATAGCTTTGTATCATTGAGAATACTGCACTTACAATATATAGCCCTAATGCAAATAAAATTATTTGTCCTATTTTTGCAAAGTCTATACCTCCTGTTCTATTAATTTTATTCATTAAACCTGTATATATTTCTGTTGTTGCATTTCCTAGTATTTTTGGTCCTACTATACTAAATATTGTGCTTCCTATTGCAAATATCATTACTATTATTATTGCTATTTTGTATCTTGAAAGTCTTTGTGCTAATTTTTTTGTTGTTCCTTTTACATCTTTTGCTTTTTCTACTGGTCCATGTCCTCCTCCAGGTCCACCCATTGGTCCATGTCCTTTCATTTTTGGAGGTGTTTGTGTATTTTGATTATTACTCATGTTTTTCCCCTCCTTCTACATTTGTTTTATTGTTTAAGTCTTTTATATTTAACTCTTCTTCTGATAGTTGTGATAATGCTATTTGTTTATATGTTTCATTTGTTTTTATTAATTCTTCATGTGTTCCTTTACCTACAACTTTTCCATCTTCTAATACTATGATTTGGTCTGCATTTAATATTGTATTAATTCTTTGTGCAACAATAATTACTGTTTTGTTTTTTGTTTTTTTAGCAAGTTCTGCTCTTAATGTGCTATCTGTTTTAAAGTCTAATGCTGAAAAACTATCATCAAATACTAGTATTTCTGGATCTATTGCTATTGCTCTTGCTATTGATAGTCTTTGTTTTTGCCCTCCAGATACATTGCTTCCTCCTTGTGCTATTGGTTCTTTATATTTTTCTGGTTTTGATTCTATAAATTCTGTTGCTTGTGCTATTTCTGCTGCTTCTATCATTTGTTCATCTGACATTTCTGGATTTCCATATTTTATGTTTGATTCTATTGTTCCAGAAAACAATATTCCTTTTTGTGGTACAAATCCTACTATTTTTCTTAAATCTTTATTTGCTATATTTTTTATATCTACTCCATCTATTAAAAGATTTCCTGATGTTATGTCATAAAATCTTGGTATTAAATTTACTATTGTTGATTTTCCACTACCTGTACTTCCTATAATTGCTGTTGTTTTTCCTGGCTCTGCTGTGAATGTTATATCACTTAATACTTCTTCGTCACTATCTGGATATCTGAATGATACATTTTTGAATTCTACTAAACCTTTTTTATTTGGATTTAATTTTATTGGTTCTTTACTATCTTTTATTACTTCATCTGTTTCTAATATTTCATTTATACGATTTGCTGATACAGATGCTCTTGGTAGCATTATTGATACCATTGATATCATTAAAAAGCTCATTACTATTTGCATTGTGTATTGGATAAATGCCATCATATTTCCTACTTGCATTGTTCCATTATCAATTCCATTTGCTCCAACCCATACTATTAATAATGATATTCCATTCATTATTAACATTAATGTTGGCATCATAAAACTCATTGCTCTATTTACAAATAAATTAGTTTTTGTTAATTCTATATTTGCTGTGTCAAATCTTTTTTCTTCTTTTTTCTCTGTGTTAAATGCTCTTATTACTGGTAATCCTGTTAAAATTTCTCTTGCTACTAAATTTAGTTTGTCTATTAGTTGTTGTAATTTTTTAAATCTTGGCATTGCTATTATAAATAGTGTTCCTACTACAAATAATATTGCTAATATTGCTATTCCTATAATCCATGCCATTGAGTTGTCACTTTGTCTTAAAACTCTTAAAAATCCTCCTATACCAATAATTGGTGCATATACTAATACTCTAAATAGAATTGCTATTAATCCTTGTATTTGTTGTATATCATTTGTTGAACGTGTGATTAATGATGCTGTACTATATTCAGAAAATTCTTTATTTGAAAAACTTAATACTTTTTTGAATACTTTTTCTCTTAAAGTTTTTGCTAGTCTTGCTGCAACTCTTGCTGATAAACACATAATTGAAATTGCAGATACCATGATTATAAATGATATTCCTAACATTTTTAGTCCTGCTATTATTATATATTGATTTTGTATTTGGTTCGTGTCCATTCCTATTGCTTTATACTCATTTTTTACTTCTTGTATAGCTGCTTGTTCTAATATGCTTTCTTGCATATCATTAATTTTTTGATTTATATTTTCTAGCATTTTTTCTAATTGTTCTTTTGGCCTTTGTTTTATTATTTCAATTAAACTCATGTTTTGCATTGCTTTTATTTGTTGTTCTTTTATTTTTGCTTGTGCTATTTGTTCTTCTTGTGTTGATTGTGCATTTTGTGATATTGGTGTATTTTGCATTTCTTGATTTTTTGTAATTTGTTCTAACATTTGTTCCTTCATTTGTTCTGAGGTTTCTTCATTTTCTAACATACTTATAATCATTAATGGTTTTGCCATTATGCTGTTTAATTCATTTTGTTCATTTTTATTTACTTTTTTTATTTTGTATAATGCTTCGTTTTCAAGTGCTGGATATTTTTTTACTAGTTTTTCGTATTCTTTATTGTCTAAATTTTCCTTTGATATTTCTTCATATAATGACAAAATTTTATCATCCTCTTCTGTGAAAATTAATAGGTTTTCCATTTCACTTTTTCTTATAACTTCTGGTGCGACATTTTCAATTCCACCATTTTGGATTCCTATATTAACTATTTTTGATGTGTAATCTGGTAATGTTAAGTCTCCTGCTGCTTGGATTGCTAATAATATTACTATAGCTATTACAGATACCCATGATTCTTTTAATTTTTTTAATACTTTTAACATGTTTTTCTCCTTTCTCTTTTAATGGTTTTTAATAAGTGCATTTGTTATTAATGTTCGCTTTTGTTATTTTTCAATATTTTTTACTATGCCATATTTTAAATATTCAATTTGTTTTAGGTAATTTTCTCTTGCATTTTCTTTGGAGTCATATTTGAACCTCATTACTATTGCTTTTGTTGTTATTGTAAATAAAATTTTTTCTACAATTTCAAATTCTTCTTTTGTGTTTATTTTTAAATTTGATGTGTCTATATATTCATAAAAGTCTTTGATTTTTTTCGGTTTTTCTTCTACAAATTTTTTGAAGATTTTGCTGTCTTCACTTGTTTTTAAATTGTTAAATATTTTTTTATAAAATTCCATATCTTCATTTTTTATTAAATTATTGTCTACACAGTCATACATTGATATGAATATTTGGAATATGTCTCCTTTTGCTTTTATAATGTTTTCTTGCATTTGTTCATTCATTTCTTTAAAATGGATATTTAAAATATACCCGTATTTACTCTCAAAATATTGATAAAAACTTCCTCTTGCAATTTCTGCATCTTCTACTATGTTTTTTATTGATGTTTGTTCAAATGGTACTCTTTCAAATTCTTTTTTTGCTGCTTTTATTATTTTATTTTTCTTTTCTTCTGGCAATTTTAAAAATGTCTCTTTTGGCACAATTTTCACCACCTTTTTAGTCAAAATGACACTGTGTCATTTATTATATGTGACACAGTGTCATTTTGTCAATACTTTTTTTGTGAATTCTTTGTGAATTATTGATTTTTAAAATTACATTTTTCTAAATACTCCTGCTACTTTTCCTAATATTTCACATGTTGGTACTATTATTGGGTCCATTGTGCTATTTTCTGGTTGCAAACGTATATGGTCTTTTTCTTTGTAAAATGTTTTTACTGTTGCTTCATCTTCTATTAATGCTACTACTATTTCTCCATTATTAGCGTTGTTTTGTTTTTTTACTAGTATATAGTCTCCGTCTAATATTCCTGCTTCTATCATGCTTTCTCCTCTAACTGTAAGCATAAAGCAGTCTGAGTTTCCTACAAAGTCTATTGGAATTGGAAATGTATCTGTTACATTTTCTACTGCTAATATTGGCATTCCTGCTGTTATTTTTCCTACTACTGGTACTTCGACTAATTCTTTTTGTGTGTAAAAATCTTTGCTTGATGTTTTCTTTGTTTCTCCTGTGCTTCCTTTTAATAGTCTTAGTGTTCTTCCTTTTTTATCTTTCTTTTTTATATATCCTTTTTTTTCTAATCTTTCTAAATAACCGTGTACTGTTGCTGTTGAGCTTAAACCTACTGCTTGTCCTATTTCTCTTACTGATGGTGGATATCCATCTGTCATTATTTGTTTTTCTATAAATTTTAGTATTGTTTTTTCTCTTTTATTTAGTTCTTCTTTTTTTCTTGGCATTTTCCCCACTCCATTCTCATTTTTTCACATTGTATCACACAAACAAATAAATGTCAAACAAAAGTTTTATTTTTTTTGATAACCTTTATCATTATTTTATTTTTATGGCTACTATTAAAAATTTAGTCATAAATATTATTTTTTTGGATATACTTTATATAGAAATTTATTTTTGGAGAGTGATATATATGGATTTAAAAAGAGTTCATTCTATTTTGGATAATAAGGAAAAATGTGATATTTTTTATGGTGATAGACCCGTTTGGATTCAAGGTGTTACTCAACATCTGGCTAAAATAGGTTTTACTGATAATTTTGAGGAAAAAGATGTCTATATAGAGGATCTATATGAGAAAAATTTGTATAATTAAGCACTTTCGTTCTTGCTAAAAAGTCTATGAATTCTTTAGTTCATAGACTTTTATTAATATATTAAGGTTTTAAATTATATTAAGTTCTTTAATTTTTACTTTTGTTTTTTATTTTAAAATTTTATTTTTTCTTGAATCCAATTTTCTAATTCATCTATTTTTACTCTTACTTGTTCCATTGTGTCACGGTCACGTATAGTAACTGATTCGTCTTCTAATGTATCAAAATCTACTGTTATACAATATGGTGTACCTATTTCGTCTTCTCTTCTATAACGTTTTCCTATACTTCCTGCTTCATCATAATCACACATAAAACTTTTTGATAGTTTTCTGTGTACTTCTGTAGCTTTTTCTGATAACTTTTTAGATAATGGTAATACTGCTGCTTTGAATGGTGCTAGTGCTGGATGTAAGTGTAATACTACTCTTGTGTCTCCTTCTGCTATTTCTTCTTCGTCATAACTGTTGCATAAAAATGCTAATAATACTCTGTCTGCTCCTAGTGATGGTTCTATTACGTAAGGTACATATTTTTCGTTTGTTTCTGGATCTTGATATGATAAGTCTTGTTTTGAGTGGTTCATGTGTTGTGTTAAATCATAATCTGTTCTGTCTGCAATGCCCCATAATTCTCCCCATCCAAATGGGAATGCAAATTCTATGTCTGTTGTTGCTTTACTATAAAATACTAATTCTTCTGGTGAATGATCTCTTAATCTTATGTTTTCTGCTTTCATTCCTAAATCTAATAACCAATTTTCACAATAATTTTTCCAGAATTTATGCCATTCTAAATCTGTTCCTGGTTTGCAGAAAAATTCTAATTCCATTTGTTCAAATTCACGTGTTCTGAATATGTAATTTCCTGGTGTTATTTCATTTCTAAATGCTTTTCCTATTTGTGCTATTCCCATAGGTATTTTTTTACGTGATGTTCTCATTACATTTTTGAAGTCTACAAATATTCCTTGTGCTGTTTCTGGTCTTAAATATACTGTTGATGTTGTGTCTTCTGTTACTCCTTGGAATGTTTTAAACATTAAGTTGAATTTACGTATATCTGTAAAGTTTGTTTTTCCGCATTTTGGACATGGAATTTTATTTTCATTAATGAAGTCTATTAATTGTTTATCTGTCATTCCATCTGCTATCATGTCTTTTCCTTGTTCGTGTGCCCATTCTTCTATTAGTTTGTCTGCTCTATGTCTTGTTTTACATTCTTTACAGTCTATTAGTGGGTCTGAAAATCCTCCTACATGTCCTGATGCTACCCATGTTTCTGGATTCATTAATATTGCTGCATCTAGTCCTACTACATTTGGTTGTTCTTGTATGAATTTTTTTCTCCATGCTGATTTAATATTATTTTTTAATTCGTTTCCTAATGGTCCATAATCCCATGTGTTTGCTAATCCTCCATAAATTTCTGAGCCTGGATATATATATCCTCTGCTTTTACATAAACTTACTAATTTGTCCATTGATTCTAACATAATAAATCCTCCTTTAATTTTTTTTTATTATAGAAAGTTCAAGAACTTTCTTATAATATAAAAAACTTTCGACACCTAGCCTTTATAGCTAGGGACGAAAGTTTTTTTCCGCGTTTCCACCCTAATTCTTAAAATTTTTAAAAATTTTAAGCACCTTAATTTCTTTTGATTACTCCAAAGCTCCCCATACTTATTTATGGCTAGGCTTCCACCATTCCTTGCTCTCTATTCATAAAATCCGTACTTTTTCTTTTTCATTGTAATCTTTAATATTTTATTTTTCTTTGTATTATATTACCACAAAAAAAATATATCTGCAATACTTATTAATAATTTTTTATAAAAATCGTTATTAAATAGTAAGTAGTTAATCTTATTTTTTTATTTTTTATATTGTCTTATATTATATTTTGTTGTATAATCTACTCATTCCCTACTCCCAAAAGGAGGTGAAGATTTATGGGAAAATACATACATTTAATTCTTAAAGTTATGGTTTTAGTACTTATACTTAAGATACTTGAGAAGTTCGACTAAAACAAAAAGACTAGAGTTTGCGCCTCTAGTCTTTTATTATTCCCTTGATTTAAAGGTTATACATACATTTAATACCTTTGCAAAGGAGAAATAAAATGATATTAAATATATCTTTATTTCCTTATAGATATTATACTAGAGTTACTAAAAAAAATCAACACTTTTTTCAATTTTTTATATTACTGTATTTCTCTGTGCACGAACAAAGACGCGGACTTTAAAATGTTCTAAATAGTGCAAATGTTATTAATGTTCGCTTTTGTTCTTTGAAAAATTAGGTCTTTATTGTAATGTTTTTGTTGATTGATTATAAAAACATTGAGTATATTTCTGACTACCTTTTTAACGAAAAAAAGGATAAAACGAATAAAACAAACTAAAAAGCAAAAATAAAAAAGTCTTGATTATAGTTGAAATCAAGGCTTTTTCTTATGGCAGGGGTAGAAGGATTCGAACCCTCACAGGCGGTTTTGGAGACCGATGTGCTACCATTGACACTATACCCCTATGATTGTACTTTTTGTAATACTCTTAAAAGCTAGTTTTTATATTATCACAAAAATTTATTTTTGGCAAGTGATTAATGAATATTTTTTTAATTTATTTCAAGTTAAGAAAAAATAAAACTAAGAATTATAATTCTTAGTCTTTTTCTCTTTTATACTTTATGTGTAACTTATTGTAATGTTATTATAAATTTTTTTAAGTATTTTATAAATATTTTTTATTTATTACATATCGTCATCTTCATCGTCTGGGCCACAACCATGGCATGATGAACAACCTCCATTGCATCCTAAGTGGTCATCATCTAAATCTCCTGACCAATCTAGTTCTATTATATTTTTGCATTCAGGACATTCTACTTCTGTTTTTTCTTCGTCTACGTCTATAACAAATTCATAGTTGCAATATGGGCATACTATTTCAAAGTCAAATCCTTCTTCTGAATATATGTCTTTTTCTATATTGCTTACTACTTCTTCTATTCTTTCAAATTTTTCATCAATCTCATTTTGTTTGTTTTCTAATTCTTTTAATTTATTTTCCATTTCTGCAATTTTATTATTTGATGATGAACTTTCTATTTGATTATATAATTGTTCAAATCTTTTTTTTATATATTCTAGGTTTTTTATGTTTTCTTCCATGTCTTTTAAAAAACTTGTATAATTGTCTTTAAATACACTCATTATAATATTCACCTTTCTAAACTCTTTCCATGTATTCACATGTTCTTGTGTCTATTCTTAATATATCGCCAATATTTACAAACATAGGTACTTGTAATTCTAAACCTGTTTCTAATTTTGCTGGTTTTCCTGATGTTGTTGTTGTATTTCCTGCAAAACCTGGTTCTGTATATGTAACTTCTAATTCTACAAATGTTGGTGGTTCTACTGCAAATATATTTCCTTTATATGAAAGAATTGTTACTTCCATGTTTTCTTTTAAATATTTTAAGCAATCTCCTAATTGTGATTCATTTAGTGGGATTTGATCATAAGTTTCATTATCCATGAAATAATATAATCCTCCATCATTATATAAATATTGCATTGCTTTTTTCTCTATTTCTGCTCCTGGATATTTGTCTGATGGATTAAATGTTTTTTCTAATGTTGCTCCTGTTATTACATTTTTTAATTTTGTTCTTACAAATGCTGATCCCTTTCCTGGTTTAACATGTTGAAATTCTACTACTCTAAATACATTTCCATCCATTTCAAATGTTGTTCCGTTTCTAAAATCTCCTGCTGAATATACTCCTGCCATTTTTATTTCTCCTTTCAAAATTCATTTTTTACTTAATTAAAAATCACATTTTCTAACTATATTTTTTAACTTTTTTTATTTTACTACAAAATAGCTTAAAAATCAAGCTTTTTACAAAATTTAAACCTAGTTTGAAATAAATTATAATATAATAGTTGTGGACATTAATAACTTTTTTTATTAATTATAGTATTTTTGTCCGCAATTTATAATTAATCTTTTTCATTAATTATAATATAATTTTTCTCAGAATTAGTTAATTTTATACATCCAAATTTTGTAATTTGTACTGTATCTTCTATTCTTATTCCAAATCTTCCTGGTATATAGATTCCTGGTTCGTCTGTAACTACCATATTTTCTTTTAATAATGTATCACTTCTTGAACTTATATATGGTGGTTCATGAATTTCTAGCCCTACACCATGACCTATACTATGTATTAAATCATATCCATTTAATTTAAAATCATTTTCAAGCATTTTTGTGACTTGTCTTGTACTACATCCATCTTTGTATTCTTGTAATACTTGTTCTTGGTTTTTTAAAACTAAATCATATACTGGTTTTACATATTCTGGTACACTACCTACAAAAAATGTTCTTGTCATGTCTGAACAATATCCATTGACTTTGCATCCCATGTCAATAGTTATTATATCTTGTTCTTCTATTTTTCTATCTGTAGGTACTGCATGTGGTTTTGATGTGTTTTCACCTGATGCCACAATTGTATCAAATGAAACTCCGTCTGTTCTTTCTTTATAGTATTCATCAATTTCATTTGCTATTTGTTTTTCTGTCATTCCTGGTTTTATAAAGCCTAATATATATGAAAAACAGTCATCTGTAATATTACATGCTTTTACTAAGTTATGTATTTCTTCTTCGTCTTTTATCATTCTTTGTTTTTCTATTATGTATTCAGTTTCTACAAAATTGTTTATTTTATATTTTCTTATATAATCTTTATACATTGCATAAGTTAAATAATGTTCTTCAAAACCAACATTTTCACAAAACATGAAGAAATTTTCGTAATCATCTTTTGATATATTTTTTATATCATATACTATTATTTCATCAAATAGAGTTAATATGCTATGTACTTGTTCTACATATCTTCCATCTGTTATATAAATATTTTCTTTTCTTGTTATTAGTAATGTTCCTTCTGCATCTATGTTTGTTAAATATTTAATATTTAGTGGATTTGATATTATCATTCCTTGCATATCTAAACTATTCATTTTATTTCTTAACCATTGCAATTTTGAGTTCATTTTTTTCATTCCTTCCTTAATGTATATAAGATTTATATTTAATTTTTTATAAATGTTTGTATTGCTTGACTTGAATGTTTAAATTATTATTTATTTTTCCTTTTATTATCCTTTATAAAGTCCTAATGTGAAAATATTCATTAAAATGTTTTTTATTGTTTCAAATGGTACATACATACTTATAAATGTTCCTATTACTATAAATGGTCCAAATGGTATATATTCACTTGATTTTTTGATTTTTGTAATTAATAGTAATACACTTAATATAGCTCCTATTAAAAATGATAATAGTGTTATAACTATGATATTTGATAGTCCAAATAGTAATCCTAATGATGCCATTAGTTTTACATCTCCAAATCCCATTGCTTCTTTCCCATAAATTAGGCCTCCTATAACAGTTATTAGTAAGAAAATTCCTCCACCTGTTACCATTCCTAAAAGCAAGTTAAATGTTATTGCTACATCTGATAGTCCATATAAAAATGCAAATATTATTCCTATTTCAAATAATGTTAAATTTAGCCTGTTTGGAATTATTTGATGTTTATAGTCTATTACAAATGCTGATACTAACATTGGTGAGATTATTAGATATTTTATAAGATCTAAATTTGCTATAAGTGTTGGTTTTATACCATAATTATATAATAATGTTACATATATTATTGCTATTACTAATATTAAAATGTAATTTGGTTTAAATTCTATTTTATATTCATTTATTATGTCTTTTGATAGTATTTTTTTGTATTCTGGCATTCTTTTATTTGCCCAGTCTACTAATTGACCTATTACTATTGATGCAATTATGGCTATAGCATAATATGCAATATGAATGTCATTTATGTACATTTTTCTTTTTTCTCCTTCCTTTTTATTTTTCTTTCGTTACTTTTTTGTGTTTTTTGTTTTTTGTGTTTGCAACTTTTTATCTTTTGGTGTTTTATGTTTATATATTTGTCTGTATTTACCATTTATTATTTGTTTATTTTTGATTTAATTTTGTTCTCGATTGGTCTTTTCCATGCTGTGTACCAATAGTCTTTAGGATTTATTGGCTCTACAAGTATTGTAAACATTTTGCACCTGTTTCCTCCTAAAATATCTGTGAATATTTGATCACCTATAACTGCTATATGTTCTGGTGATTCTTCGATTTCTTTTTGAATTTGCAAAAAACCTTTTTTAAATGGTTTCATAGCAAAGTTTTTGTATGGTATTTCTAATGTTTTTGCAACTTTTTCTACTTTTTCTTTTTTATTACTGTTTGATAATATATATAATTTTACACCTTGCCCTCTTAAATTTTTTGCCCATTCTTGGACTTCTTCTGATAAGTTTTCGTAATAGTCTATTAGTGTGTTGTCTACATCTAATATTAAAACTTTTATTTTATTTTTTATTATATATTGTATTGTAATATCTTCTACTTTTTTAAAATATCCTTTTGGATATATATTCATTTAACTCATTCCTTTCATAAGATTTTATCTAGTTAAAAGGATTAAATCGTTTTATGATTCTTAATCTTTCGACTTAATTTTACATGATAGTATAAAAAATTGCAATACTTTTTTATATATTAGGTGTTTTTGAGTTCGTTACCAAAATCACCTTCTTAATTCTGCTCCTAATTGTTTTTCTAGCTCTGAAATTATAGTTTCCATTATTTTATTGATTTCTTCATCTTGTAATGTTTTGTTTTTGTCTCTAAATCGTAATGCATACGCTACACTTTTTTTATTATGCCCTATTTTTTCGTCTCTATAAATGTCAAATAAATTCATGCTTTCTAATAATTTTTTTGCTTTTTTTGTTATTATTTTTTCTATTTGTCCTACTTCAATTTCTTCGTCTATTATGACTGCTATGTCTCTTTCTACTGCTGGGAATTTTGGAATTTCTACATATTTTTTGTTGTTTCTTGCATATTTTGTAACTTTTGTTATGTTTAATTCAGCAAGATATACTCTTCTAGTTATGTCATAATTTTCTAGTACTTCTGGGTGTACTTCTCCTATTGTTGCTATTATGTCATTTCCTACTTTGAAGTTTGCACATCTTCCTGGATGATATGATTTGTTTTCTTTTTCTTTTACTACATCATATCTGTTTACATTTATTTGTTCTAAAATATTTTCCATTAGTCCTTTTAATGTGTAAAAATCCATATTTTCTCCGTACATTCCTATTGTTAGTATCTTTTCTTCTTGTGGTACTTCTCCTTTTTCTACATTTCCGTTTATGTTTTGATATCTTCTTGATATGTCAAATAATTTTGCTTCTTTGTTTTTCTTGTTTAAGTTTGTTACTATTGTTGACATCATACTTGGTATTGTAGATGGTCTCATATATTTATAATCGTCATTTAGTGGATTTTTTATGCATATTGCTACTTTTTTTAGTTCTTCTGATACATTTGATTTATCTAATTCTTTTTCGTTTATAAATCCATATGTATATATTTCTGATAGTCCATTGTTTTGTAATGTTTCTAAAATTTTGTCTTCTATTTTTTGTTCTTTATTTTTTACTCCTAAAGTTGTGTCTGCTTTTATTAGTGTTGTGTCTAATTTGTCATATCCATAAAAACGTACTACTTCTTCTGCTAAGTCTGCCATTTGTTCTATGTCTTGTCTAAAATATGGTGGTATTACAATATCATTTTCTACTTTCATTTCTAATTTTTGGAATATGTCTATCATTTCTTGTTTGCTTATGTTTGTTCCTAATAGTTGATTTATTTTTTCTGGCTCTAATTTTATTTTGTTTATTTTTTGTGGTGTTGGATATTTGTCTATTTTTCCCTCTATTGTTTTTCCTGCTCCTAATTGTTCTACTAATTGTACTGCTCTATTTACTGCTCTTAGTGCATTTTCTGGTGATAATCCTTTTTCAAATCTTGATGAGCTTTCTGTTCTTAATCCTACTTTTTTTGCTGTTTTTCTTACTGCTCCTCCATAAAATACTGCTGATTCAAATACAACTGTTTTTGTGTCTTTTTCTATTTCTGAGTTTAGTCCTCCCATTACTCCTGCTATTGCTACTGGTTTTTTAGAGTCTGCTATGACTAAATCATTTTCGTCTAATGTTCTTTCTACTTCATCTAATGTTGTTATTTTTTCTCCATTTTTGGCTCTTCTAACATTTATATGTTTTCCTTCTATTGATTCTATGTCAAATGCGTGCATTGGTTGACCTATTTCAAGCATTACATAGTTTGTTGTATCTACTATATTGTTTATGCTTCTTATTCCACATGCTTTTAGTCTTTTTGTTAACCATTTTGGTGATGGTCCTATTTTTACGTTTTTTACCATTCTTGCTATATATCTGTAACATAAATCTGGTGCTTGAATTTCTACTGTTAATCCTTCTATTTCTTCTTTATCTGGTATTTCTTTATTTGAAATTATATTGTCTATGTCTTTTCTTGGATTTTTAAATTCTTCTCCTAATGCTACTGCTGTTTCTCTTCCTAATCCTTCTATTGATAAACAATCTGGTCTGTTTGGTGTGATTTCAAAGTCTATTATATCTTCTTTTAAATCTAGTATTTCTACTATATTTGCACCTAATTCTTTTTCTATGTCTATATCTGGTAATATATTTATTTCTTCGCCTTTATTTTCTGAGTTTCTTTTTAAAATCATTATTCCTTCTTCAATTTGTTTTGGATAGTCATTTAAACCTATTCCTAATTCACCTACAGAGCACATCATTCCAGCAGAAGTTACTCCCCTTAGTTCTCCTGTTTTTATTTTTTTTCCACCTGGTAATTCTGCTCCGTCTTTTGCTACTGGTACTATATCTCCAACTTTTACATTTGGTGCTCCTGTTACTATTTGTAATTTTTCTGTTCCTACATCTACTTGTGTTATTACTAAGTGATCTGAGTCTTGATGTTTTTCTATTTGTAATATTTTTCCTACTACTACATTTTTTATATCATTTCCTGTTTGTTCTATTGTTTCTACTTTTTGACCTGCCATTGTTAGTATGTCTCCTAATTTGACAGTGTCTACATCTATTTTACTATATTCTTTTAACCATTCTACACTTGCTTTCATTTTATTACATTCCTTTCTTTTTTTCTAAAAGGCACTCATAGTATGCCTAAAATTGTTTTAAAAATCTTACGTCATTTTCAAATAATAATCGTAAATCATCAATTCCGAATTTTGCCATTGCTATTCTTTCTACACCAAATCCGAATGCAAATCCTGAATATTCATCTGGATTAATTCCACAGTTTCTTAAAACATTAGGATGTACCATTCCACAGCCTAGCAATTCTATCCATCCTTCTCCTTTACATACTTTACAGCCTTTTCCTCCACATACAAAGCATGATACATCTGCTTCTGCTGATGGTTCTGTAAATGGAAAATGGTGTGGTCTGAATCTTATTTTTGTGTTTTCTCCTAAGCATTTTTTTGCAAACATTTCTAGTGTTCCTTTTAAGTCTGTCATTGATATATTTTTGTCTATTACTAGTCCTTCTATTTGGTGGAATACTGGTGAGTGTGTTGCGTCTACTTCATCTGAACGGTATACTGTTCCTGGGCATATAATTTTTATTGGTGGTTTTTGACTTTCCATTACTCTTGCTTGTACTGGTGATGTTTGACTTCTTAATATTATGTCATCTGTTATATAAAATGTGTCTTGCAAATCTCTTGATGGGTGATCTACTGGGGCATTTAATTGGTCAAAGTTGTAAAATGTTTTTTCTACTTCTGGTCCGTCTGCTATTTGGTATCCCATTCCTAAAAAGATTTCTTCTACTTCTTTTATTATTTGTGTTATTGGGTGTATTGAGCCTAATTCAGTTTTTTTACTTGGTTCTGTAACATCTATATTTTCTGTTTCTAGTCTTTTTTGTAATTCTTTTGATTTTAGTTCTTTTTCTTTTTTATTAAATTCTTCTTCTAATATGTCTCTTACTTCGTTTACTAGTTTTCCCATTATTGGTCTTTCTTCTGGTGTTAGTTTTCCCATTTCTCTTAATACTAATGTTAGTTTTCCTTTTTTTCCTAAGTATTTTACTTTTGTTTCTGCTAGTTCTTTTTGTGTTTCTGATTTTTTGATTTCTTCAATTGAACTTTTTTTGATTTGTTCGATTTTTTCTTTCATTTTTATTCAATCCTTCCTTTTTATTTATTTTTTCAATCTAAAAGCCCTATGTAAATACATATAATATATATACTTACATAGGGCGATTTTTATTTTTCGCTGTACCACCTATTTTTATTAGCTTTATTTTATTTTTTCTATAATTTTTTGCTAACCTCTTTACGGCTTTAACGGGCTTGTCCGCTTTTTTCTATTCTCGTTTTTGTTGATTTCAAAAAAAGACATAAAAAGTGAATTTTCGATTTATGATATCTAATAGCTTCCACCCTTGGCTATTTTCTCTGTTTGATATTTGTTCATAAATGTACTTTGCTTTTTAATTTGTTTGTATTATTTTATCACATTTTATCTTGTTTGACAATACTATTTTTATGATTTTTTATTTAGTATTGATCTTAATTATGTCTTTTTTTGTCGATTTTTTATTATTGTGTTTTATTTTAATTTATGTTAGTATATGTTGTACTATATTATATATTAATCATTAAAAATATGGAGGTGTTTCCTATAAGAAAAATCATTTTTTTGTTATTTCTTGTTATATTTTTTGTTTCTGTGTTTTTTGTTCCAGTTATTGATTGTTCTAGTCAAAATGTATCAAATAGTAATGAATTTATTGAAAATTTAGAGATAAATCAAAATGGTTTTATCTGGCCTATTCCTGGATATACTAGGCTTAGTTCTCCTTTTGGAAAAAGGACTGCTCCTACTGGTGGTGCTTCTAGTTTCCATTATGGCTGTGATATTCCTGCTCCTCAAGGTACCAAGTTAGTTGCTCTTCATGATGGTGTTATTACATTTGCAAATTTTTTGGGTGCTGGTGGTTATACTATAACTCTTTCTTTTGATAATTTTAAAGTTAGTTATTGTCATGTTGACCCTAATTTTATTGTTTCTGTTGGTGATTCTATTAAACAAGGTCAAATTATTGCTTTAGTTGGTCCTAAAAATGTTTATGGTGTTTCTGGAAATTTATATAAGGATTCAAATGGTAATCCGACAAATGGTGCTACTACTGGTTGTCATTTGCATCTTGGTTTTAGAGTTAATGAACAATATGTTAATCCTTTAAATTTCTTTTAATATTAGATTTTTTATATTTCATTATTATTTTTTATAAATTTCTTTTTGCTTTTTATTATAATTAATATAAAAACAGTTAAATTTTATTTGATATTTCTACTTTCTTGTGTTATATTATACATATAACTTTTGTTTTGTATTAATCGCAAGAAGGAGGATAGCATTATGGGTAAAAAGCAGTTAAAGGGGATTCGGTTAGAGTCAAATTGGAATACTTTTGAAATTGAACATCCAGAAGTTAAATTGTCTAAAGATTGTTCGGGGAAAATTTTATCTTTTACTTTACCTGATGATTATTATTTAATTTCTATTATTTTTTCAAATGACCATAAAAATGTCTTATTTTTGAGATATTTGACTCCTGATAATAAATATGTTATGTTTCCAAAATAATTATTACTTGCAATAAATTTTTTAAGTGGACTAGACTAATGAATTTTAAACTTATTAATTATTCACAAACAGAAGAATTAACACACAAAAAAGACGACATACAAAGATTTTAAATTTTAATATCTTTTTACGTCGTCTTTTTTATACTATATTAAAGTTCTCTGAACTTCATAATAATATGAACAATAATAATATCTTGATATTTTATAAAAAGTTTTTTCTTTTACTTTTATCCGAATAAACTCATTTGATTACTTTGGCTCATTCCTTCTAGGCACCCGAATTTTTTTAATAAGTCTGTTACAGATACTCCTACTTTTGCTCTTATTCTTAGGTCATCTATTGACATGAATTTACCGTCTTTTCTTGCATTTTCTATTCCTTGTGCTGCTACTGTTCCTAGTCCTGGTATACTATTTAAAGGTGGCCTTATTCCATCTTCTTCTACTATAAATTTTGTGCTACTTGATTTGTATAAGTCTATTGGCAAAAAGTCAAAACCTCTTTCATACATTTCTAATACGAGTTCTAATACTGGGTACATTGTTTTGTCTTTTTGTGTTGCATTATTTCCTAATAAATCTATTTCTTTCATTTTGTTTTTTACTTTTTCTTTTCCAAAACACATTATTTCACTGTCAAAGTCGTCTGATGCCCTTATTGAGAAAAATGCTGCATAATATGCTTTTGGTTGGTGTACTTTGAACCATGCTATCCTGAATGCATTTGTTACATACGCTGCTGCATGGGCTTTTGGGAACATGTATTTTATTTTTTCGCATGATTTTATATACCAGTCTGGTACATTGTGTTCTTTCATTAATGCTACATATTCTGCCCATTTTGCTGGGTCTTTTAATGCTTTTCCTTTACGTACTGTTTCCATTATTTTGAATGATGGGTTTGGTGGTAATCCTTGTTTTATTAAATATATCATTATATCGTCACGACAACATATTGCTTCTGTTAATGTTACTGTTCCTTGTTCTATTAAACTTTGTGCATTTCCTAACCATACATCTGTACCGTGTGATAGTCCTGATATACGTATTAGTTCGTCAAATGTTGTTGGTTTTGTGTCTACTAACATTCCTCTTACGAATTTTGTTCCAAATTCTGGTATTCCATAACTTCCTACTTCTGATTTTATTTGTTCTGGTGTTACTCCTAATGCTTTTGTTGAACTAAATATTGACATTGTTTCTTTGTCATCTAGTATTACTGTTGGATCGTCGTGGCCTAGTATGTCTAGTTTTAATAGGTTTGCATCTATTGAGTGATAGTCAAAGTGTGTTGTTATTATGTCTGAGTTTGGATCATCTGCTGGGTGTTGTACTGGGCAAAATTCGTATATTTCTCTTCCTTTTGGTACAACTATTATTCCTCCTGGGTGTTGTCCTGTTGTTCTTTTTATTCCTGTACATCCTGATGATAATCTTTTTATTTCTGCATTGTTTATTGGTATGTGTCTTTCTTCAAAATAATTTTTTACATATCCAAATGCTGTTTTGTCTGCTACTGTTCCTATTGTTCCTGCTTTAAATGTTGTTCCTTTTCCAAATATTACTTCTGTATATCTATGTGCTTTTGCTTGATATTCTCCTGAAAAGTTTAAGTCTATATCTGGTTCTTTGTCTCCATTAAATCCTAAAAATGTTTCAAAAGGTGCTAATTTATGTCCACATTTTGGACATTCTTTATCTGGTAAATCAAACCCATTTTTTACGCCATAATCTGTAAAATCTGAATATTTGCAATTTGGACATCTGTAGTGTGCTGGTAAAGAGTTTACCTCTGTAATACCCGTCATATTAGCAACAAATGATGATCCTACTGATCCTCTGGAGCCTACTATATAACCATCTTCGTTTGATTTCCATACTAATTTTTGTGCTATTATATACATTACTGAGAATCCATTTTTTATAATTGAGTCTAACTCTTTGTCTAGTCTTGTTTGTACTATTTCTGGTAATGGGTCTCCATATAATTCGTGTGCTTTGCTATATGCAATATTTTTTATTGTTTCTTCACATCCTGGTATGTGTGGTGGACATTTTTCTGGTGATATTGGGCTTATTTGTTCACACATATCTGATATTTTATTTGTGTTTGTTACTACTACTTCATAAGCTTTTTCTTCTCCTAAATAGCTGAATTCTTTTAGCATTTCTTCTGTTGTTCTTAAGTATAATGGTGCTTGTTGATCTGCATCATCATATTTTTGTCCAGCTTGTAGGATACGTCTGTATATTTCGTCTTGTGGGTCCATAAAGTGTACATCACATGTTGCTACTACTAGTTTATTTAATTTTTCTCCTAGTGCTACAATTTTTCTGTTTATGTCTCTTAGTTCTTCTTCGTCTCTCATGATTCCTTCTCTTACTAGAAATTGATTGTTTCCTATTGGTTGTATTTCTAAATAGTCGTAGTCTTGTGCTATTTCTTCTATTTCTTCGTCTGTTTTTCCCTGTTCTATTGCTTGATATAATTCTCCTGCTTCACAGGCACTTCCTAATATTAGTCCTTCTGAGTATTTTTTATATAAACTTTTTAGGATACGTGGTTTTCTGTAAAAATAATCAACATGTGATAGTGATACTAATTTATATAAATTGCGTAGTCCTACATAGTTTGTTGCTAATATGATTGCATGATATATTTTTAGTTTTTTGTATTCTTCTTTTTTTGCTTGTTCATCTGCTGCTACTCTGTCTATGTCTTCGATTGTTTTTGCTCCTCTTTCTTCTAGCATTTTTAGCATTACTTTGAATACTTTTACTGTTGTGTCAACATCATCTAATGCTCTGTGTGCTACTTCTACTTTTATTCCTAAATTTTCTGCTATTTTTCCTAATTTGTATTTTTTATAGTCTGGGAATAAATCTTTTGCTAAACTTAATGTATCTAAATATGTATAGTCAAATTCATATCCTAGTGCTTTGGCATTTTGTTTTAAAAATCCTACATCAAAGTTGGCATTGTGTGCTACTATTACACAATCTTTTCCTAAAAATTCTAATAGTCTTGGGAAGACTTTTTCTATTGTGTCTGCATCTTTTACCATATCATCTGTAATATTTGTTACTTCTGTTACTCTTTCTGGTATGTGTCTTTCTGGGTTTACAAATTCACTAAATTCTCCTATTACTTCTCCTGATTTGTATTTCATTACCCCTATTTCTGTTATACGGTCATTTGTGGCAGAAAATCCTGTTGTTTCTAAATCAAGTACACAATATGTTGTGTCTAATGGTTGTCCTTTTGGATTATATATTGATTTTGTATTGTCTGGTGCTAGATATGCTTCAACTCCATATATAATTTTCATATCTGGATTGTCTACTCCTAATAATTTATGTGCTTCTGGAAATGCTTGTACTACTCCGTGGTCTGTTATTGCTATTGATTTCATTCCCCATTTCATAGCTCTTTTTATTAAGTCTGTTGCTGATGTCATTGCATCCATTTGACTCATTTTAGTGTGCATATGTAGTTCTACTCTTTTTACTTCACTGTTGTCTTGTCTTATTTCTTTTTTTACTCCTTCTGATTCTATTATTGTGTTTGCCATTATTGTAAGTTCGTTTGAGAAACTGTCCATTTGTGCATTTCCTGCTAGGCGTACTCCTTTTGCACTAGTTAGTCTTTTTATAACTTTTTTACTTTGTTCGTTTTGAACAAATGCTTTACATGTCATTGTGCTTGTACCATCATATATGTCAATACTTAATAGTGTTTTTCCGTTTTTTAATGGTCTATCTTCTATTCCTATAACTTCACCATCTATACATACTTTTCCATCATCTACTCCTAAGTTTTCTATTTTTGTTAGTGATTCTGTTATATTTATATTTTTTCCATAAATTAATGGTGTGTCTTCTGCTTCTGTTGGTAGTTCTGGTATGTCTGCATCTGTTTCTATGATTGTGTTTGCTATTACTGTTACATCTCCTGCATAAGTGTCTAATCCTGCTTTTCCTATTAGTTTTATTGTTTTTGCATTTTTTATTTTTTCTACTATTTCGTTTCCTTCTTTTATGTCTTTTGCAAATGATTTACATGTAATTGTTCCTGTTCCATCATATAATTCTAATATTAACATTCCTTTTCCTGATTTTGTTTCTCTTGCTTGGCTTGTTAATATTCTTCCTTCTAATGTAACTCTTCCGTCATTTGCGGTTATTTCTTGTATTTTTACTTTTTTCTCTTTTGCTTTTGATGGTTTTCCTATAATATATTGCTGTTCTTCTTCAAGTTCTGGAATTATATCTTCTGCTGGTATGTATTGTGGTGGTTCTTCTGGAAGTGGTATATCTTGTGGTGGTATGTCTGAAGGTGGTATATATCCTTTTATGTCTGTTGGTATATTATTTTCTGTAGTATTATTTTCTTGTTCTGTTTTTTGTTCATTTTGCATACTTTCTGCAATTACTTGTGCTCTTTGTATTTCTTCTTCTTCTTTTTTTCTCATTTTTTCTTGATATTTTTTTATTTCTTCTTTGTCTATATCTTCTTCTAATTCTATTTTATATTCTTTTCCTAATATGTTTTTTATCATTTTTTGTAATATTATGTCTGTTTTTTTGGCTTTTAAAAATTCTGCTCCTCTGATGTGCATTTTTACATTTATTGTATTATTTTTTACTTCTATTTTGCTTTTTAATAATAGCATTGGTTTTGCTAATGGGTATTTATGCGTCATATAACATATTAAATTTGTCCATTCATCTTCTACATTTTTTATTTTTACATCTTCTGTATATTTTATTTCTAGTTCTATATTTTCAAATAAAAATCTTTCTCTTAAATATTTTTCAAGATACCATATCTCTTTTATTTCTATATATTCATCTGAGCTTAAAATTAATTCTAGTATTCTCTTTTTCTTTAATAAGTTTAGTCCTAATATTTTTGCCTCTAAAATATTTGCTCTTGTTTTATAGTCACTAAATATTTCTTTTACTTTTTTTAGTTGACTTTGTTGTTCAGACATTTTTTCACCTTCTTTTCTTGCTCTTTTTATGTTTTTTTATATTATAGAAAGTTTGAAGAGCTTTCATATAATATAAAAAGAATTAGAATTTAGCATTGCTAAATTTATAATTCTTTTCCAACCTTTTTAAAATATTCGAACAATATCATGATATGTTATATAAATTGATAATGCAATTAGCAATGAAAATCCTAATAGTTGAATATTTATTTCAAATTTTTCATTTAGTGGTTTTCTACGGATTGCTTCTATTATTAGTATTAAAATTTTTCCTCCATCTAAAGCTGGTATTGGTAATAAATTTGTTACTCCTAGTGATATTGATATTACTGATAATAAATATATAAATTCTTGTATTCCATTGGTTTTTGCTACAACTTCTGATATTCCAACAGGTCCCATCATTTGGTCTACACCTATTTTTCCTGTAAATAATTGTTTTATACTATCAAAAAGTGATATAAAAAGTTGCCCTGTTTCTTCTCCTGCGAATTTTATGTGGTTTATAATTGTGTCTTCTGTACCTACATACATTCCTATACATGACATAAGTATAAAATACACTATTATTCCAAATATTATATTGACTATTGCTCCTGCTGCTACTATTGCTATTCTTTTTGGTATACTTGCTTTTGAAAAAGATCCGGATTCTTCTGATCTTTCTTCTTCTCCTTCCATATTGCAAAATCCTCCTAATGGGATTGCTCGTATGGCGTATTTTGTTTCTTTTCCTTGATGTTTCCATATTACAGGTCCAAATCCAATAGCAAATTCATTTACTTTTACTTTGCATAGTTTTGCTACAAGTAAGTGTCCTGATTCATGTATAAGTATAAGAAATCCTAATAAAAATATAATCTTAAGTGCTGATATAAAAATAGTTATAATTGTTATATCAATCGCCTCCTAAAGTAATGTAAATAGTGCATAAGCAAATGGTGCTAAAAATAATAAACTATCTATTCTGTCTAACATTCCTCCATGTCCTGGAATTAAATTACTAAAATCTTTTATATCTACATATCTTTTAATGCTTGATGCTGAAAAGTCTCCTATTTGTCCAATTAAACTTAGTATGATCCCTATTATTGCAATATATGCATACGAATAGTTAACTCCCCAATAGTTGTTTGCGAAGTATGTGTATCCTAACATTAATACAACTGCACCTATAGTTCCTGCAATACAACCTTCTATAGATTTTTTTGGACTTACTTTGCTAAATTTATGTTTTCCAAAATGTTTTCCTATAAAATATGCAAATATGTCTGTTCCCCATGCTGCTATAATTGCATACCATACATTAATATTTCCATTTGGCATTCCATTTATAAATGCTATAAACATCATAAAAAATACTATGTAAAATATTCCTATAAAAGTATAGGCAATATCTTTAAAATTTATTCTCATATCTGTTATAATTATATTTAAAAATAATATTAATAAAATTGTTGGTACTGATAATGTTACTACAGAAGTTAGCCATATATTTGGTATAACATGTATAAATGCTATACTTAGACAACTTAAATATCCTAACCATTTTACTGGTTTACATACTTTTGAGATTGCTTTAAAATACTCAAACATCCCTAGTATTGCTACTATTGCTATTAATGCATCTACTATATATTTATTTCCTATCAAAAAAATTATTACGACTAGCGGGAATCCTAATAATGCTGATGTAATTCTTTTTACGTCCATAATTCTTGGTTCTCCTTTTATTTATTTTTGTACATTGCTTAATATATCTATATTCAAAATAATTACACTAATTTATGTTTTTATTAAAATTTATTTTTATTTAGTTGTTTTTTTGCTAGTTTGCACCAAATTTTCTAGTTCTTTTTTGATATTCTTCTATTGCGTAATTTAAGTCTTCTTCTGTAAAATCTGGCCAATTTTTATCTATAAATAAAAATTCTGAATATGATAATTGCCATGGTAAAAAGTTACTTAAACGTTTTTCTCCACTTGTTCTTATAAGTAAATCTGGATCTGGTTGACCTTTTGTATATAAATATTTTTCTATATCTTTTTCTGTAATTTCTTCAGGTTGTAATATACCTTTTTTTACATCTTCTGCTATTTTATGTGTTACATTTAATAATTCTTCTCTGCCTCCATAATTTAGAGCTATATTAAATACAATTCCAGTATTGTTTTTGGTCCTTTCCATGCATTTTTCTATACTTGAAATCATTTTTGCTGAAAGACCTTTTCTATTTCCTATAATTTTTACTTTTATATTTTCTGAGTCTGCTCTTTTACTATAATCATCTAAATAGCTTTGAAATAATGCCATTAAAGTTGATACTTCTTCCTTGGCTCTTTTCCAGTTTTCTGTTGAAAATGCATATACTGTGATATGTTCTATACCTATTTTGTTTGCATATCTTACTATTTTTTCTAAAACCTTTGCACCTTCTTTGTGCCCAAATCCTGCTGGTTTTCCTTTTGATTTTGCCCATCTTCTGTTTCCATCCATTATTATTGCAATATGTTTGGGTAGGTTTTCTTTTTCTAAATTCATATTTTATTTCTTTCCTTTCTAAAAACACAAGCGTATTTTAATAATATAGAGTTCATTGAAGTGAATTTTATTTTTGTCTGTCACGTATATATTCTGCTAGTCTTTTTAAAAATTCTGCTTCTTTTCCATATTTTTTTAATGATTCTATTGCGTGTTCTGTTAAGTCGTTTAATATGTCTTTTGCTCCATCTAATCCATATTTAGAAACATAAGTACATTTTCCTCTTTCTTTGTCATTTCCAACTGGTTTTCCTAATTTTTTTTCGTCTCCTTCTTCTGATAAGATATCGTCTTTTACTTGAAAAGCTAATCCTATTTTTTTAGAATAGTTTGTAAGATTCTGCAAATCTTCTTGTGTTGCATTTGCTAGTATTGCTCCCATTCTAACACATAATGTTAATAGTGCTCCTGTCTTATTTTCATGAATATATTCTAAATCTTCTATTGATATATTTTTTCCTTCAAATTCTGTATCTATATATTCTCCTGCTATCATTTTATCAATTGCTATAGAGAATTCATTAAAAATTTGTAATTTTGCTTTTAATTCAGTGCTATCATTTTTCAACTTTTCTTTACTTTTTATTAAATCTTTACTAATTATTATATAAGAATTGTTTAATAAAGCATCTCCTGCTAGTATTGCTGTTGCTTCATTAAATTTTTTATGGTTTGTTGGCTTTCCATGTCTAAAATCGTCATTATCAATTCCTGGTAAGTCATCATGTATAAGTGAAAAGTTGTGTACCATTTCTATAGCTACAGCATAAGGCAGACATTTTTCATAATTTTCATTTTTTATAAGTTTATACGTTGCTAATACTAATATTGGTCTTAGCCTTTTTCCTCCTGCCATTAGGCTGTATTCCATTGATTGGTGTAATATTTCTTCTAGTCCTTTTTCTTTTCTTAAATATTTTTGTAATTCATTATTTATTATTGATTGATATGTTTGTAGTTCTTCTTTAAAATCCATTGATTTCATTCCCTTATTTTTTGTTAGCCTTTTTATTATTATATTTATAATAATTTAATAATGTTGTTTTTTGTTTTTATTATATAGTCATTATTTCTTTTTCTTTGTCTGCTAAAATTTTGTCTATTTCTTCAACTTTTGCATCTGTTATTTTTTGAATTTCAACTTCTGCTTGTTTTAGTTCATCTTCTGTAATATTTCCTTCTTTTTGTTCAGATTTTGCGTTTTCTATTCCATCACGTCTACTAGCTCTTACTGCTACTTTTGCTTCTTCTGCCATTTTTTTGATTTCTTTTACTAATTCTTTTCTTCTTTCTTCATTTAGTTCTGGAAATGCTAAACGTATTACTTTTCCATCATTATTTGGGTTTATTCCTATATCTGATGTTAAAATTGCTTTTTCTATTTCTTTTAATACACTTATATCCCATGGTTGAATTACTATTAATCTTGCTTCTGGTACAGATATACCTGCTACTTGATTAATTGGTGTTGGTGTTCCATAGTAATCTATTTTTACTTTGTTTAATATTGCAGGATTTGCTCTTCCTGCTCTTACTTCTGATAGTTTTTCAGAAAAAACACTTATTGTTTTTTCCATTTTTTCTTTTATATTTGTATAATCCATTTTTAATTCCTCCTAAATCTTTTTGTTCTTTTTGCTTTTCTTTTTATTTTTTATATTGTATTAGTTTTCTCTAATTTTTTTAGTTATATTTTTAATTATTTTACTATTGTTCCTATTTTTTCTCCTTTTACTGCTTTTACTATATTTTCTGGGTCAGATATACCAAATACTAGTAGTGGCATATTATTATCTCTGCATAATGCTGTTGCTGTTGAATCCATTACTTTTAAATCTTTTTCTAATACTTCCATATATGATATTTCTTCATATTTTTCTGCTGTTGGGTCTAATTTTGGATCTGCTGAATATACTGCATCTATATTTTTTCCTAATAAAATTATGTCTGCTCCAATTTCTGTTGCTCTTAATACTGCTGCCGTGTCTGTTGTAAAATATGGATGACCTGTTCCGCAAGCAAATATTACTACTCTTCCTCTGTTTAAATGTTTGTCTGCTTTTCTTTGTATAAATGGTTCTGCTATTTCTCTCATTTCTATTGCTGTTTGTACTCTTGAATATACTCCTCTTGCTTCTAATGCATCTTGTAGTGCTAATCCATTCATTGCTGTTGCTAACATTCCCATATAGTCTGCTGTTGTTCTTTCCATTTGATGTCCATTTCTCCCTCTCCAGAAGTTTCCTCCTCCTACTACTATTGCTACTTGTACTCCCATTTCTACTACTTCTTTTATTTTATCACAGATTTTTCCTACTATTTCTGCATTAACTCCTGTTTTTTGTTCTCCTGCTAATACTTCTCCGCTTAATTTTAGTAGTACTCTTTTATACTTTGGTTCTGACAATTTTTTCACTCTCCCTTTATATTTATGCAAATTATCTACTTCTTTTTTACTTTTATTATTGCATATTTTTTATCACACCCATTTTATCATAAATTTGAAAAATGTACAGTAGTTTTTTAAGATTTTCTTAATATTTTTGAATATATCTGTTGATATTACAAAAAGGAGCTTAAAAAGCTCCTTTTCTAATCTCCACTAATTAGTGAATTTGATTTTTTACTGTTTATCAAATATTTTTTCAATTTTTGGCATGATATCTTTTCCCCTTGATAAGATGCCGTCATGTATTTTCATTTTGCACAGATGTGTGTCATAATCTGATACTCAATTGTAAAGTTACCCTTTGTTTCAAAGATAATGAAAACAAACATTTTCAATCCTTCTTTTTTAACTCTTTTTGCTAAGAAGCCTTTCCATTCTTCTATTTTCTGTTTTGATGGCATACCATACAGCTGTAAATATGCTGATTTTACTGCGTTTCCATTGTAGTTATAGCTTTTTTCACCATTTGATGTAATTTTTTCGATTGACATTTTGTCAATTGGTGTTAAACACAATGCAACTTTAATCAGCTCCTCATAATCCAACTTGTATTTAGTTGCTAATTTTTCAGCTACTTCTACTTCACTTTGAATTGCTTTGCTGCTTTTGAAAGCTGTGGTATCAATCATCATTGAGAAGATAATCATTTCGATATCTTCTGTTGTAACAGGGTATCTTACTTCAAGCATCAGCTCATAGATAAGAAATGAGCTAGCAGATGAATTACGTCTCTTTTCGTAATCAAAACTTACATTTTTAGAAGTTGGGTGATGGTCTATACAGCCTACCACCTTTCCTGCATGAACAGTCTCAAAATGGTCTTCCAAAAAAAGCAGACGTTCTGCGTCTTCGCCGGTTCTTTCCCAGTCTTTCATATCAATGTTAAATAATTTTTTGACAATATCATAGGTTTCATTACCTTCTGCTACTTCTTCTAATACAATGAATTCATTGTCGATTTTTAAAAAGTCAAAAAGTCTTGATAAGAGTACCCCTGATAAAAAGGCGTCTACATCAATATTTTCATGTCCTAAAATTGTAAGTTTTTTGCCTTCCATTTTCCGTGCAAATTCTCTAATGTTGTTGTTCTTCATAATGTTGTCCTCTCTTTTTTCTTATTTGATTTTTACAGTTTCTTTTTTTACACTTTTTTATGATTGGTTTCAATTGCTACTATAATCATACTCCTTTCAATTTTTGGTCCATTATATCATAGCTTTTATGTAAAGTCAATTTGCTTTCTTATTAATTTTTATTTTTGAATGTAGTCTTTTTATGTATTTTAATTATTTTTTTATTATAAGAATTGATAATATTAATTGTAAAAAGCATATCAAACTAATTCTGATATGCTTTTTATATTTTTAGATTTGCTATATCTTAGAAAAGTTATACTTTTTTCTTAAGATATTAATTTATTAATTATTTTATTTGTTTCATAACTTCTTCTGCAAAGTTTTCTTCTTTTTTCTCGATTCCTTCACCTTTTTCGAATCTTGCAAATTCTGCAACTTCTGCATCTTTTTGTTTTAATAATTCAGAGATTTTCATATTTGGATCTTTTACAAATGCTTGGTCTACTAAGCAAATTTCTTCATAGAATTTTCCTATTCTTCCTTGTACTATTTTTTCTGCTATTGCTTCTGGTTTTCCTTCATTCATTGTTTGAACTTTTAGTATTTCCATCTCTTTTGCTACTCTTTCTTCTGGAACTTCTTCTCTTCTTACATATTCTGGTCTTGCAGCTGCAATTTGCATACAAATATCTTTTGCTACTGTGCTGTCACCTTTTTTCATGTTAACTAATACAGCTATTTTTCCATCTCCATGGATATATTTTTCAACTAATCCTTCTGATTCAAATCTTGCAAATCTTCTGATTGTTAGGTTTTCTCCTATTGTTGCTATTTTTCCAACTAATGATTCTTGTACTGTTTTTCCTTCTTCAAACATAGCTGGTTGAGCTAATAATTCTTCTACATCTTTTGGATTTGTTTTTAATACTTGGTTTGCTACATTTTCTACAAATGTTTTAAATTCTTCGTTTTTAGCAACAAAGTCTGTTTCTGAGTTTACTTCTATTATTGCTCCTGTTTTTCCATCTTCTGATATAACAGCTTCTACTAATCCTTCTGCTGCAACTCTTCCTGATTTTTTAGCTGCTTTTGCAATTCCTCTTTCTCTTAATAGTTCGATTGCTTTTTCCATATCACCATCTGTTTCTGTTAAAACTTTTTTGCAGTCCATCATTCCTGCTCCTGTTTTTTCTCTTAATTCTTTAACTAAACTTGCTGTAACCATCTTAAATTCCTCCTTATATTTACTAAAGCGAGCTACGCTACGTCCGAATTTTTTTCGTACGAGCGATGCTCGCCCCTTTATATTAACTATATAGTTTTGCTTATTAGAGAAGTTTATATCTTTCCTAATATATATTCTTTATTTATTATTCTGCTGTTTCTTCTGTTGCTTCTACTACTTGTTCCATGTCAGTTGCTTCTTCTGATATATCTTGTTCTTCTGCATTTTCGAAGCTTTCTCCTTGTCTTCCTTCAATAACTGCATTTGCCATAACATCTGCTATTAATTTTACAGCTCTTATTGCATCGTCATTTCCAGGTATAGCATAGTCTACATCTTCTGGATTGCAGTTTGTGTCTACTAAACCAATAACTGGTATATCTAATTTTCTAGCTTCTAATATAGCTATTCTTTCTTTTTTAGGATCTACTAAGAATATAACTCCTGGTAATTCTTCCATGTCTTTGATTCCACCTAAGTTTCTTTCTAGTTTTTCCATTTCTTTCTTTAATAGGATTACTTCTTTTTTAGGTAATACATCAAATGTTCCATCTTCTTGCATTGCTTCTAAGTCTTTTAATCTTTGTACTCTTGTTCTGATTGTTTCGAAGTTTGTTAACATTCCTCCTAACCATCTTTGATCAACATAGTACATTCCACATTTGATTGCTGCTTCTTTCATACATTCTTGAGCTTGTTTTTTTGTTCCTACAAATAATACTGTTTTTCCTTCTTCAGCTTGTTCTTTTAAGAATGCATAAGCCTCATCTAATTTTTTTGATGTCTTTTGTAAATCGATGATATGTATTCCATTTCTGGCTTGGAATATATATTCAGCCATTTTTGGATCCCATCTTCTAGTTTGATGTCCAAAGTGAACACCTGCTTCTAGTAATTGTTTCATTGCAACTACTGCCATTTTTAATTCCTCCCTTTTTGTTTTTACTTCCATAAAGTTTGCACTTGAACCGGACTAGCTTTTGCTAGCACACCCTTTCAAATTGGCTTTATGTGTTTTTTACCTTACATATTGTACCAAATTATTTGGCAAATTGCAAGTTTTTTTCTTAATTTTTCAAAATTCTTGATTATAGCAATTACTCACCATATCCATTTACAGCTTCTGATAATCCTGGAAATATTGCATTTTGTAAATTTTCATCTACAACTACTTTCCATTTTCCTTTTTCTTTTCTTATTGTAATTTCTTTTGTTGTTGTTGTTTGTCCTACTTCTTTATTTTTTAATTCTTCCATTAGATATTGTCCCGCTTCTTCGTCTGATGGTTTTTCATTATTTAATATTTTTTGAACTACTTTTTTAGTAAAGTTTTGGAAGATATTTTTATAATTCTTGTTTGTTATTTCTACTTCTATTTTTGCTTCTTCTTCATTTTTTTCAATTTTCTTTATGTTCCATTTCAAATCTTCATATAAAATTTTGTCATTATCTGTGCTGTCTGCTCCTTCTAGGTTTCCTAATGCTGGTATATCAATTAAGCTGTTATAGTCTACATATTTATCAATATCTGACATTTTTCCTGCTTTTAAATCTCTAAACATTTCTTCTAATGCTCTAGCTGGTGATGGTAGAGCAATTACTATTATTCCTATTACTATTGCTAATAATATTATTATTGCTACTATTCTTGCAAATATATTTCTTTTCTTTCCTTTTTCTTTAACTGGTTTTTCTTTTTTTACTTTTTCGTTTTTTGTTTTTTCTTCTTTTGTTTTAGTTGGTTTCTTGGCTTGATTATTTTCTGTACTTTTCTTTTCTTCTTTTTTTTCTGTTTTTTCACTTGGTTTTACCTGTGTGAATTTTGCCTCCTCTTTTTCTGTTTTTACTTCATTAACTTCATTGTTTTCAGTGTTTTTTTGTTCTTCATTTTCTTGTAAATTCTTTTTTTCTTCATTTTCTGCCATAATAATTCCTCCTCTTATTTTATTTGGCTAAATTATATATTACTAAATTTATTTTTGCAATAGTTTTTATAATTTTAATTATAAACTATTATTAATTCCCATAGCTACAACGTCTTTCATATTTTCTATTAAGTCGTCTATTTCTTTTGGTGTGACTATTAGGTTGTACTCTTTTGGCATTAATGCTTCTTTTATTTCTTTATAATTATCTTCTTGTTTTATTTTATTTAACATGTCATTTGATTTTGCTTCTTCTTGTAATTTTTCTATTAATAAATCTAAACAGTCATTTACTAGAACTGCTGTTTCAACAACTGTGGGTATTCCCAGGGCTATTACCGGCACTTTTAATGTTTTTTCGCTTATTTCTGCTCTTGTATTTTCTACACCTGCTCCTGGTACTATTCCTGTGTCTGATAGTTGTATTGTACTACTTATTCTTTCTATACTTCTTGATGCTAGTGCGTCTATTACAATTATTATTTTTGGTTTTACATTTTCTACAATTCCTTTTAATATTTCTAATGTTTCTATGCCTGTAGTTCCTAAAACTCCTGGTGATATTGCACTTATTTCTCTTGTTCCTTCTTCAACATATTGTGGTAAATATTTTATTACATGTCTTGTTACTTCTATTTCATTTATTACTTTTGGTCCTAAACTGTCTGGAGTTACATATATATTTCCTAGTCCCACTACTAGTGCTGATCCTTCTTTGTCTACATGAATATCTATTATTTTTTTTAGTTCTTTTTGTAATACATCTGCTGTTTTTTCTATCTCTTCTTGTTGTGCTATTCTTAGTTTTTTTACATCTATTGTTATATAATTTCCTATTGGCTTTCCTATTGCTTTTTCTCCTTGATTGTTTGTTATTTTTACCCTTTCTATTGTTATTGTTTCATTTACTTTTTCTATTTCGCTTTCTATTCCTTCTATTTCGTTTTCTATTTGATTTGCCTTTTTGTAGATGTCTCTTCTTTCATTTGCTAAATCTGTTCTAAAATTATACATAAAAAAACCTCACTTTCTTTTTTATTATTTGAAAAGTCAGGTTTTTTATTCATTATATATATGTTAAATATATTTTTTGTTTTCAACTTTTTGTTTTTATCTTTGGTTTATTTTTTTATTTTCTATTATTGATAATTTTGAAACTTAAAATATTCCACTAATATTTTCATCTTCATCAATATCTATATTTTCTGCTGATGGTTTTTTAGGTAATCCTGGCATTGTCATTATTTTTCCTGCTAATGCTACAGCAAATCCTGCCCCTGCTTTTAGCTCTATATCTCTTATTGTTATTTTGTATTTTCCTTTGTCTTGTAAGTTTTTTGAATCATCTGATAATGAATATTGTGTTTTTGCTATACATACTGGTAATTTTGCATATCCCATTTTTTCTATCTTTTCTATTTTTTCTATTGCCTCTATTGAAAATTCAACTTCTGTTGCTCTATATATTTTAGTTGCTATTTTTTCTATTTTTGTTTTTATATCGTCACGTAATGGGTATAAATAGTTTACTTCATTTCTTATCATCGAGAATTCGTTTATAAATTCTTCGGCGTTTTCTGTTTCTTTTATTATTTTGTTTGCAATGTCTATTGCACCATTTCCACCTTTTTTCCAACCTTCAACTATACTTAATTCTATATTTTTTTCTTTTAGAGCCTTTTCTAAAAATTCTATTTCTTCATCTTTGTCTGTATTAAATTTATTTAATGCTACTATTACTTTTAGGCCATAACGAACTTTTAAATTTTCTACATGTGTGAATAAGTTGTGTAATCCATTTTGTATTCCTTTTATATTTTCATATTGTATATCTTCTTTTTCTACTCCACCATGATATTTTAATGCTTTTATAGTTGTTACTATGACTGCTATATCAGGTTTTATTTTTGCTTTTCTGCATTTTATGTCTAAAAATTTTTCTGCTCCTAAGTCAGCGCCAAATCCTGCTTCTGTTACTGTGTATTCTCCTAGTTTTAAAGCTAGTTTTGTTGCAATTATACTGTTACATCCATGTGCTATATTTGCAAATGGTCCTCCATGTATTATTGCTGGTGTATGTTCTAATGTTTGCACTAAGTTTGGTTTGATGGCATCTTTTAGTAATGCTGCCATTGCTCCTTGGGCATTTAAGTCTTTAGCATATACTGGCTCATCTTTTTCATTATATCCTATAATAATGTTTCCTAAGTTTTCTTTTAATTCTTTGATATCCTTTGATAAGCATAAAATCGCCATAATTTCTGATGCTACTGTTATGTTAAATCCGTCTTTTCTTGGTTCTATATTTTTTTCTCCTGATAGTCCTGTTTCTATCATTCTTAATTGTCTATCATTTAAATCAATACATCTTTTCCAAGTTACTTTTTTTATTTTAAGTTCATTGCCAAAATATATATGATTGTCTATTAAACTTGATAATAAATTATTTGCTGTTGTTATTGCATGTATATCTCCTGTAAAATGTAAATTGATATCTTCCATTGGTGCAACTTGTGACATTCCTCCTCCTGTTGCTCCTCCTTTTATTCCAAATACTGGACCTAGTGATGGTTCTCTTAATGCAAGTATTGCTTTTTTTCCTATTTTGTTTAATGCGTCAGCTATTGCTATTGATACAGTTGTTTTTCCTTCTCCTAATGGTGTTGGGTTTATGGCAGTTACTAAAATAAGTTTCCCATTTTCTTTTTCTTTTAATCTTTTGCTTACTTCATTAGATATTTTTGCCTTGTATTTTCCATATACTTCTATTTCATCTTCTTTTATTCCAATATTTTTTGCAATTTCTGTGATGTTTTTTAATTTTACATTTTTAGCAATTTCTATATCTGTCATATCCTTCACCCTTTCTTTTTATATTTTATCTTTTTTATAATTTTATGCAATTAATCCTACTATTACTCCTATTGCTGCTCCAACTATGACTTGAATTGGTGTGTGTCCTAAAACTTCTACTAGTTTTTCTGATACTTGTATTCCTGATAATCCTGGTGTTTCAACTAGCTGATTTAATAATTTTGCTTGTTTTCCAGCCGCTCTTCTTACTCCTGCTGCGTCATACATAACTACAAAAGAAAAAATTAGTGCTATTGCAAAGATTGGTGTGTTTATTCCTTCATATTTTCCTATTAGAGTTGCAAGTCCTACAACAACTGCTGAATGTGAACTTGGCATTCCTCCTGCTCCCATAATTCTTTTAAAGTTGAATTTTTTTGTTGTTATTAAATCATAAATAACTTTAAATATTTGTATGCAAAACCATAGTAACAATGGTATTACTATATATTTGTTTTTTAAAATTTCTCCTATTACTTCCATATTTGACCTTCCTCTTTTTTACTCTTCAGTTTCAAAATTTGCTTCTTTTATTCCATTTTCTTGTTTTAGTAAAATTGTTATTTTCTTTTCTGCATTTTCTAATATATCATTACATTTTTTTGATATTTTCATTCCTTGTTCAAATTTTTTAACTGATTCATCTAAATTCAAGTCTCCTTTTTCCAATTCTGTTACTATTTTTTCTAATTGTTCCATGTTTTCCTCAAAACTTTTTTCTTCCATTCTTATTTTCATTCCTTTCTCACTTTGCTTAAAGGTACCTATAGCTATAAGAGTTTTTAATTTTTGCAGATTGTTTTTTCATTTTTTTAGCATTTTTATGCAAAATTTCTATCTTTCTACTGCTGTTTTTGTTTCTATATTTACATCAATGTATCCTATAACTTGTGCATTTGAATTTACTGCTACATGGTATATTTTTCCCTCTATTTGATCTATTGTGAATACATAACTTTCGCTTGTTTCTCCCCATTTTTCTTTTGCTAGTTTTATTGCTATTTCTTCTGGATTTACTCCACTGTTTTCGTTATTACTTTCTTGTTCTTCTTTTCCTACTATCTCTTTTCCATTATTATTGTTGTTAGTAGTGTTTTGAGAGCTTTCTGTATTATTTGAGCTTATTGGCTTTTCTGTATCTTTTTCATTATTTTCATTACTTCCAGTTGTTTCGTTTGAATTGTTTTCCTCTATTTTGTTCTCTTCATTTTCTGTTTCATTTTTTTCTGTAATATTTTCTGTTATTATGTTTTTTTCTGTTTTTGAGTCTATTTGTTGATTTTTATTTTTTGCAAATATATAAGTTACATATCCAACTAATAAAATAATTAGTATTGTTAGTATTATTAACAGTATTTTTGTTTTTTTATCCATTTTGTTTATATCCTTCCTATTAGTATATTATTTGAACTTTTTTTAATAATATATCTAAATAATTTTTGCTTTTGCTTTGCCATCAATCATTTGTATGTCAATTTCGTTTCCTTCTTGTAATTCTTTTACACTGTTTATAATTTTTCCTTTTTGTTCTATAATTGAATATCCTCTTGTTAAAGTTTTTAATGGACTTAGTGTATCTAATTTTGAAACTAGTTTTACATATCTTTCTTTTTCTGATTGCTTTTTGTTTTTTATAATATTTTCTATTTGTTTTACTTGATTGTCTAGCAATATTGATCTTTCATTTATTATTCTTAATGGTTCTTTAAATACAAAACTTGATGTTAATTTTTCATAATGTAATTTTAACATTTCATATTTTTTATTAAGAGATATTTTTAGTCTATTTTTATATCCTAGTATTTTTTGTTTTACTTCATATATATCTGGTACTGCTAATTCAGCAGCTGCTGATGGTGTTGGTGCTCGTAAATCTGCTACAAAATCTGATATTGAAAAGTCTGTTTCATGTCCTACAGCGGAAATTATTGGAAGTTCTGATTCATATATGGCGTGTGCAACTATTTCTTCGTTAAATGGCCATAAATCTTCTAATGAGCCTCCTCCTCTCGCTAAAATTAGTACATCTGCTAATTTGTTTTTGTTCATAAAACGTATTCCTTCTGCAATTTTGGGTGCTGCGTCTTGTCCTTGTACTGGTACTGGAAATAGTCTTATTTGAACATTAGGATTTCTTCTTGTGCTTACATTTATGATGTCTCTAATTACTGAACCTGTTTGTGATGTTAGTACTCCTATTATTTTTGGCATTTGTGGTATTTTCTTTTTATGGCTAATATCAAAATATCCTTGTTCTTCTAGCATTTGTTTTAGTTCTTCATATTTTTTATATAATGCTCCTACTCCATCTTCTTGCATAGCTTTTACATATACTTGATATATTCCATCTCGTTCAAATACTGAGACTTCTCCAAATACAAACACTTTCATACCATATTTTGGCATAAAATTTAGTTTTTGTGCATAGCTTTTAAACATTATACATTTTATAAGTGATTTATCATCTTTTAGTGTAAAGTATAGATGTCCTGTATAGTGGTTTTTAAAGTTTGATATTTCGCCTTTTATTATTAAACTATTTAATCCTTCATCTGAGGCTATTTTTTCTTTTATATAACTATTTACTTGGCTTACTGTAACTGCCATATTTTCATAATTCATTTTTATCTATTCCTCTCTATTTGCTAAAAGGCTTTCTTACAAATTTATTTTTTTACTATGCTTGCTAAAATTCCATTAACAAATGTTTTTGAGTTGTCTTCTCCATATTTTTTGGCTAGTTCGACTGCTTCATTTATAGCTACTTTATATGGAACTTCTTTATATTTTATTTCATATATTGCTAGTTCTAATAAACTTAAATCTATTTTTGATATTCTTTCTAATTTCCAGTTTGATTTTAGATTTTCTTCTATTAAAGCTTTTATTTCAACTTTATTTTTTTCTATTCCTAAAATTGCGTCTTTCATGTATTCAATTGCTTCTGTATTTGTTATATTATTGCTTTCTATATATAATTCTATTTGTTCTTCGATATTTATTTCTTTGTTTTTTTGGACTTCTAAACTATATAATAGTCTAAAAGCATTTTCTCTCATTAATGTTCTATTCATTACATTTTCCTTTCTACATCTTATCTATCCATGTTTTTAGTTTTGTTTTTACATCATCTTTATTTTGTTGGACATAATTTCCTACAAAAGCTCCTAAAAATATGACTACTATTCCTATTATTACATCATATAGTCTAGTTGCTAATATGACAATTGCTACAATAATTCCTATAATTGCTCCACAGTATTTTCCTAAAAATTTTTTTAATTCTTCCATTTATTATCACTATCCTTTCTGAAAACAACAAAAGCGGACTAATAGTATTTCACTTATTTTAACGTTTTTGTCCGCGTTTTGTTTACACGCGAATTTTGCTTTTGCACATATCGCGGTATTTTCTTTATATTATATATTATGTTACTTCGTTTTTTCTTGTACTTGTGCAACTTTTTTTACTGTTATGTTTACTTCTTTGACTTCTAAATCTGTTGCTAATTTTACTCTTTCTTTTATTTTGTTTTGCAAATCTGCTGATAAATCTTTTATTACTGCATCTGCACTAACTACTAAATTTGCAAAAATGCTAACATTATTTTCTTTGTCTAATTCAACTCTTGTTGTTATGCTTTCCGCTTCTTTGAAGTCTTTTGCTACAGATTCAACTAGATTTTCTATTGTTTCTTTTGAAATCATTAGTTTTCCATTAGAGTTTTCTAATAACACTCCTTGTTTTTCTTTTATTTCTTGTTTTGATGTTGGATCAAAAAATATGCATCTGATAGATAATAGTATAAATAAAACACTTACTCCTAATGTTATTTTTGATCCTGGGTCTGTTGTAATACAGTTTTTAACTATTTCTCCTACTATTCCTATATCTAGCCACCCAAATACTAATAAGCATAATATTATAGATAATATTAACATGATGTTAGAATATATGATTAATGTGATTTTTTCGATAAATTTCATTTTCAACAATTCCTTTCTTTATTGGTATATTTACCCTTATTTTGTTTATTTTTACTTTTATTTTTGAAGATATACATTTAAAAGAGCTATTTTTTGTTCAAAAGCTATTAATATCTGCATGTTTCTCTTACTTTCTTTATTCTGTTTTTTGCTTGTTCTTTTTATTCTGCTTGTTCTTTTTCTTCTTCATTTTGTTCTGTTTCTTCTTTGCTAACTGTATTTGTGTTTACGCCTTGTACATGTACATTTACTTCTTCAACTTTTAGTCCTGTCATATTTTCTACAGATGTTTTTACTCTATTTTGTATTTCAAATGCTACATCTGGTATTCTTGTACCATATTCTACAATTATGTTTACATCTATTTTTACTTTATTTTCTTCTTTATCTACTTTTATTCCTTTTGCTAAGTTTTTCTTTCCACTTAGTACTTCTGATATTCCTCCTGCAAATCCTCCTGCCATTGATGATACTCCTTGTACTTCTGATACTGCAACTCCTGCTATTACTGCTATTACATCATTTGATATTTGTATTCCTTCATTTTCTTCTGTTGTTTCTGTTTCTATTATTTCTGATGTATTTTCGTTTTCTTTTCTTTCTTCTATTTTTTCTTGATTTTCTTCACTCATACTAATTCCTCCTTTTTAGAAAGCTTAACTTTCTTTTAATATATTCATTTTGTATTTATTAAAAGTTTCTTTTATATACAAAAATGATATACTTATTTAACATTATAAGTATATCAATTTTTTATTTTTTTTACAACTATTTTAGTCATTTTTATTCATTTTTTATATTTTTGTTATAACTTTTGTTTTATGGGCTTATCAAAGTTGTTTTGAGTTGTAGTTTAATTTTAACTTTTTTATTTTACTTCTATTGTTTCTTCCACGCCTGTTGCTATTATAGTTACACTTACATTGTCTTTCATATTGTTATCAATAACGGTTCCAAATATAACATTTGCATCTTCACTTATTTGGTCATTGATTATTGCTATTGCACTGTTTATTTCTAGTAGACTTAAGCTTTCATCACCTTTAACATTAAATATAACTCCTTTTGCTCCATTTATTTTGCTTTCTGTAAGTGGGTTTGCAATTGCTTGTCTTACTGCTTCTTCTACTTTCTTTTCTCCTGATGCTTTTCCAACTCCCATATATGCTTTTCCTCTATATCTTACTGTAGTAGATATGTCTGCAAAGTCTATGTTTACTTCTCCTATTGTTGTTAGTAAATCTGTTATCCCTGAGATTGCTTGTTCTAAAACTTCGTCAGCTAATGAAAATGCTGAATTTAATGTGATTTTAGTGTCTGTTGTTTTTAATAGTTTGTCATTTAATATTACAATTAGATCATCTACATTTTCTTTTAATTTTTGTGTTCCATAGTCTGCTCTTAGTTTTCTGGCTTTGCCTTCAAACATAAATGGTTTTGTTACAACTCCTATTGTTAGTATTCCCATTTCTTTTGCGATTTCTGCTACAACTGGTGCTGCACCTGTTCCTGTTCCTCCACCCATTCCAGCGACTATGAATACCATGTCTGCTCCTCTTACTATGTCTTTTATTTGTTCTTTATTTTCTATTGCTGCTCTTTCTCCTACATTTTCGTTTGCTCCTGCTCCTAATCCTTTTGTTGTTTCTATTCCTATTTGCAATATATTTTTAGTTTTTGCTCTTTTTAATGTTCCTGTTTCTGTATTTAATAGATAATATGTGACTCCTTTTATATTATCTTCTATCATTCTATTTACTGCGTTGTTTCCAGCTCCTCCTACTCCTATTACTTTTATCTTTGGTGTATTTAACATTTCTTGTGGTTCATTATACATTTTATTACATTCCTTTCTTCCTATAAGCTTGCTTTATATGTATAAAATAAGATGAGTTTTTAGTATTAACGTATTTTTCTTTTTTCTTATTTTTTGATTTACATATTTTTATCACATTTTTTGTTTTTATTCAATAGCTTGATTATAATTTTAAAAAAAATTCTTATTTTACTTGAATTTATTTTTGTTTTAGTATAGTATATATAAGTAGAAAAATGAAATACATAGGAGGATTAATCATGCCAAGAAAAACTAAAGAACAGAAAGAATTAGAAAACTTAAATATGTCATCTAATACAGTTCAAAAAGATGCTAAAATGAGTTCTAATATTTCTAATAAAAAAGTAAATTCAAAAACAAAAAATGAAATAAATAAATCTTCAAATAGATCAAATAAAACCACAAAAACAAGTACTTCTACAAGTAAAAAAAGTACAAAATCTAGTAATTCTACTAATAAAAAAGTTAAGTCTAAAACAGTTTCTAAAACTAATACTTCAACATCTACAAAAAAAGTTGAAACTAAAGGTTCTGTAGTTGAATATTATGATTTGCCATACAGATATAATCAGACTATTGTAAAAGTTCTTGCTCAAACACCTAATAATTTGTTTGTTTATTGGGATATTGCTGATTCTGATAGAGAGAATTTTAAAAAACAATACGGTTATGATTTTTTTGATAAAACACGTCCTGTTCTTATAGTTCATAATGAAACTATGCATTATGCTTTTGAAGTAGAGATAAATGATTTTGCAAACTCTTGGTATTTACATGTAAATGATGCTAATTGTGATTATAAAATCGAACTTGGAAGGAAGCCTTTTTATAACTATATACAACGTGAGATAGGTGAAGAAGAACAAAAGGATCCAAATTCTGAAGTTAATAAATATCCTTCTAAATCAATTGATAGAGATTATTTTTATGTTACAATGTCTAATGCAATTGATTCTCCAAATAATCATATTTTGGCTGAAGATTACAATAAACCTATTAATTCAGTACTAGTAAGAAATGTGAAATCTAATGTTGAATATAATAAAAATATTGAAAGTTTACCTATTTCAAGCCATTTGAATAAATTATATAATATTCAGGAAATTTATAAAAAATTATTTGAAGAAAATACAATCAAAAACTTTTATGATTTGTCTAACCCTTCTTCTGGTGGGAATCCATCTTCTGAAAGTTTTTCTTCAAGATTCAAATAGATATTATTTATTTGAGCTGAAGCAAGAAAGGAATGTAGTTAAATGCAAGAGAAAAAAGGATATGTAAGTTTTGTTTTACATGCACATCTTCCATTTATTCATCACCCTGAAAGTAATGATTATTTGGAAGAATCGTGGTTATATGAAGCGATATCAGAAACATATATACCGCTTCTTACTTATTTTAAAAAGTTAGTTGATGAAGGTGTTAATTTTCGTATTACAATGTCAATGACACCTCCATTGTTGTCTATGTTAGATAATGAATTATTGCAACAAAAGTATATACATTATTTAGAGCAGTTAATTGAATTATCAGAAAAGGAAATAAAAAGAACTTCTTATGATGAGCGTTTAAATAGATTATCTCATTATTATTATGAAAGATATTCAAATGATTTACATTTATTTAAAGATGTTTTTAAATGTAATTTGATAGAACAATTTAAGCATTTTCAAGATATTGGTGTTTTAGAAATAATAACTTGTGGTGCAACACATGGGTATTTTCCTATTTTATATGTTAATGAAAAAACAGTAAGAGCTCAAATTGCTGTTGGTGTTCAAACTTATGAAAAATATTTTGGAAAGAAACCTCGTGGTATATGGCTTCCTGAATGTGGCTATGTTCCAGAAGCTGATAAATATCTACGTGAATTTGGAATTGAATATGCTATAACTGAAACACATGGTATTTTATATGCTAATCCAACTCCTATATATGGTACTTTAGCTCCTATTGTTTCACCAGATGGTTTGGTTGCTTTTGGACGTGATTTGGAATCTTCTCGTCAAGTATGGAGCTCTATAAATGGTTATCCTGGTGATTATAATTATCGAGAGTTTTATAGAGATATTGGTTATGAGGCTGATTACAATTATATAAAGCCTTATATTGCTCATAATGGTGTACGTGTTCATACAGGAATTAAATATTATCGCATAACTGGAAACACTGATCAAAAAGATTATTATGATATACAATGGGCTCATGATTCTGCTGAAAAACAGGCTGGACATTTTTTGGATTCACGTGTTAAGCAGATATCTAATGCTGCTTCATATATGGATAAGCCTCCTATTGTTTTGTGTCCTTATGATGCTGAACTTTATGGTCATTGGTGGTATGAAGGTCCTTATTGGTTATATATTTTATTTAAAAAGATTTATTATGATGATTGTAATTTTGAATTGATAACACCTTCTGAATATATTGATAAATATCCGGAAATACAAGTTTCTACACCTTGTCGTTCTAGCTGGGGTGCTAATGGTTATAGCGAAGTTTGGCTTAATCCTACAAATGATTATGTTCATCGTCATTTACATGTTGCTGGTGATAGAATGTGTGAACTTGCTAGCCTTTATCCTAATTCTACTGGTTTAAGGCAAAAAGCTCTTAATCAATGTGCTAGAGAGTTGTTATTAGCTCAAAGTAGTGATTGGCTTTTTATTATTACTAATGGTACTATGGTGGATTATGCTAAAAAACGTATTAAAGATCATATTGGTCGTTTTACTAAATTATATTATCAAATTAAAAATGATGAAATTGATGAGAATTTTCTTTTAGATATTCAGGAAAAAGATTGTTTATTTCCTGATATTGATTATAATATTTATGGTTGATTTTTATTGTTTTATATTAAGACTAAACTAAAATTATCTTTTACAATTTTGGTTTGGTCTTTTTATGTGGACAATATTCTTTTTTTTCAAAATTTCATATTATAATGTATAAGTTTAAAAGTTTAGTAGATACTAATTTTGAAAGGGGTCTGAAAATGAGAACAATTTGCATAAAAACAAATAATTCAATAATATTAGAGTATCTATTAAATGAATTAAGATTGTCTAATGTTCAGTATATGTGTTTTACAGTCAAAAAATTCAAATATTATCAAAATTTAATAATACATTATTTAGGATCTAATGTTGATTCTTTTATTCATTTTGTTTCAGACATACTTTCTTATTTGGTTATTGATGAATTGGAAGAAGAATTGTTATTGAATATAATTCAACAAAATTATTGTTATTTTGATAATCTTGAAAGGAAAAAAATTTTAAATTATTGTTTTGATTTATTTTCTGAAGACTATTCTAATTATTTTAATAAAAAATTTTCATACATTAATAATCAGTTTTACTTATATTTAAAAGAGCATAAATCTATAGTGTTGACTGGCTTTATTAATTTTAGACTAAAAAGGTATTTTTCGATTCTTGATGAAGTTGTTGATGATGCTGTTAGTAATTTTATAATTGAAAAAGAATATATGGAATTTATTTCTTTATTAAAATTATATATAAATTCTCAGTCTCCTAAAACTGATGTTGTTCATATTGTTTATAGAAAGGATAATCCTCTTTTGTTAGATGAAAATAAAAATATTATTCCTTTAGATAATTCTATTTACCAGGCTAAGTATTTGTCTGATATTATTTTTTCTAATAATGATTTTATTTTGAATACTTTGCTTTCTGTTTTACCTAAAAAAATTTATTTGCATTTAGTTGATAATGCTATTGATGAATTTGCAAATACGTTGCTTTTGATATTTGAAAAAAAAATTGTGGTTTGTTCTGATTGCGATATTTGTAATTTATACGGTTTACATGAATTTGGTGTTTAATTTTGGGTGTTTTTGAGGACGGACTCAAAAAACACCCACAGATATTTTTTTCTATTTTATTACCTCGTCTAGGACTTTGGCTAAATATTTCATACTTGTTAGACATTGTTCCAATGTGTTTCCTGTTGCTCCTACTTCCATTATGCTTGCATATTTTCCGGCATGTTGGTTATATCTGTATTCTGTTAACATTATTGGTTTAAATAGTCCTGGAAACATTTCTTCTGCTTTTTCTTGTACTTTTATTGCAAATTTTAAGTTTTGTTGCCAGTTTGGATGTTCTAGTCCTCCTTGGTTTGTTCCTATTACATACATTATTTGTGCCGCATAGTCTTCTCCTATTTTTACAGTTGGTGCATAGTCACTTCTGCTTCCTATTGCATCTCTATGTAAATCTATTATAATGTCTGATGGTGTTGTTTTTAATATGTTTGTTACTGTTGCTAATGAACGTGTGTATGATCCATTATATGATGGATAATCGTGGTAACTTGTGTTATGTGTTACTGGTATATTGTATTTTTTTAATTGGCTTTCTAGTTCTGTTCCTACTCTTGTTACTGTATAGTTTAAGTCTGTTGTTCTATATGTTCCTGTTGGTGTGTATGGGAAGGCATTGCTTGATGTGTAACTTTCACAGCTGTGTGTGTGAAATATTAATATGTTTTTATTTTCTATGCTAATGTTTGGTGTCATTATTTCTTCTGTTAAGTTGATTTTTGTTCCATTTTTTATTTTTACTTTTCCGTATTGGGTGTTATATGTTTCTTTTATTGGGTTATTTGTTACTATTTGTGTTTCTTGTCCTGTTTTGACTTCTTCATTTTTTTCTTCTTTGTTGTTTACATTATTGTTTTGGTTATTTTCATTGTTTGAGTTTTGCTCTGTTTTTGCTTCTGTTTGTTGATTTTCTGTGTTTTTTTCCTCGGAATTATTTGTTTCTTGTGTTATTTTTGCTTCTTCTTGATTTATACTTTTTATTGCACTTATTTCTGTTCCTATAGCTATTTGAGCATATTTATGTTCTTCTCTATTTAGTTCATTGTTTTGTTCTTTTTCTAAGCCTTCTATTGCTGGTATTTGACTGTTTATTGCTTTTTTATATATTTGTGGTGTTGGTATTGTTATTTGGGTTTCTTTTTTTATTGAAAAAAATCTTGTAGTTGTTATTGCAATAAATATTATTATCGTTATTACTACAAGATATTTGGTTATGTCTTTTAATTTAAAAATCGCAACATTAAACATATATATTTCTCCTTTGCATTCTCTTTATATATGTATGTTGCAATTTTTTGTTTTATTCTTTTTTATTAATATTTTTTATGAATGGTTATTTTATTTTTGTTATGCTTTTTTCTCTTATTGGTTTGATGTTTCACTATTTTGTTCTGAATTTTCAGATGTTTCTTGTTGTGATGATGTATCGTCTTGTTGTGTTGTTTCTTGTGTTTGGCTATTGTTTTGCGTTGTGTTTGAAGTTTCGTTTGTTGTTTCACTTGAGCTACTTGTTGTGGTTTTTGTTTCATTATTTTTTACTGCTTTTACTCCTATTGAGTCTAGCCATTTTTCTACATCATATCTTTGATCTTCAAAATTCAAATAGTAGTATTTTGTTCCTGAGTCTATTACCATATAAATGTCGTCTGCTCTTGTTGGGAATTTTTCTTCTCCTGATGAGTTTATTAGTCCATATTTTTTGTCTTTGCATGTTACTATCATGTTATAGTTTGGTATTACTAATAAGTTTAATGCGTCTTTGTTACTTGATGCTATATATCCTAAACTGTCATATTTGAAGTCTACTATTGTTTTTCCAGTTTTGTCTACTAGTCCCCATAAATCATTTTTCTTTACTGGTATTAGGTTGTCTACTAGTAAATATTTGTTACGTATGTCATTTTTTTCAAATTTTGAAATATCTAGTCCTATTGCATCATTTTCTATATATAATTTTATATTTCCTTTTACATCTATTATTCCATATTTTCCTTCTCTTTGTGCTTCATATATTCCTGCGTCTTTGTCCATTAGGTTTAGGCTATCATATAATATTTGTACTTTCATTGTTCCATCTTTAGAGATTATTCCTACTTTTCCGTTACTTTTTGCAAAGAAGTCGCCTGTTTCTGGTATATATGTTATTTCTTCGTATTTTGGTTCTATTATTGTGTTTCCTTTTAAGTCTATTACTCCTAGTTGTTTTTTGTCTTTTTGTACTACTAGTCTTTCTTCAAATATCGATTTTTCGTTGTGAAATTCGCTACTCATTTCAGCAAATCCTTTGTCTAGTACTGTTTGTTGGTAACTTGATATTAAATAATTCATTGTATATATTTTTATGCGTTTTGTGTCTTGGTTATATATAAAACTTGAATTGAATGCTTCTTGGAATCCATCTGATGATATATATAATTTTCCGTTTATTGCTTTTACTGGTTTTTTAGCATAAAAATATGTGTAATCTGAATTTGTTTTTTGTGTTTCTAATTTATATATTTTGTTTGATCCTAGTACAAAATTTGCTATTTCGTCGTCATTTTGTATATAGCATTTGTTTTTGGCTTCTGATCTTTCTGCATAGTCTCCACTATAACTTTGATATCCTACATAACTTGCTATATCTCTAATAGATATATATACTGTATCTCCGTCAAATACTAGCATATCTTTTACTTTTTCTTGTAATTGTCCGTCAACTGTTACTTTTAGTTGTGCATTGTCTATATATCCTAGTGCTATAATTATTCCTATTATTGCTATTACTAATATTGCTATTATAATTAGTATTATTTTGGACATTTTTGTTTTTTCTTTTTTTGATTTTTCTACAAAATTCTCATCAATTATATTCATCTGTATTCCCCCTTTATTTGGTGTAACCATATTTTTTATAGAACTCGTTTTTGAAGTTTAGTAAATTATCGTTCTCTATTTCTATTCTAACTCTTTCCATTAATTTAGTCAAGAACCTTAAGTTATGTATTGATAATAGTCTTACTCCTAAAATTTCGTTTGTTTTTACTAAATGTCTTATATATGCTCTTGTGTAATTTTTACATGTATAGCAATCACATTCTGGGTCTAATGGTCCCCAATCTCTTTCATAAGTTGCATTTCTTACTACTACTTTTCCATTCCATGTAAGTGCTGTTCCATTTCTTGCTATTCTTGTTGGTAATACACAGTCACACATATCTATTCCTGCTATTGCTGATTCTATTAAATAATCTGGTGTTCCTACTCCCATCAAATATCTAGGTTTATCTTTTGGCATAAGTGGTGCTGTATAATATAACATTTTTAAGTATTCTTCTTTTGGCTCTCCTACACTTATTCCTCCTATTGCATATCCTGGAAAATCTAATTCAATTAGATCTTCTGCTGATTTTTTTCTTAAATCTTCATAAAATCCTCCTTGGATTATTCCAAATAATGCTTGATTTTTTGTTGTATGTGCTTCTTTACATCTTTTTGCCCATCTTGTTGTTCTTTCCATAGATTGTTTTGTGTATTGATATGTTGCTGGATATTCTACACATTCGTCAAATGACATTATTATGTCTGCTCCTAAGGCTTCTTCTATTTCCATTACTTTTTCTGGTGAGAAAAAGTGTTTACTTCCGTCTAAATGTGATTTAAATTCTACTCCTTCTTCACTTATTGTTCTTAAGTCACTTAAACTAAATACTTGGAACCCTCCACAGTCTGTTAGTATTGGCCTGTCCCAATTCATGAATTTGTGTAGTCCTCCTGCTTCTTTTACTATTTCGTGTCCTGGTCTTAAATATAAATGATATGTGTTTGATAATATTATTTGTGCTCCTACTTCTTCTTTTAGTTCTTCTGGTGTCATTGATTTTACTGTTGCTTGTGTTCCTACTGGCATAAATACAGGTGTTTGTATGTCTCCATGTGGTGTGTGCACAACTCCTCTTCTTGCTCCTGTTTGTTTGCATCTGTGTAATAGTTCATACGTTACTGCTGGTTTCATCTATTTTAAATTCCTCCTTAAGCACATTTGTGCAAATTTGATATGCTCCTTTTTGATATTTTTAGTGTGTTTTTATCGTTCAAAGACGCGGACTTTAAAATGTTCTGATTAGTGTGCAAATGCTATTAATGTCCTCTTTTGTTCTTTATGTGCATTTTTTGCATTGCTCAATTTTATTTTATTTTTATGATATGAACATTGCGTCTCCAAAACTGAAAAATTTGTATTTTTCTTGTACTGCTTCATTATATGCTTTCATTATGTATTCTTTCCCTGCTAATGCTGATACTAACATTAATAATGTTGATTGTGGTAAATGGAAATTTGTTATTAATCCGTCTATGCATTTGAATGTATATCCTGGATATATGAATATTTGTGTGTCACCTTCTATTGGTTCTACTGTTCCATTTTCTGGGTTTGCTATTGTTTCTAATACTCTACATGATGTTGTTCCTACTGCTATTACTCTTTTTCCATTTTTCTTTGCTTTATTTATTTTGTCACAGTCTTCTTGTTTTATATAAAAATGTTCTGAATGCATTTCATGTGCTTCTACTGTGTCTTCTTTTACTGGTCTAAATGTTCCTATTCCTACGTGTAATGTTACATTTGCTATATCTATACCTTTTTGCTCTATTTTTTCTAATAGTTCGTTTGTGAAGTGTAACCCTGCTGTTGGTGCTGCTGCTGAGCCTTCATATTTTGCATATACTGTTTGATATCTGTCTTTTTCTTTTAATTCTTCGTGTATATATGGTGGCAATGGCATTAATCCTATTTTGTCTAATATTTCATTAAATATTCCTTTATAGGTAAATAATACTTTTCTTGTTCCTCCTGGCATTGTGTCTAATATTTCTGCTGTTAGTAGTCCATTTCCAAATATTACTTTTGTTCCTATGTGTAATTTGTTTCCTGGTCTTACTATTGTTTCCCAGATGTCTCCTTCTATATTATTTAATAACAAAAATTCTATATTTGCTCCTGTTTCTTTTTTTCCATATATACGTGCTGGTATTACTTTCGTGTTGTTTCTTACCAAGCAGTCTCCTGGTTCTAAATAGTCTATTATGTCTTTAAATGTTTTGTGTTCTATTGTGTTGTTTTTTCTGTTTAGAACCATTAGTCTTGATTCGTCTCTTTTTTCTATTGGTGTTTGTGCTATTAGTTCTTCTGGCAATTCATAGTCAAATTCTGTTACTTTCAATGCTTTTGCCTCCTATATTTTTATTACTTTGTTTTATTTTTTGCATAACATTAAGCTATATTTATTTAGTTTGTTTAGTTTTTTAGGTCTTTCATTGTTAGGTTTATTCTGTCTTGGTCGTCTATGTCTGTTACTTTTACTGTTACTTTTTGTCCTATATGTAATACATCTTCTACATTTTTTATTCTTTCATTTGAGATTTTTGATATGTGTACTAAACCTTCTTTTCCTCCACATCCTAAATCTACAAATGCTCCGAATGGCATTATTTTTGTTACTTCTCCATAATAGATTCCACCAACTTCTACATCTCTAACAATGTCTTCTATCATATCTAAAGCTTCTACTGCTTTCTCTGAATCTGATGAATATATAAATACTTTTCCATCTTCTTCTATGTCTATTTTTACTCCTGTTTCTTCTATTATTTTATTTATTACTTTTCCTCCAGGTCCTATTACATCTTTGATTTTTTCAACTTTTATTTGTGTTGATACTATACGTGGTGCATATTTTGATATTTCTGTTCGTGGTTCGCTTATTACTGGTTTCATTATTTTGTCTAGTATGTATTGTCTTGCTACTTTTGTTCTTTCAAATGCTTCTGCTATTATGTCATAAGTTAATCCATCTATTTTGATATCTACTTGTATTGCTGTTATTCCTTTTTCTGTTCCTCCTACTTTGAAGTCCATATCTCCAAAAAAGTCTTCTAGTCCTTGTATGTCTGTTAACATTACATAGTCGTTTTCGTCTTCTGGATTTGTTACTAATCCTGTTGATATTCCTGCTACTGGTCTTTTTATTGGTACTCCTGCTGCCATTAATGATAATGTGCTTCCACATATACTTGCTTGTGATGTTGATCCATTTGATGATAATACTTCTGATACTACTCTTATTGCATAAGGAAATTCTTCTTTTGATGGTAATACAGGTACTAATGCTTTTTCTGCTAATGCTCCATGTCCTATTTCTCTTCTTCCTGGTCCTCTTGATGGTCTTGCTTCTCCTACGCTATATGCTGGAAAATTGTATTGGTGCATATATCTTTTTGATTCTTCGTTATCTAATCCGTCTAATGTTTGCTCTTCACTTATCATTCCTAATGTTGTTACTGATAATACTTGTGTTTGTCCTCTTGTGAATAGTGCACTTCCATGTACTCGTGGTAATAGGTCTATTTCGCATGATAATGGCCTTATTTCGTCTATTTTTCTTCCGTCTACTCTTTTATGCTCATAAAATATCATGTCTCTTACACATTTTTTTTCTAATTTATATATTGCTTCTCCTATTTGTTGTTTGTTTTCTTCAAATGCTTCTTCTCCAAATTTTTCTGCATAGTCGTTTGATATTTTTTCTGTTAATTCTGCTATGTTATTGTCTCTTGTTTCTTTATCTTTTTCTTGTACTTTTTCTTTCATTTCTTCTGTAAATTTTTCTGCTATATATTCATATAAATCGTGGTCTACTGCAAATGATTTGTATTCAAATTTTGGTTTTCCTATTTCTTCTTTCATATTTTCTATAAATTTGCAGATTTTCTTTATTTCTTCGTGTCCTTTTTTGATTGCTTCTAGCATTACTTCATTTGATACTTCGTTTGCTCCTGCTTCTATCATTGCTATTTTTTGTTCTGTTCCTGCTACTGTAAGTGTTAAGTCTGATATTTTTCTTTGTTCTTCTGTTGGATTTATTACTATTTCTCCATTTACTAATCCTACATTTACTGCTGCTGTTGGTCCTCCAAATGGTATGTCTGATATTGATAGTGCTGCTGATGCTCCTATCATTGCTGCTACTTCTGGTGAGTTGTCTTGTTCTACTGATAATACTGTTGCAACAACTACTACATCATTTCTGAAGTCTTTTGGGAATAGTGGTCTTAGTGGTCTGTCTATTGCTCTTGATGTTAGTATTGCTTTGTCTGCTGGTTTTCCTTCTCTTTTTTGGAATGATCCTGGTATTTTTCCTACTGCATATAATTTTTCTTCGTAGTCTACTGATAGTGGGAAAAAGTCTATTCCTTCTCTTGGTTCTTTTGATGCTGTTACATTTACCATTACTACAGTTTCTCCATACCTTACTATTACACTTCCGTTTGATAGTTCTGCCATTTTTCCTGTTTCTATTACTAGCTTTCTTCCTGCTAGTTCTGTTTCATAACTTTTAAACATTTATTTTTTCCTCCTAATAAAATTTATTTTATTTTGTTGGTTCTCTCTTTTTTATTTGTTTTGTGTGCAAAAATTATTACTTTTATCTATTTCTTATCTATTTTTTATCTATTTTTTATCTATTTTTTCTATTTGTACTTTTGTTTTTTAACTTTATTAAAAGCCCATGCCAAAATAAAGCATAGGCTTTTTATTAAATATTATTTTCTTAATCCTAATTTTTCTACGATGTCTCTGTATCTTTGTACATCTTTTTTTGCTAGGTAGTTTAATAAGTTTCTTCTTTTTCCTACCATTTTTAATAGACCACGTCTTGAATGGTTGTCTTTTACATGTACTTTTAAGTGTTCTGTTAATTCATTGATTCTTTCTGTTAAAAGAGCGATTTGTACTTCTGGTGACCCAGTGTCTTTTTCTTCTCTTTTATATGTGTTGATTATTTCTTGTTTTCTTTCCTTTGTCATTTTTTGCACCTCTCTTTCATTTTTTCCTTTAACTGAGCTTACAGTTTGGTGTGTGCTAGTAGGCTAAGTAAAAGGCCTTATTTTTTTGACATTCTTATTATAGTATATTTTTCGCAAAAAATCAATACTTTATTTGTATAAATTATTTTGTTATTGATAATATTTTGTATTTCATTATTCCTGCTGGTGCATTTACTTCAACTGTATTTCCTTTTTTTGCTCCTAATAATGCTTCTCCTAGTGGAGATTCATTTGATATTTTGTTTTCTGTAAGATCTACTTCTGTTGATCCTACTATTGTGTATTCTACTTTTTCGTCGAATTCTAAGTCATGCACTTTTACTACATTTCCTATTTGTACTGTTTCTGTGTCTATTTCTTTTTCATCAATTATTTTTGCATGTCTTAATTTGTTTTCTAATTCTGCTATTTTTACTTCGTTTTCTGCTTGTGCATTTTTTGCTTCGTCATATTCTGAGTTTTCTGATAAGTCTCCAAATCCTAATGCTACTTTTATTCTTTCTGCTATTTCTGCTCTTTTTTCTGTTTTTAAATAATTTAATTCTTTTTCTAAGTTATCATGTCCTTCTTGTGTAAGTATTACTTCTTTTTCTTCCATCTGATTACTTCCTTTCTTCTTGTTTTGTGCTTTTGTGTAGAAATTTTTTATTATTTTTTACACAAATAAATATGCGGACTTTTTATTTTTTTATAATGTCCGCCTTCGTTATATATTAAGACAGAACTTGAATTTTGTCAAGTCTATTTTAGTAATTCTTTTCCATTTTTTAGATATTCTATTCCTGAAAATACTGTTGCTATAGTTTGAATTATCATCATTATTGTTACTGTTAAGTTTAGTATAAAGTCTGAACCTTGCAAATAACCTTTAAAACATTCACCAAATGGATATAAATCCAAAAATGCTAGTATTATTGCTATCATTTGTGTTACTGTTTTTAGTTTTCCCCATTTTGATGCTGCTATTACTTTTCCGCCTTTTTCTATTGCTACTAATCTATAACCTGATACTATAAATTCTCTTGCTAATACTATTATTGGTATCCATGCTGGTATTTTTCCAAATTCTACTAGCATTACCATTGCTGCTAAGACTAAAATTTTATCTGCTATTGGGTCTAAGAATTTTCCAAACGTTGTTACTTGTTTTCTGCTTCTGGCTATATATCCATCTAGTTTGTCTGTTATTGATGCTATTATGAATATTATATCTATTATTATATATGTTAATGGTATTCCTAGTATTTCATTTTCTATTCCCAAAAATGGAATTATTACCATTATTGGTACTAATATCATTCTGAATATTGTTAATTTATTTGCTAAGTTCATTTTTATTTCATCCTTTCTACCTGTCTAATTGTGTTCTTGTTTGGAACCATTATTATTGGTTTTTATTTGCTATTTCTTGTGCTTTTTGTAGTTGTGTGTCTTTGTCTTCTGGTACATTTAATACACTTTCTACATCACTTGGTAATTCTACTGTTTCATTTGGTTCTATTCCTATTTTGTTTATTCTGTTTCGGTTCGGTGTTTGATATTCTTCTACTGTTAGTTTTATTCCACTTCCGTCTTTTACAGTTAAAATTTGTTGTATTACACCTTTTCCATAAGTTTTTGTTCCTACTATTGTTGCTTTTCCTAAATCTTTTAATGCTCCTGCTAATATTTCTGAAGCACTTGCCGTATTTTCGTTTGTTAGTATTATTATTGGTTCTGATATTATTGGATCATTTTCTGATTTTTTTACTTCTTCTTTTCCGTTTTTGTCAACTTCATATAATAGTACAGAATCTTTTTCTGTTATATAGTCTGCTATTTTTAATGCTTGGTCTACTAGTCCTCCACCATTATTTCTTAAATCTATTATTAATGATTTTATATTTGATTTTTTTAGTTCTTCATATTTGTTTTTGAAATCGTCTGCTGTTGTTTCATCAAATGATGTAAATTTGATATATCCTATACTATTGTCTAATACTTTTCCTTCTACTGGATTTACTTTTATTTTTTCTCTTTTTACTTTGAATTCTTTTGTTTCTGTTCCTCTTAATATTGTTATTTCTACTTCTGTTCCTTCTTCTCCTTTTATATCATTTGACATTGCTGACATTTCACTTGCTTTATATGTTTTTCCATTTACACTTACTATTATATCTCCTGGTTCTATTCCTGCTTTTTCTGCTGGTGATCCTTTTATTGGTGATATTACTTTTACTTTGTCTTGCTTTTTGTCTGCTGTCATGTATATTCCTATTCCTACATAATTTCCTAAAGTGTCTTCCATGTAGTCTTTCATTTCTTCTTTTGATATATATTCTGTATATGGGTCATCTAATCCTTCTATATATCCTTTTATTGATCCTTCTGCTAGTTTTTCTTCGTCAATATCTCCTAAATAGTATTTATTTAATATTTCTTTATATTTTGCTAAATTTACTGCTATGTCGTTACTTGCGCTGTCTACTAATGCTGATATTTTACCGTCTCCTTCTATATATTTATACATTCCTATTGATGTTATTATAAAAGTGATAAATGCTGTTAGTATTATTATCATTGCAGTTTTATAAATTTTATATGTTGTTTGTTTTTTCATCCTTTTTTTCATCCTTTCATACTGAAGTTTTTATATTGTTATTTTATTATAATATAAAAAGGGATATTACTTCCCTTTTTTACATTTTTAAAAATAATTGTTAGGATTTACTCTTGAGTCGTCTCCATATTTTGTTGCACTATATTTATAATTATATGGTGATTTTCTTACTTCAAAGTGTAAATGTGGTCCACTTGAATTTCCTGTGCTTCCACTTTTCATTATTACTTGTCCTTGTGATACTATTTGTCCTGGTGATACACATACAGATCCTGCTGTTCCATGTCCATATATTGTTTGTAATCCATTAGAATGTTGTATAATTACATGTGTTCCATAACTGTATGTTAAGCTTCCTACTGTTAATACTACTCCATCTGCTGCTGCATATACTGGTGATCCTGAGCTAACTGCATAGTCTATTGCTCCATGGAATCTTCCACTTGAATAATATCCATTTGTAGATATTGATCCTCCACTTACTGGTCTGATAAATCCATTTGAGTTTTTGATTGTTGAGCTTCCTCCACCGTTGCTTGTTGAACTATTACTATTTGTAGAACTGCTATTGTTTGTTTTTCCGTTATTTTTATTTGCATTATTTTTCTTTGCTTGTTCTTCTTGTGCTTTTCTTTTTGCTTCTTCTTGTGCTTTTAATTGTTCTAATTGTTTTTTGTATCTTGCTTGTGCTGCTGCTATATTTTGTTGAATTTGTACGTTATCTTGTGTTAGTTGGTCTATTTCTTTTTGTAATTCTTGTTCTTGGCTAGATAATTGTGCTACTACTGTTGATTTTTCATTCTTTTTTGCTTGTAATTGTGTTGATACTTGTTGTTTGCTTGCTTTTGCTGTTGTTAGAGTTTGTTTGCTTTCTTCTATTTCTTTTTTTGCTGTTTCTATTTCATTTTTTTGTTTGTCTATTTCTTTTAATAGATCTAAATCACATTGTGCTATTTCTGAAACTATGTAGTAACTTGAAATAAAATCAGTTAAACTTTCTGATGATAGTAAAATGTCTAGGTATGTTGTATCTCCTGCTTCATATAGTGCTACTATTCTTTCTTCAAGCATTTGTTGTTGACTTTCATATTCTTTTTGTGCTTTTTCTAGTTTGCTATTTGAGTCTTCTATTTGTTGATTTGCATTAGCTATTTGTATATCTAAATTTGTAATTTCAGTTTGATAATCTTGTATTTGTGAGTTTATATTGTCTACTTCTTTTTGTGTTGATTCTTTTTCATTTGTTACTTCTTTTTTTTCAGCTTCTATTTGATTTTGCTTTTTTTCATTTTCTTGTTTTTGTGCTTCAAGCTGTTCTTGTTCAGTTGTTGCAAATGCTGAATTTGTGCTAAATATTATTATAAATATTAATATTAGACATACTATTTTTTGACTTATGCTTCTCATCTGTTCCTCCTTTTTCCTGACTTTGTCTTTTTGTTTTGCACAGGAATTTGTGTGGTAATTTGTGATTTTTAATTTTTTATTTTTTAATTTTATTGTGTTGTTGTTTGCTGTTTTGTTTCTGAATTTTCTGTTTTATTTTCTGCTGTTGTATTTGTTGCTTCTACTGTGTTTGATGTATTGGTTGTATTTATTGTACTGTCTTGTTCACTTTGTGCTTTGTCTTCTTCTGAATTTGGTACTATTCCATTTGTTATGTATGGCATTGGACTTGTAACTTTTCCGTTTTTTCTTACTTCAAAGTGTGCATGTGCTCCTGTAGAATATCCTGTTGAACCTACTTTTAAAACTGCTTGATTTCTTTTTACAGTGTCTCCTGCTTTTACTAAAAATTCTGATCCATGTGCATATAGTGTTGATATTCCTCCTCCATGGTCTATTACTACCATTTTTCCATAAGCTATGTTATATTCTGCTTTTATTACTATTCCGTCATTTGCTGCTACAAAGTTTGCTCCCATTGGTGCTGATATGTCAACACCTGTATGTAATTTGTATACTTTTGTTATTGGGTGTGTTCTCATTCCATAAGGTGAACTTATTTTTGTATAGCCTGGTACTGGCCATGCTAATTCTCCACCTATATATGCTGTGTCTATTTCATTTTTTGCTAGTTCTACTAATTGTTTATTTACTTCTTCTAATACTTTGTTGTATTCTTCTAGTTTTTCTTGTGTTTCTTTTTCTTGGTCTGATAGCTTACTTATGTAGCTTTCTCTTAATGCTTTTGTTGATTGTAATACTTTTGATGTTCTTGTTTGTCTTTCTATTATTGTTGCTACTTCTAATTTTTCTTTTTCTAATTTTTCTTTTGTGTTTTCTATGTTGTGTTTTCTTTCTCCTATTTCTTGTAACATTTCTGAGTCATAGTCTGCAATTTCTGATAACACATAATAACTTGAGATAAAGTCTGTTATACTTTTTGCTTTTAATATTATATCTATATATTGTGTGTCTCCTGCTTCATATAATGCTACTACTCTTTGTTCAAATACTTCTTTTTGTGTGTCATATTTTTCTTGCTCTGTTTTTTGCTGTTCTTCTAATTGTTTTATTGTTGTTTGTAATATTTCTACTTTTTCTGTTGTTTCTTCTAGTTCTGCTTCTGCTGTTGCTATTTTTTCGTCTAGTTTTTGTACTTGTTCTAAATTTTCTGTAATATCCATTTTTAAGTCTGATAGTTCGTTATTTGTTTTATTAATTTGCTCTTGGACTTCTTTTTGTTTGTCTTGCAATTGTGTTGCATCAACAGCTAATACTATTGGCGTTATACTACATATTAAGCAAGTTAATATTATACATAAAATTTTACGCATTTTATTCATTCCTTTATACTTTTAAATATTTTCTCATAGATACTACACTTCCTACTGTTCCTATGCCTATTCCTAATATTAAATATACTAATATTATTGATGTTAACATTTCATTTAGTCCTACTAAATTCATGCCCATTACTCTTACAAAGTCTGATTCTGCCATTTTTGTTGTTATTATGTTATATGTTCCTCCTACAATTATTATTGATATTATGCTTGATATTATTCCTATTACAATTCCTTCTACTATAAATGGCCATCTTATAAAACTGTTTGTTGCTCCTACATATTTCATTATTGATATTTCTTTTCTTCTTGAGTGTACTGTTAATTTTATTGTGTTTGAAATTATAAATGTTGATATTATAATTAATAGTAATAAAATTACTCCTGTTGCTATTCTTATTACTTTTGCTATTGATATTAGTTTCATTGCTGTTTCATTACTATTTGTTATTTTTACTACATTGTCTATTTTTTCTACTTCGGATTGTATTGTTTTACTGCGTTCCAAATCTGTTACTTTTACTATGTAAGATGCTTTTATTTTTTGTACATTGAATCCGTCTAATACTCCTTTTTCGTCTTTTAGTTTTTCTTTCATTGTGTTTAGTCCTTGTTCTTTTGATACAAATTCAATTGTACTTATTCCATCTAATGCTCTTATGTCTTCTTTTACTTTGTCCATTTCTTCTTGTGTGGCATCTTCTTTCATAAAGACTTGGAATCCTTGTTGTAGTTTTAAGTTGTCTACAAAATGGTTTACGTTTTCTCCTATTATTAGAAATAGTCCGAATATTATCATTGTTGCACACATTATAATTATAGATGCCATTGTTGATTTTTTGTTTTTAAATACATTACTAAAACCTTCTCCTATTAAATATCCTAATCTATTATATTTCACAATCATACCCACCTTTTTTATCATCTCTTACTATTACGCCTTTGTTTATGTGTATAACTCTTTTTTTCATTTTATCTACTATGTCTTTGGCGTGTGTTGCCACTACTACTGTTGTTCCTCTCATATTTATATCATTTAGTAATGTCATTATATCCCATGCTGTGTCTGGGTCTAAATTTCCTGTAGGCTCGTCTGCTATTAGCATTGATGGATTATTTACTAATGCTCTTGCTAATGCTACTCTTTGTTGCTCTCCTCCTGATAGTTCATTTGGATACATTTTGGCTTTGTTGCTTAGTCCTACAAGTGATAATATCATTGGTACTTGTCTTCTTATATGTCTTGGTGTTGCTCTTACTATATACATTGCATATGCTACATTGTCATATACTGTTTTGTCTGGTAATAATCTGAAGTCTTGAAATACTACTCCCATACTTCTTCTTAGATATGGTACCCTACTTGGTTTTAAAAATGTTGTGTCTTTTCCATTTATTATTATATTTCCTGATGTTGGTTCTTCTTCTTTTAATATTAGTTTTATAAGTGTTGATTTTCCACTTCCTGATGAACCTACCAAAAATGCAAATTCTCCTTTGTCTATTTTAAAATTAGCATTTTTTACAGCTTTTGTTCCTGTATCATAAGTTTTGCTTACATTCCTAAATTCTATCATTTCTTTTCTTCCTTTCGGCATAGTAATCTTATACTCTCGTCCACTATATCATATCAATAATCATAAGTTTTGGCAATAGCTTTTTATTAAAAAATCTGCGGAATTTTTTGGATTTCTTGCTTATTTTAGCTTATTTTCTTATTTTTTCATTATTTTTGAATTTTTTGTAAATTTTATATTTCAATCATTTTTTCTACTATGTCTTCTGCTGTTATTTTGAAATATTTCATCAATTCTTCTGCTTTTCCTGATTTTCCAAATGTGTCTGGTATTCCCATTCTTATAAGTTGTTTAGGGTATATTTCTGTTAGTACTTCTGAGATTGCACTTCCTAATCCTCCTATTGTATTGTGATCTTCTATTGATATTAATTTTTTTGTTTCTTTAGCTGATTTTTTTATTATTTCTTTGTCTATTGGTTTTATTGTGTGTATATCAATTACTCTTACATTAATTCCTTTTTCTTTTAGTATTTCTTGTGCTTTTATACTTTCTGCTACTGTTACTCCTGTGCTAAAAATTGTTCCATCTGTTCCTTCTCCAAATTGTATTGCTTTTCCTATTTCAAATTTATAATTTTTGTCATATATTATTGGTGTTGCTAGCCTTGATAACCTTAGATATACTGGTCCTTCTATTTTTGATATTTCTTTTACTGCCCATTTGGTTTGTGTGTCATCACTTACTGATATTACTGTCATGTTTGGTATTGTTCTCATTAATGATATGTCTTCTATCATTTGATGTGTTGCTCCATCTTCTCCTACTGTTATTCCTGCATGTGTTGCACAAATTTTTACATTTAATTTTGGATAACTTATGCTGTTTCTTATTTGGTCATACGCTCTTCCTGCTGCAAATATTGCAAATGTACTTGCATAAGGTATTTTTCCGCATGTTGCTAGCCCTGCTGCTGTTGACATCATGTCTTGTTCTGCTATACCCATATCAAAAAATCTTTTTGGATATTCTTTTGCAAATATTCCTGTTTTTGTTGCTCCTGCTAAATCTGCATCTAATACTACTATTTTTTCATTTTCTTTTCCTAATTCTAATAATGCTTCTCCATAACTTTGCCTCGTGGCTTTTTTTTCTTCTTTCATTTTTTCTTTCTCGCATAATTTACTTTTATTCTTATGCGATTTTTCTCCTTTCCATGATTTTTATTTACATTTTATTTCTTTCTGTTTTACATTTTTGTATAATATAAAAGTTGCCAATTTGGGGTTTTGGGTCCGCTTGGCAACTTTCTTTCTAATAATTATTTTATATTATTTGAAAGTTCTCTGAACTTCCTAAAATAGAACAATATAACATTTGCTTTTTTATTGTTAGTCAAGGTATGCTGAGAATAAGAAGTTACCCATATAAACTTGTATACATGGTACTAATACTACGATTACGAAGAATATTAATACTATTCCTACTATTACGTATACAACTTGTGGTAGTGTTTTCATTATCTTGTTTAGTATGTCATCTATATCTATTTGCATATATTCTACTAATTTTTCCATCATTTCTGCTAAGTCTGTTCTCATTCCTATTTTTAGCATTTCTATTATCATTGGTTTGCATAGTCCTGATTTTTCAAATGGTTCTATCCATGATGCTCCTATCAATATGTTGTTTATTGATGTTTCTATTAATGATCTCATTACATAATTTTTTATTACGTTTTTACTTACTTCTAGTGCTTCTTGTATTCTCATTCCATTTTCTAGGTTTAGTAGCATTGCTTTCATTAATCTTGAAAAATCTATTGCAAAAACTAATTCTCCAAATATTGGTGCTCTATATTTAAAGTAATCAAAATTGTATTTTCCTTTTGGGGTTCTTACGTACAGCCATATTGCTACAATTGCTCCTATTATTATTAAGACTGGTATATACCAATATGCTATTGCTACATTCATTACCCTTTGGAACCATAGTGTCATTTTTGGTAATGTGTCTTTTGAACCTAATTCATTATATACATTTTGTATTGCTGGTATTGCTACTAATGTTCCTACCACTAGCATTACTATTAATAATACAAATTGTATTAAATTTGGAATTAATATGTTTCTTAATTTTTTATTTACTGAATTTGTGTCATCCAGATATTTTACTGCTTGTTCTAATGAGTTTGTTAATGAACCTGATAATTCTCCTACTTTTATCATATTAATATAGATATATGGGAATACATCAGAATAGTATTCCATTGTTGTATACATATTTTCCCCTGCTTCTAGACCTGCTAATATATCTTCTAAAATCTGTTGTAGTAAAAAGTTTTCTGTTCCATCTATTATTGTTCTTAATGCATGTATGTTGTTGAAGTTTGCTTTTTTTAGTAAATAGAAATTTTGTGTGAATACAACTAAGTCTCTTTGTGTTATTTTTCTGCTTCTTGCAAAATACATTCTTATTTTTTCTCTGGTTGATGGTTCATTTTCTTTTGCTATATCTGTTGTATTTACATTTTTCATAAATTCGTCCATGTCATGGATATTCTTTTTCTTTTTTACTTTTTGTCTTTTTTGTCCATATGGCATTTTATCTACGCTAATTGGTAACATATCATTATCTTTTAGCATTTTAACCAAATTTTGTTTTGTGGGTGCTTCTACTTTGTTTCTTACAACTAGTCCACTTTTGGTCATTGCTTTATATATATATACCGCCATCTTAATTGCATTTTTTTCCTATGTTTTGTTAGGAAAAAAACTCCTCCTTTCCTTTATCTTCCTTGTCTTATCTTTAATTGCATTATAGTTCTGTTTAATGTTTCTATATTTTTTTCTTCTAGTTGAGATTTTGCTTGATCTAATGTTATTTTATCATTTACAAATGCTTCTGCTAATGAATTTATTAGTCCTATACTTCCTTTTTCAAGATTACTTTGTATTGCGTCTTCTATTTCTGCTATGCTTATTTTGTCTTTTCTTATTATTCCTGATACTATATTGTCTACTACCATTACTTCTGGGATTAGTATTAGTTTTCCGTCCTTTCCTTTTAATAGTCTTTGTGATACTACTAATTTTAATAGTGATGATAATAAATATTTTATACTTGCTTGATCTCTTACTTCATAGAAGTTTATCATTCTATCTATTGTTTCTGCACATGATTTTGTGTGTAATGTTCCTATTACTAAATGCCCTGATTCTGCCATTTCTATTGCTGCTTCCATTGTTACTTTGTCTCTAATTTCTCCTATTACTAAGATATCACAGTCTTCTCTTAATGAGTTTTTTACACCGTCACTGAATGTTAAGCTGTCTTGTCCTTTTCCCACTTCTTTTTGTACTATTAATGATTTTTTTGAATGATGTCTATATTCTACTGGATTTTCTAGTGTCATTATTTTTCTGTTTTGTGTTTCATTTATTTCGTTTATTAATGCATTTAGTGTTGTTGTTTTTCCTGAGTTTGTTTTTCCTGTTACTAATATTAGTCCTTGTGTTTGATATGTCATTCTTCTTACTACATCTGGTACTCCTAGTTCTTCAAATGTTGGTAATTCATTTTTTATAAGTCTTAATGTATATACAGGAATATCGAAAGAATTAGATATATTTACCCTAAATCTTACATTTTTAAATTCATAAGATGTGTCTAATTTTCTTGTTTCTCTAAAAACTGAGTCTTTGTCTAAGTTTCCTCTTATTAAATAGTCATATATTTCATTCATGTCTTCTGGTGTTAATACTTCCATTTCATCTACTACAGTTAGCTCTCTTGCTATTCTTAAAACCGGTTTGTTTCCACATATTAAATGTACATCTGATGCGTCTTTTTTTACAACCAATTCTAATATTTCGTCCATGTTTACCATAAGTTTTTCCTTCCTCTCTTTTAATACATTAATATTTTTTTGTTTAATTCTTCTAGAGTTGTAACACCTTCTATAACTTTTTTGATTCCATCTACTACTAGTGGTCTGTATCCTGTTTCTAATGCTTTTTGACGTATTTCCATACTTGATGCTCCTCTTACAATTAATTCTCTTATTTCATCTGTTACATCTAGTGTTTCAAAGATTCCTATTCTACTATAGAATCCTGTGTTGTTGCAATAGTCACATCCTACTGCATCATAAGTTTTTTGTCCTTCTAAGTCTACTTTTTCTCCGTATTTTTCCATTATTTTCGTTATTATTTCTTTTTCTTCTTTATTAAATTCTCTTTCTCTTTTACATTTTGGACAAATTTTTCTAACTAATCTTTGTGATACTGCTGTTGCAAGTATACTTCCTATATCATAATCTGATACTCCTATTTTTCTTAAACGGTTTATTACTTCTATACTATCTAATGTGTGTATTGTTGATAAAACATAGTGTCCAGTTTGTCCTGCTTGTACTGCTATTTCTGCTGTTTCTAAATCACGTATTTCTCCTACTAGAATTATGTCTGGGTCTTGTCTTAATACTGTTCTTAAAGATCCTGAAAATGTTGCTTTTGGTCCTATTTCTATTTGGTTTAGTCCTGGTATACGTATTTCTACTGGATCTTCTATTGTTGTAATATTTATTTCTGGACTGTTTAAATAGTCTATTAAGCTGTATAGTGTTGTTGTTTTTCCTTCTCCTGTTGGTGCTGCAATTATTGTTATACTGTTTTTCTTGTTGAAACTTTTTCTAACAGCTTCATCATTTCCTGGGTATCCTAGTTCAAATATACTTCTAACATCTGCATTCTTTTTTAGTAGTCTTAATACAAATTTTTCTCCATATACATTTGGTTGCGATGATACACGAATATTATAATCATCATATATTAATATTCTACCATCTTGTGCTTCTTGCTTTTCTTGGTGCATATTTGATATTGCTTTTAGTCTTCCTATTAATTGTGATTGTTTATCTTTTTTTATTGTTGCTGCTTGATATAGTTCTCCATCTATACGATATCTTATTCTTACATCTTTTTCTTGTGGTTCTATATGAATATCACTTGCTCTTTTTTCTATTCCTGTTTTGATTATGCTATCTACTAATTCTGTTGTTGTTGTGCTATTACTGTTTCCTGCTTTAGTAATTTCTGAGCTTACTTCTCCATCTAATGATTTTAGAATTTTTTCTATTTGTTGTGCAAATGTTATATATGGTTCCATTACTAAACCTTTATTTAATAGTAATAGTCTTATTTCATTCATTTGGTCATTGTCTATTGTATTAGAGAAACATACTTTTATTTTTCCATTTTCTATGTCAAATGGTACTGCTTGATTTTTTCTTGCTATATCTGTTGATAAATATTCATTTATGTTTATTTTTATTATACTATTTGTTAATAGAATTCCTTTTGTTCCTAATACGTCTCCCATTGCACTTATTAATACATTTGGGTCACAAACATCTAATTCATATAATATATCTCCTAATTTCATATCTGGATTTTTTCTTTGATAGTCTAATGCATTTTCTATATCACTTTCTTTTACTATTCCTCTTTTTACCAATTCAACTCCCATTGGTTGCTTTCTACGTATGTCCATTATCTGATTTCTCCTTTCTTTTTTCTCTGCAGTTTTTATTTGTTCATATAAAATACTAGTGCATTATCTCCGATTTTGCTAAAATCTCCTGCTTTAAAATTTACTGTTATTTTGTCTTTTTTTGTATTATAATTTTCTTTTTTGAATACACATATATTGATATTGTCACATATTTTTATATCATTTTTATATATTGCACTGTTTTCGTTTGAAAATTTATATGTGTTCCCATTTGTAAATGTTATATATGGTATTTGCTCTCCTTTGTCACTATTACTTACTCCTGCGGTGTCTACAGCATTATTTTTTTCTTGTACATCTTTAGCAAAATAACTCATAAATTCAGTATATTTATTACTGTACATGCTTTGTTTATTTTCTTTTTTTAGTGTTTCATAAAAGTCTGTTGTTATTACTGAAAATGTTGCTATAACTATTGTTGCTATAATTACATAAATAATAACTGCTGTTGTTGTTATTCCTCTTTCTTGCATAATCAGTCCCCCTTTACCTTTATTGTTGACAATGTTACTGATTTATTCTTATTTTGGTCTTTGTATGCAATTTCAACAGTTATTTTTTTTAATACTTCTGCTGTTTTACTTGAGTTCCCACTAAGTTCTGTGTAGTCTTGTACTGTAATTGTTCTATAGTATGATGTAATATTGCCAGATTTGTCTTTTATATATCCATCTGCTAAATCTGAGACTCCATTTATTTTACTTGTTCCTTTTTTTGGTAATATACTAAAACTTTGTGATTTTATGTTTTCTATTGTGTCTACTGCATAATACATTGCTTCTGTTTCTCTGTTTAGCTTTGTAGTGTTTTTTTGTATTGAAGTAAAAATGGTTAAAACTACTGCTAAAAATATTGTTATTAAAATGACTGTTAATGTTATATCTATCTCTGTGATGCCTTTTTCGTCTTTTATGTTCATAATAGTTCTTCCCTTTCTAAACTATAAGGATTCCTTATTTTAATATTTATATTTTTAAATAATAATTGCATATTAGTATAAATACAAAAATTATCATATTTGAAATTCCTAACATATATCCTATTTGTTCTTTTTTTAAATAATTTTCTTGTTTCTTTTTCTTCTTGTTTTTTATTTTG
>MNRQ01000022.1:99494-100076 GCA_001916035.1 Clostridium sp. 27_14 | reverse complement strand
TTCCGCCTGTTCTTTCGTCGTATTTTCGTTTTCTTCTTCGCTTTCGTCGGGCGTCGCCCCATCAAGCGTTTCAACCGTCACGGAGTGTTCGTACTTCTTAAAAAGCGGCAACGAAAAAAGCGAGACCGCGAATATCGCGAACTGTATGCACGACACGCATCTGTATCCGCCGCGCCAGTTGTTGTTCCTATCCAGAAACGCGCCCATGATTATCGGGCTTAACGTAACTCCCACGCCCCAGAACGCGTGCAACCAGTTCATATGCCGCGCCTTATAATGCGTCGAAACGTAGTTGTTGAGCCCCGTGTCGATTGCGCCCGCGCCAAACCCCATAAGTATGGAACCGCAAATCGCCATCGCGATATGCACCGAAAAACCGATGACAAGCATGCCGACGGCGGTAAGCAAAATCGACACCACCGTTACTTTGCCCGTACCGAATTTTCTGATCAGCGGCCCTGCAATAAAACTTACGCTGCCCGAGCCGACCGCGGTGATTATCATATATATGCTTGCGAAACTTTCGTTCACGTTGAAGTCAACGTGCATGACCGGCCACGCCGCTCCGAAAAGCGAATCGGG
>MNRQ01000022.1:99041-99436 GCA_001916035.1 Clostridium sp. 27_14 | reverse complement strand
TTGAACCTCTTATATCTGTCTATTATAATATGCAATTACAAAAAAGGCAACTTTATTGCCCGCACGCGCCAAAAGAAAAAGAGCGTCCGCTTTGGACGCCCCTTCTCAATAATGGGAGAAAATTATGTTATGAAACTTTATGGCTTAATCATAACCGCGCAAGTTAAAGATTACTTTAATCCGAAGTTAAGATTTAGTTAAAAAATAAACTTCGCGTTTCACGGCGCACTGCGTAAAAGCGATGATGCGATGTTTTGCCTTTGGCAAAAGCGATGCACCTTCGGCGCGATGTGTGCCTGCGGCACGTTGCGGATAAAAAAGCACCCGTTTGGGTGCTTAAATATAGTTCTCTTAAAAAGTCAGAATTTTGATGAGATTGTGGTTTTCTCGGCGGG
>MNRQ01000022.1:98607-99015 GCA_001916035.1 Clostridium sp. 27_14 | reverse complement strand
CAGAAAAATCCAGTGTACTTTGGCGTACACGATTTTTCGGGTTCCGCCGAAAAAGCAAAATATCGCAAAATTATGACTTTTTACTAGTAAGGGCGCGCATAGAATTGAGCGTCGCCAACACCGCCACACCCACGTCCGCAAACACCGCAAGCCACATACTCGCTATGCCCAGCGCGCCGAGAATAAGCACGACGGCTTTGACAAGCAATATGAACACGATGTTTTCGTATGCGAGTTTAAGGGTTTTTTTGCTGATTTTCCTTGCCGAAACAAGCCCTGTAAGGTTGTCGTGCATAAGCACCATATCCGACGCTTCGACCGCGCTGTCGCTGCCTACGCCGCCCATCGAAACGCCGACGTCTGCGCGCATAAGAACGGGGGCGTCGTTGACACCGTCGCCCGTCATGG
>MNRQ01000022.1:1247-98417 GCA_001916035.1 Clostridium sp. 27_14 | reverse complement strand
ACGCTTCCGACTTCTTCGACGGGGATAATCGCAACGCCGTTTTCGACAAGCAATCTGCCGCTGCCGCAAAGTATGCGCCCTTCGGGTCCCGTCGCTTCCATACCGCGTCCCGAGCGTTCCGTGATTTGATATTCGGAACTGTCAACGGACTTTCCGTACGCTTTGTAAATGCTTTTTGCGATGGGGTGCAGGCTGCCGCTTTCGGCGATGCACGCAACGCGCAGGATTTCGTCGCGGTTTTCCGCGGGGATAACCTTTTTGACGTCGAAAGTACCTTTCGTCAACGTGCCGGTTTTGTCAAACACGAATATATTTGCCTTGTCGATAAGTTCCAGATAACTCGTTCCCTTGAAAAGTATGCCCTTTCTGGACGCGCAGCCGATACCGCCGAAAAACGACATCGGAACACTGATGACAAGCGCGCACGGACAACTGATGACAAGGAACGTAAGCGCGCGATTGAGCCACGAGATCCAGACCGCGCCGCTTCTCATATCGATGACGAGCGGGGGCAGAATCGCAAGTACAACCGCCGTGATAACGACCGCGGGGGTGTAATATCTTGCAAATCTTGTAATAAAGTTTTCGGCTTTGGCTTTCTTTGCGGAAGCGTTTTCCACCATGTCGAGAATTTTTGCGACGGTGCTGTCGTAAAACTCTTTCTCGGCGCGGATATACAAAACGCTGGAAAGGTTGATGGCGCCGCTTAAAACGATGCTGTTTTCCGACACGGTTTGCGGCACGCTTTCGCCGGTGAGCGCGGACGTATCGAGACTTCCTTCGCCCTTTATCACCACACCGTCGACGGGGATTTTTTCGCCGACGTCGCCGATTTTAACTTCTTCGGGCGCGACTTCGGTTTCCTGTCCGTCCTTAAATATTACAGCCTTATCGGGGCGGATATCCATAAGAGACGCAATGGATTTCCTGCTCTTTCCGACGGCGTAATCCTGAAACAGTTCGCCAAGTTGATAAAAAAGCATAACCGCCGCGGCTTCGGGATATTCGCCGATTGCAAACGCGCCGACCGTCGCCACGCACATTAAAAAGTTTTCGTCGAAAACCTGCCCGTGCACGATGTTTCTCGCGGCGCGGAACAGCACGTCGTAGCCTATCGCGAAGTACACGACAAGATACGTCGCAAGTCCCACGTACCACGGCATACCGACGGTCTTGCCGACGGCGTAAAGCACGATAAACGCAGCAAGACACACACAAAAACGTATGAGCCTTATTTGGTTTTTTGATAACTTTTTCTTATCTTTATCTTTCATTTTTGTATTATAAACCCAATATTACGCAATCCGGTTCAACTTTCTTTGCACAATGCACGATTTCTTTTGCGATTCTTTCGTAATCTTCTTCGTCACATTCGAATTGCAGACGCTGTCCGAAGAAATTCAGGCTTGCGCTTTTAACGCCGTTGATTTTTTGCACGTCGCGCTCGATTTTTGCGGCGCAGTTTGCACAGTCGATGTCTTTAATGGTTACCGTCTTTTTCATGTTTATTACCTCTTTGATTTTTTACTCTTTTACGTGGTCGATTGCAAGTTCCAGAATCTTCACGACGTGGTTGTCCGCAAGCGAATAAAACACTTCTTTGCCGCTTCTTCTCGCCTTCACGAGTTTGTTGTGGCGAAGAATCCTGAGTTGATGCGATACCGCGCTGACCGTCATATTAAGTACCGCCGCGACGTCGCATACGCACAGTTCGTTTTTTGAAAGCGTCGCAAGGATATTGACGCGGGTGCTGTCGCCGAAAATTTTGAAAAGTTCCGCAACGTCAAACAATAAATCGGCGTCGGAAAGGCTTGCTTTGACCTTCTGCACCGTTTCGTCGTGCGCGTGCACTTCTTCACAAAATTCGTTTTTTTCGATTTTTGTTTCTTCCATTTTTCTTTTCTGCTCTTCTAACAATGTATTAATACAATTTTCCAATTCGTCTTTTACAAAATCTGTTGTTTCCCTATCAAGCACATAATTTTGATTTTCCAAACGTAAAACACTGCCTATTGTAGCATTTTCTGGCAATTCCTCTTTGCTAATCTTTATGACCTCATGGCTATTTTCACCTTTGCATAAAGTAGCAAGATACGAATCTTTTTTATCATAGATATAATACATATCACTTTTATCTAAAGTATTTTCGGCATATTTTTGTAATATTTCATTTCTTTCTAATAACATTTTATCTCTATACTCAGTCGTCATTTTTTCACTATTCATTATATATTTATTACTATTCCTTTCTAAAGTAGCACTTAACTCTTTTATAAATTTTTCTACTATTCCACTATTTTTTATGTTTTCTGCTATATTATTAAATATCTCTAATCTCAATAAGTAGCTCTCCTTTCTCTTCATACTTAATAACATCCAATAAAAACTATTTTTTTAATTTCTTGAACTATCCCCTGTTTTATAATTTATTGTTATACCTGGTTGCACATTATACACAAAAACATTAAATGAAACTCCTTTTCCATTATCTTCAACAGAATATGCTTCCATCTCCACACCAGTAGCCACTAAGTTATTACCTTCAAAATATGGAGTCACCCTATACAATACATGTCTATCTTCATCTTCTGCTTGATTTTTTATATAGTCTGCAACTTTATTTTCAAAATCTAACATTCCCGTTACATTAAAATACCTTGTACCTGTAATTAAATTTTTTTCATTCGCATTTTCAGCAGATAACTGATAACCAATTAAATGACATCTATTATATAAAAATTCACCATTATATTTTTTCTGTCTCCAACCACTTGGTTTTATTGAGCTTATATCTCCTCTTTTTTCTCCTTCAGCTGGCATTATTTCCTTACAAATATTTACATAAGCAACTCCACATCTTCCCAGACTATCTAGTTCTGAATATTTTTCAAATGGTTTTGTTATATATTCTGATTCCAAAAAATTTGGAACATTATTATTTATATACACATAAGGAAAATCAGTATATTGAGGTATATCTTTCAGTTCGCTCGTGTTAACATTTTTCACATCATTATTTACTATTTCATTTGTTTTTTGTGTATTAATTAACTCTGGACAATAATATCCAACAATTCCTATAACTATTGTTATTACTAATGTTATTAAATATTTATATATATTTTTTTCTCTATTTCTTTTTCTATTGTTCATTTTTTATCTCATCCTATTCTATGAATTATACAATTGTGTTTTATCAAAAAAAATATGTTATGTCAATACTTTTATTTAATATTGTAAAACTATTTAACCATACAACATATACTATATTAATTATTTTGAAAGGTTTGTGATATTATGAATATTGTCCCTACCAACACACCATACAACTCACTTATACTAAAGAAAAACATTACCTCATTACAAAATTCTTATAAATTTTTATCAATTGATACAATAGGTAAAAGTGTCTTAAATAACGAGATTTATGCAATAAGATTAGGAAATGGTCCAAATAACATTTTTTATTCTGGTAGTTTTCATGCTAACGAATGGATCACATCTGTTTTATTAATGCATTTTGTTGAAGAATACTGTAACGCTTACGCTTCTAATTCTTCTATTTTAGGGTATTCTATCTCCAAATTATTTAACTCTACTTCAATCTATATTGTTCCAATGGTTAATCCTGATGGAATTGATTTAATAAATGGTAATTTAAACAAAAATACTGTTTTCTATAAAAACGTATTAAAAATATCAAGAAAATTTAATAACATACCATTTCCAAATCGGTTGGAAATCAAATATAGTTCGGTACGGACTTAAATTTACAATTTCCTACCGGTTGGAAAAACGCTAAAAAAATAAAATATGAGCAAGGGTACACTCGGTCCTGCTCCTTGTAATTTTGTAGGTCCTAAACCTCTTTCAGAACCAGAAAGTTTAGCCATTTACAACTTTACATCAAAAAATAATTTTAAATTAGTTATTGCTTTACACTCTCAAGGCAAAGAAATATACTGGAATTATCAAAATATTAACCCACCTAAAGGATACGAAATTGGTAAAAAATTTTCTGAAATAAGTAACTATTTACTAACAGATGTACCTTTCAATTCTAGTTTTGCAGGTTTTAAAGATTGGTTTATTGATACTTATAATAAGCCTGGCTATACAATTGAAGTTGGACTTGGTTCTAATCCTCTTCCAATCTCTCAATTTAATCAAATTTACAATGACATTTTAGGAATTTTAATTTTAGGTGCTATCCTAGCATAAAAACACACAACAAAGTAAAAGGCATAGTATAATTTAAAATCACACTATGTCTTTTTATTACAACATTTTTAACTTATTTTACAGAAGCATTATAAATTTTTACAATAACATCATTTAATTTTTGATCAAATTCTTCTTGTGATTGATTTGCATTCAAATCTTGTAATAATGCTCTTGAAAAACTTGCTATCATTCTATTATTTTTAGAAAGTAATTCTACTGCTGTATCTATATCATATCCACCAGATAAAGCCACAATTCTAACAACACAATCATAATCATACAAATCCAAATAATGATTTGCAACTGTTGGAATTGTAAATTTAAACATTATTTTATCTGCACTATTCCATGTATCCAATCTTTTCTTAATTTCTTCTTTTAAAATCTCTTCACATTTTTCCTTTTCTGGTGCATTTATATCAACTTCTGGTTCAATGATAGGAACTAAACCAGCATCACAAATTATTTTAGCAAAATCAAATTGTTGATTCACTATTGCCTTTATTCCATCCACATTTGGTTCATATATTACTGATCTCATTTTTGTACCAAAAACATTTTTTTCTCTTGCTTCTTCTAATTCTGTAACTAGCTCTGGTATTTCTTTCATCAATTTAACTCCATCTTTTTGCTCTGCCAAACCTTTATCTACTTTTAAAAATGATACTATATTCTTTTCATTCCATAAATAGTCTGCTGTATATTCACCATTTACCTTTGAAAGCATCGTTTTTTCAAACAATATTGCTCCTATTATATATTCATTTGTAAAAGACTTACTTGTAAAAACTCTTTTTCTCATTTCATGAATTAAATCAAACATTTCTTCTTCAGTACTATATGCTGATTCTGGAATACCATAAGCTTTTAAAGTTTTACTACTACTTCCTCCACTTTGATCTAAAGCTGCTATAAACCCTTCCTTATTTTTTATAATTTCATACATTTTTTCATTCATATTTACTCCCTCTTTCTTTTGATTTTTAATTTTTTATATAAATATTTATCATAAAAATCCTATGCTTATTATTTTTTAACTTCGGACTTTATACCTAAATATTTTACAACCTAGTTAAATATTTTACACTTGACAATATGAAATCTGTCAATATTGCTATAGGTAATATTAGAACTATTATTTTTTGAACTTCATAGCTCATTTTATTTTTAGCTTTATCTAACTTAGATTCTATAAACGGATGTATTTTTTCATTAAATACTAAGCCAATAACTCCCCAAGCCACTGAATATGCTATACTTATTCTTCCATTTATATTTCCTATGTCATTTGAATAATCCCACCATCTTAAGTGAAATATCATCTCAAATAACCATGATACAACATATTCAAATACTGAAAATACAATCATACTTATAAAAAATTCTTTTGTTTTTTTACCTTTAAATTTTTTTAATGTCAATATGATTAATACTGCACCAAATCCATATATTGGACATACAGGTCCATATAAAAATCCTCTTTTTACAAATTTTCCTAATACAAATAACGCAAATATTGTTTCTAAAATCCATCCCAAAAATGAATATATAACAAAATATAATACCAACTTTTGCATATCATTTAATTGCTTCTTATAAACCACTATACCGTTTCTCCATTTCATCCCCCAAAAAACAGTTTGAATTCTATGCTCTTACTTTTGTATTTTTTGGATATTCTCTCTCTCTTTTTATCTTTATGTTTTCTGATTCTTTATTTTCATTCATTGTTAATTCTGGGCCTTTTGATGGAATTTCATACATAACATCTCTCATAGTTTCTTCCATTATAGAACGTAGTCCTCTTGCACCTGTTTTTCTTTCCATTGCTTTATCTACAATTGCTTCTAATGCTTCTCTTGTAAACTCTAATTCAACACCATCTAACTCTAGTAACTTTTTATATTGTTTCACTAACGCATTTTTTGGTTCTGTTGCTATTTTTATTAATGCCTCTCTATCCAATTCTTCAAGTGTTGCTATTATTGGTAATCTTCCTATAAACTCTGGTATTAATCCAAATTTTAGTAAATCTTGTGGTAATAATTCTTTAAATACTTCATCTTTTTGAATTTCTTTTTTGCTTTCTATTTTTGTTCCAAATCCTATTGATTTTTCACCTGTTCTGTCTTTTATTATATTTTCTAACCCTTCAAAAGCTCCTCCACATATAAATAATATATTTTCCGTATTTATCTGTATAAGTTCTTGATTAGGATGTTTTCTTCCTCCTTGTGGTGGTACTGAAGCTATTGTTCCTTCAACTATTTTTAACAAAGCTTGTTGCACACCCTCTCCACTAACATCTCTTGTTATTGATGGATTCTCTGATTTTCTTGTTATTTTATCTATTTCATCAATATACACAATTCCTTTTTCTGCTCTTTGTACATCTCCATCTGCTGCTTGTATCAATTTAAGCAAAATATTTTCTACATCTTCTCCCACATATCCTGCTTCTGTCAATGTAGTTGCATCTGCTATTGCAAATGGTACATTTAAAATTTTTGCCAATGTACGTGCTAGCAATGTTTTTCCACATCCTGTAGGTCCTAATAATAATATATTACTTTTTTGAATTTCCACATCATCATCTTTTTTATCCGTCTCTTCCTCATGTATAATTCTTTTATAATGATTATACACAGCTACTGATAATGTTCTTTTTGCCTCTTCTTGTCCTATTACATAATCATCCAATGTTTTTTTTATTTCCTTAGGACTTGGTATTTCTTCCGCTAGAGTATAACCTAATTCTTCTTCATTAAGCCCCTCTGCTTCTATAATACTTGTGCATAAATCAACACATTCATTACATATATATACTCCTGGACCTGCAACTAATTTTTTAACATTTTCTTGTGTTTTGCCACAAAATGAGCATCTTAAATTTCTTGGTGTATCATTTTTTCCCATTACACATAATTCTCCTTGAATAATATATTATCAAATTTAACTATATTAAATTTGACTTAATTTTATTTATGCTCGATGATCCATAATACCATCTATTAAGCCATATTTTAAAGCCTCTTCAGCTGTCATATAATGATCTCTTTCTGTATCTCTTTCGATTACATCAATTGGTTGACCTGTTCTATCACTTAAAAATTTATTTAATTTTTCTCTTGTTTTTACTAAATGATCTGCATGAATTTTAATTTCTGTTGCTTGGCCAGATAATCCACCACCACCAATTAATGGTTGATGTATTAATATTTCTGCATTTGGTGTAGCAAATCTTTTTCCTTTTTCTCCTGCACATAATAATGCTGCTCCCATACTTGCTGCCATACCTATACATATTGTTGATACAGGGCATTTTATATAATTCATTGTATCTATAATTCCCATACCATCTGTAATTGATCCACCTGGTGAATTAATATATAAGTTTATATCTTTATCTGGATCTTCTGATTCCAAAAATAGCAATTGTGCTATTACTAAACTTGATGTTGTTGGATTTACATCTTCTCCTAAAAATATTATTCTATCTTTTAATAATCTTGAGAAAATATCATATGATCTTTCTCCTTTACTTGTTTGTTCTACAACATAAGGTACTAAACTATTTTTCTCTAACATTTTTTTTCTCCCTTTCTTCATAATATAAAAGGTGCTATATTAAATTTATAGTCATAAAAAAACTATAAATCTTAAATATTGCACCTCCTTTTTCTTTATCCTATTTCATTTTTGCATTTTTAACTAAGAAATCTACAGCTTTTTCTGATTTAATTCCTTCTTCAATATAATTTCTTACATTTTCATTTTGTAAAAATGCTTCGTCATTTTCTTTTCCGTAATTTTTTGCCATTTCTTTAATTTTTTCATCTATTTCTTCGATATTTGCCTCGATTTTTTCTGCTTTTATTACTGCTTCTAACATTAATCTTGTTTTTACTGCTTCTTCTGCTTGAGGTTCATATTCTTTTTTCATTTCTTCCATTGTTTTTCCTAACATTTGAAGATATTGATCAAATTTTATTCCTTGATATGATAAACGTGTTTCTATATCTTTAATCATATTTTCTACTTCTGTTTCAATCATACCAGATGGAACTTCCACTTTAATATTTTCTGTTACAGCTTTTACAACAGCTTCTTCTGTTTCATATTTTTGTTTTTCTTCATTTTCTTTTTCTAATCTTTCTTTAATACTTGCTTTTAATTCTTTTAATGTATCAAATTCACTTGCTTCTTTTGCAAATTCATCATCTAATTTTGGTAACTCTTTTTTCTTAATTGCATGTACTTTTACTTTAAATGTTGCATCTTTTCCCGCTAATTCTTTTGAAAAATATTCTTCTGGGAATTTCACATTGATATCTTTCTCTTCATCAATTTTTGTTCCTATTACTTGATCTTCAAAACCTGGTATAAATGAATTACTTCCTATTTCTAAATCATAATTTTCTGCTTTTCCACCTTCAAAAGCTACTCCATCTACAAATCCTTCAAAATCAATTGTTGCTATATCTCCTTTTTCTACTGGTCTATCTTCAATTGAAATTAATCTTGAATTATGTTCTTGCATATGCTCTAATTCATGATTTACATCTTTATCTTTTACAGTATACTCAATCTTTTTGATTTCTATACCTTTATATTTTCCTAATTCTGCTTCTGGTTTTGTTTGGAATACTGCTGTAAATATTAAGTCTTGTCCTTTTCCTATTTGTTTTACATCTATATCTGGTCTGCTTACAGCTTCAATTTTATTTTCTTTTAAAGCATCTTCTAATACTTCTGGTACTAATTCATTAAATGTATCTTCATAAAATATTTCTTTTCCATAATATTTTTCCACTATATTCATAGGTGCTTTTCCTTTTCTGAATCCTGGAATATTAAAATATTTTGCAGTTTTAAAATATACTTTTTTCATTGCCTCGTCAAATCTATTGGCTTCTACTGTTAATTCTAATTTTACTTCATTTGCGTTTTTTGTTTTTTCAACTTTACAATTCATTTTATTCATCCTTTCACTTTTTAATAATGCTTTTACATTCATCACATAGTGCATACATTATATCATAAAATTGATTTTTTGCAAGGAATTTTTGAATATTTTTGAAAAAATACTTGTTTTTTTTTATTTTTTGTGTTAAACTTGATTACAGTCAATTTATTTTTTAATTAGGAGGTGCTAGACATGGCAAAATGCGCAATTTGTGATAAAACACAAAGTAATGGAAATAAATTAAGTATTACACGTTCACATATCAGTAAAAGAAGCCCACGTACATGGAAACCAAATCTAAGAACTGTAAAAGCTGAAATAAATGGTGAAGTTAAAAGAATTCATGTATGTGCTAAATGTTTAAAAAACGGTAAAGTAAAAAGAGCTTAAGAGCTCTTTTTTTGGTTTTATATCTATTTTGATTGGTATTTTTAAGCATATATTTTTATTTAAGTTCAATAATTAATTATGACCTTTTTAGTAAAATTTTCCTAGAATATACTATTTCTTTTAATACTTTATACTTTTAAAAAAATCTTTTCTTTGTTTTAATCTTTTATAATACACTTAGATTTTATATAACAAACTAAAAAATAAGAAAACAACAATGCATTTTGCTATTCTCTTATTTTTTCTGTAACACTCTGTATTTTACTATATTTGTTTTCGATTTGTTCATTTAATCTTTAATTTTAAAAATAAACTTCACAAATCCCCTTAAGAATTTTGGAACTTTTTTAACTACAATAGTCATATGTACCCCCTCCTATCTATCTAACACGCTAACCACATAATGCCTATACATGCCAATGCTACTCCTATTATAAATAACCACCCTGTTATTGGAAGCAATAACACTAGTAAAATTCCTAATCCTATTCCAACCAGACACACACCAATAGTCTTTTTTAATAAACAAAACATGCTATTCCTCCCTTCACAAATAATAATTATTTATACTTATCTAAATGCTATTCAATCATACTGTAGCAAATCTTTTTTATTATATTTTATTCCCAATTTTATTATTTGTTCCTATTTATGTAAAACTATTGACTATTATAAAAAAATATTATACTATTTTTATAGAACACACATCAATCAAAGAAAATAAAAAAATGAACATGCTAAAAAATATCAAATACAATAATATTTTCAATTTATTGATATATACATATTTTTGCCAAACGAGAAAGGAATGAAATTTTTATGACAAAACAAAATGCAAAAAAAATTATTGATATTTTATGCCAAACATATCCTGATGCAACATGTAGCCTAGATTTTACCACCCCCTTTGAAATGGTTGTTGCAGTTATGCTATCAGCACAATGTACAGACGAAAGAGTAAATAAAACAACTCCTGAATTATTTAAGCAATGCAAAACAATCGAAGATTATGCAAATATAGATATAAAAAAACTAGAAAAAATTATTCATCCCTGTGGGTTTTATAAAAACAAAGCAAAAAACATAAAACTTTGTGCCCAACAAATCCTAGACAAATACAATGGAATTGTACCTAATAACATGAATGATTTACTTACTCTTGCTGGAGTTGGCAGAAAATCTGCTAATGTTATTCTATTAGAAGTTTATGGAATTGCTAATGGAATTGCTGTTGACACACATGCAAAAAGAATTTCAAATCTAACTGGACTTTCTAAAGAAAAAGACCCTGAAAAAATAGAAAAAGATTTATTAAAATTATTACCAAAAGATTATCTTGGTTCTGTTAATCACTTATTTGTTTGGCACGGAAGAAATACTTGTATTGCCAGAAAGCCTAAATGTGAATCATGTACAATAAAAAATTATTGCAAATCTTATAACAAAACCAAACATTCTTAATTATTGGCATAAAAATCAAAAAAACAAATAATACTATTTTTAGAAAAAAGTTGAACTAAATTTAAACTTCAACTTTTTTCTATGTGCTCATTAATTTATTTTATGCATAAAACTTAATATTTTACACATAATATTTGTATATTTTAAATTAGGAAGTGATTTTTTGACAAATATTAATTGTTCTGCCAATTGCATTTATCAAAGAGATGGTAAATGTTCTTACCATATTATTGCTATGACCAATTTATCTCCTAACTCAGAATGTGCCTATTATATTCCATTCGTATCAAAAAAACAAAGAACAGTATAAAAAATTTCATACTGTTCTTTGCTTTTTCAGCACTTACATTATCTATCAAGTAACTTTGAAATTTTATATCCCTTATAATAATAAGGAATCAAAGTTGCAACAGAAATAATTGCTATTAATGAGCTTTTTTTTCCTAAAGCAACACCCAATAAAAAAGCTGCTACTTTATCTACTCCTCCATGAAAGTACCAATTTTTTAACTTAATTTTAAATTTAATCATAAGCTCCTCCTACTTAGGAATACTCTATCCAATTTACATTCGCACATTGGATAACATAATTTACATTTACAATAACTATTATACCAAACGCCATCATTAAAGTCAACATAATTTTTACCATTTAAAATACATTTTCTTACACTAAATTCACGCTCTTGTAAAATATACAAGAGCGCTTGGTTAATTATATTATTTTGTTATCATTTTGTACAATTAGCTTTTAATAATTCAAATTTTATGAATCTTTTCAAACACTTTTTGCATTTCTTCTGCTTCAAACGTAATTTCATAACTTAATTGATTGGTAGAAAACCATTGCAAAATCTGCTCCAATCTAACAATTTGCTTAATTGCTTTTATTGACAACTCTTCTGCTGTCTCGTCTTCACATAGCAAATTAAAGATATCTTGATCCAACTGCATTTCCGGAATATCATTTGTATTAAAATTCTCAAGTTCAAACATTCCATTTTTATAAAAAAGAATATCCACTTTTTTAAGATTTCAAATCTTTAATAATTTCACCATAATCTCTTGCCTTCAAAATAGCAGACCCTGAAACCAAAATATTAGCTCCAGCGGATTTTACACTTTCCATAGTTCTTAAATTTATCCCACCATCTACTTCAATATCAACCTCCAAATTATTTTCATCTATATATTGTTTTAATTTTTGAACTTTTTGCACCATTTCTGAAAGCATTGTTTGTCCACCTTTTCCAGGCTCAACTGTCATAACAAGGCAAACATGTATATAAGGCAAAAACTCATATACTTTTTCTATTGGAGTATCAGGTTTAACACTAATACCGACTTTAGAATGAATTTCTTTTATCTTATTAATATATTTCATAATTTCTTCTTTATTATTACAAACCTCGTAATGAAAAGTTATTATATTAGGTTCAACAACTTCAAAATCATTAATCGCATGTTCTACATTACTTACCATTAAATGAACATCTAAAGGCAAATTTGATATTCTTTTTATATATTCTGCATAACTTAACATTTTGTTATATGTGTCTTTTTCAACAAATTTTCCATCCATAACATCTATATGGAAATAATCCGTTTTAGCCTTCTCCAATGCTAAAAAAGTCTCCGCTTCTTTGGAATTTTGCATAGACAATATTGATGTTGATACTTCTACCATTTTCTTTTTTCTCCTTCCTTAAGCTGTTCATAAATTTTACAAAAACGTTCATATCTATCTAATGATATTTTCCCCTCTTTTACAGCTTGTTTTATTCCACAATTTTCTTCTTTTATGTGTGTACACCCTATAAATTCACAATCCTTAATAAAAGGTCTAAATTCTATAAAATATTTTTCCAAATCTTTTGACTCTATCTCAGAAATTTCAAAAGTTGCAAAACCTGGAGTATCTGCTATATATGTATTTTTTTCTATTTCATATAGTTTTATTGTTGTCGTTGTATTTTTACCTCTTTTATTTTTTTGACTTATTTCTCCTTCTTTAGTCAACTCTTTTTGAAATATCCCATTTATTAAAGTTGATTTTCCCACACCAGAATTTCCAGAAAAAGCATTTATATTATTACTTATTACATAACATAATTCATCAATTCCAAACTTTTCTTTTGCTTGTGTTTCTATTACTTTATATCCTATATTCTCATATATTTCTTTAATTTTTTGCATCTGTTGTTTTTTATCTAAATCAATCTTATTTAATACTATTACAACTTTAACATTTAAGAATTCTGCAAAGGCTATTTGCTTATCCAATAGTAATAAATCAGGTTTGGGATCTTTGCTTGATACTACTAATATCATTTGTGTTATATTTGCTAATTTAGGTCTTTTTATATACACATTTCTTGGCAAAACACTTTGTATACTCCCTTGATTATTAAATTCTACCATATCACCTACTACTGGAGTTATTTCTTCCTTTTTTAGTTTTCCCCTTGGTATTAATTCATAAATTTTCCCATTTTCTTTGTTTATTGCTTTGTACAAATTAGAACCTATTTCTATTATTACTCCCTGCATTTTTTGATTTTATTCCTCTATCATATATTTAGGTTTTTAATTAAAGGATACCTATAAACCTGTTAAAGTAAACTACATATTTTAGCAGAAAGGAATGGATAATTCCATTCCTTTTTTCATTCATTACTCTGCTATATAAGATGGATTTGCTTCACTAAATTTTATTTGACCTTGATTTTTCAATACTCCATCAATGTATACTTTTACATTAGACACTCCTGTTCCTTTTGATGTACCTACATTAATATTTGTAGATGTTGGATCAACTGTCTCTGAATAAATTGTATCATTTTCTACTTTAACTTCTAGTTTAACTTTTTTTATTTTCTTTTCTGTTGCTGTTGTACTATTAGTATTTCCATTTGTTGCATTTGTTGTACTATTATTTTTGGCTATTGTTTCCTCATATTCAACTTTTCCATTTAATAATGATTTCACATTTACTGTTATTTTCGCTGTTTTTAATTCAGCTAATTTATTTACTGTTAAAGTAACTGTAGTTCCTTCATCAACTACTTTACCAGTTTCCAAACTTTGTTTTAATACAATTCCATTATCTTTTGAAGTATTTTCTTCATACCCAATAGAAACCTTAAAGCCTAAACCTTCTAATTCAGATTTTGCCTGTTCTTCTGTTTTGCCTATAACACTAGCCATTGTAATTTGCTTTATTCCTGTACCACTACTTACATGAATTTTTATAGTATCACCTGCTGCCACTTCTGTACTTTCATCAACTTCTTGACTTATAACATAACCCTCTTGAACTTTCTTACTAGTTTCACTAACAACTTCCGCCTTCAAATTAGCATCTTCCAAGGCTTTAATTGCATCATCTTGAGACATACCTGTAACTTTTGGAACTATAGCTTTTTCTGTTCCTTTACTTATAACAACTTTTACAGTACTTCCCTGTCTTACAGAATGATATTTTTCAGAATATGCAGGATCTTGACTTATTATATGTCCTTCTTCAACATCTTTATTATACTCTTCCTTATCAACTTCATATTTCAATTTTGCCTCTTCAATTTGTTTTTGAGCCTCTTCACTAGTCAAACCTACTACACTAGGCAAATTAACTTCTTTAGGTTTAGTCAAATTATAAAAAGCTAATGTTCCACTAAAAGCTATAAAGAATAATAACACCAATCCTAAAAAAGTACTCAATTTTTTATGTTGTTTTATCCATCCTTTAAAACCTTTTTCCTCTTTATCCCCTCGATTTTGATTATTCTTTGCATTTTCATAATCTTCTAAAGATATTTTTTGAGTTCTTGCAGTAACATCATAATTTTCCTCTACAAAATCACCATCTGGATTTTTCAAAGCTTCTTTCAAATCTTGTAATAATTCCATACTAGTTTGATATCTTTGCATTGGCTCTTTTTTCAATGCTTTTAAAATTATTTTATTAACTGCTTCTGGAATATTCGGATTTAATTCTATTGGCGGTATAGGTTCTTCTTGCATGTGCTTTAACGCAACAGACACAGGTGTATCCGCATCAAAAGGAACTTTACCAGTCAACATTTCATACATTACAACACCCAAAGAATATATGTCTGACTTTGCATCAGTATATCCCCCTCTAGCATGTTCTGGTGAAAAATAATGTACAGATCCTATTGTCGTTCCAAATGCTGTTATTGTTGAGTTTGACACTGCTTTTGCTATACCAAAATCTGTTACCTTTGCAACTCCATCTTCAGTAATTATTATATTATGTGGTTTTATATCTCTATGAATTATGTTGTTTCTATGTGCCATATCTAATGCAGCAGCTATTTGCATAGCTACATTTATTGACCATTTCCAAGGCAATGGCCCATTCTCTTCAACAATTATTTCTTTCAAAGTTTTTCCTTGGATAAGCTCCATAACTATATAGTATATTCCATTATCAACTCCTACATCATAAATAGAAACTATATTTGGATGTGTAAGCCTTGCAGCTGATTGAGCCTCTGTTTCAAATCTTCGTATAAACTCATTATCTGTTGTAAACTCATCTCTTAATACCTTTACTGCTACATTTCGGTTTAAAACTACATCTTTTGCCTTATATACTATGGCCATTCCGACCATTTCCTACTTTTTGCAATATTTCATAACGGTTTCCTAATAGTTTTCCCTCTAACATCATATTAAATTCCATTCCTTTCGTTTTTACCAAACTGGTTAATCTATATACTATTCTTACTAAATATTTTTTATAATAACAACTGTTATATTATCATATCCACCATTCTCATTAGCTTTATCCACAAGATCAACAGTTGCCTGCTCAATATTTCCACTAGCCATTTTATATATATCATCTTGTGTTACCATATTACTTAAACCATCTGAGCACATAACTAAAACATCTTCTTTTAAAAACCCTTTTACCATTACATCTGGTTCTATAAATGCATTACATCCCAAAACCTTTAATAAAATATTTTTTTGTGGATGTTTTTCTGCCTGCTCTGGTGTAATTGTTCCATCTTTCACTAATTTTTGCACATAACTATGATCTTGTGTTAATTTTCTAATAATTGCTTTTCTTATTCTATAGATTCTACTATCGCCTATATGTCCTATAAAAGCTCTATTATTATATATTAAAACTATTTCTAAAGTAGTACCCATTCCTTCTAGCTCTTTATTTTCTTGTGCTTGCTCATACACACACATATTAGCATATTCCATACTACTTGCAACAAGTTGAATTATACTTTCTTTGTCTTTTTCTATTTCTTTAAAATTATTTAAAATATATTTTTTAGCCTTCTCTACTGCAAGTTTGCTAGCAATTTCTCCTCCACTAGCACCTCCCATTCCATCTGCTAAAATATATAATTGTACTTCATCTAATGACTCAGATATTGAATAATAATCTTCATTTTTTTCTCTTATTTTTCCAACATCTGACTTTGCATAAGCTTTTATCATTTTTTCACCTCGTTTTTCTTTATTCTTTATATCACAAATATTGGTTTTTTGCAATTATTTTATTGAAAAAAATAGACTACTTAAATTTTTACATAAATCGTACAACTTATATTTATTTTTTCAATTCACATACATTTAATTTATAAAATTGTATTTAATTTTTACTTAACATTACTTGCATTTTATAAAAAACTAATATAAAATAAAACCCAAAAGAAGACATTAAAATATTTGCAATTATTAGAACATTTTAAAGGAGGAATTAATCATGCCTACACCACATAATGAAGCTAACTTAAATGATATAGCTTCAACAGTAATAATGCCTGGAGACCCATTAAGAGCTCAATACATTGCAGAAAACTTTTTAGAAAATGCACAACTAGTAAACAAAGTAAGAGGTATGTATGCATACACTGGATTTTATAAAGGAAAAAAAATAACAATCATGGCATCTGGAATGGGAATGCCAAGTATGGGAATCTATTCCTATGAACTTTTTAAATTTTATAATGTTCAAAATATTATTAGAATTGGTTCATGTGGAGGATACTTACCAAAATTAAAATTATTTGACATCATACTAGCTAAAAATGTATTTTCTGAAAGCAATTTTGCACTAACACTAAACAATGAAATATGCCATGAAATTTCTGGTAGTGAAAAATTAAACTCTATTATAAAAAATACTGCCAATGAAAAAAATATCAAAATATATGAAGGCAACACTGTTTGCACAGATTGTTTTGATGTTTACATGACAGATGTATCAAAATTTTTAGAAAGATTACCTAATAATTTTAACCCTTATGGAGCTGAAATGGAAGCATTTTCTCTATTTTATGTAGCTAAAATTTTAAATAAAAATGCATCCTGTCTTATGAGTGTCGTTGATTCTAAATTCATAAAAGATATCGCTACACCAGAAGAAAGACAAAATGGTTTAACCAACATGATAAAACTAGCTTTAGACAGCAGTTTAAATATAGAAGACTAAAACATACAAAAAAGGCTAAATTCCAATTTATACTCATTTGGAATTTAGCCTTTTTACATTTAGTAATTTTACCATATTCATTATTTACTACTTGTAGTAGTTTGATTATTAGAATCTGTATGTTCTTCTACCTCTTTACCAGTCATTGATTGACTTTCAGTAGTATTTGCATTTTCTTTTTTCTCAACCTTATCAGTCATCATAATAAATTTAACAGTACCTTGAGCTTTATCTTCTTTACCAGAAAATTGATTATATTCATTAGCTAAATCTTGCATTTTTTCCAATCTTGCTTCAAAATCTTTTACTTTATTATTAACTAAATCAGTCAATTTGTTAACACCATCTTTATTAAATTGTTCAACACCTGACTTTAATTCAGAACTTCCACTAACTAATTGTGAAGTACCTTCTGATAATTGACTACTTGCTTGTGATAATTGTTCACCTGATGTTGATAAAGTATTAACACCATCTTTTATTTGTGCTGAACCAGATTTTAAAGTAGAACTACCTTGTTTTAAGTTTTCTGTACCATTGTACAATTGTTTAGCACCTGTTGCCAATTCTTTATCTACTGAAGTTTGTAATGTAGTTGTACCTTCTGCTATTTGATCAAATCCATTTGATATAGCTGATATTCCTTGGTCAAACTGATTTCCACTTTGTGTTTTCATATTTTGCATATTTGCTTTTACACCATCTTTACTATTATTAATACTATCTATAGTTTCAGTTTCTTTAGCTGTAGCTTGTTTTACAGCTGAATCTATACCAGCATCAATTTTAGTTGTATCCATATTTGCTAACACTTTATTTATAGCAGCTTTTTGAGCATCTGTAAATTGTAAATTTTCATTATCTAAAACTTGTTTCATACCTTTTTTTACATTATCAACACTACCATTTACACTTTTTTTAATTCCAGTACCTAAACTTTCATTACCTTTTTCTACCACTTGCTTAATTCCTGCAGTTTCCTTATCTTTACCTTGAACTAATTGATCAATTCCTTTTATCAAAGATTCTTTACTTGTCTTTAAGGTTTGAACAGCCTGTGTCTTTCCTTGTGTAACCCCTTTATTTAAACTAGATATTCCAGCACTTAGTGCACTAACACCTTTATTAATTGAACTTGCACCATTTTTTAATGTAGAAACACCATCATCTAATGTTTGAATACCACTATCTATCTTCTTATAATTTTCATTTACAGTATTAACACCTTGTGTATAAGTTTTAACTGCATTTGAAAACTCACTTGTTTTATTATTTAAAGTAGAAGCTCCATCATTTAAAGTAGTAGCACCACTAACTATTTGGTTACTTGCATTTTGCAAAGAATTCATTTGACTATATAATTCATCTAATTTATCCAAATTTGAAACATCAGCATCTTCCAAAATTTTTGGAGTTACATAAGAATAAATATTACCCATTTCAAAATCTGTAGTTTCTAAAGTTATTGTAACACTTTCTGGAATGTCTATATCTGTATCTGAATCATTTAATCCTAAATTTTGTTTCATACCTGGTAAAGCCATACCAACAACCATCGTATTTTTACCATTATCAACAACTTTTCCAGAAGATATTGTTATATTACTAGCCTTAGTATTATCAATAATAGTTCCTAACATTACAACAAAAGGTGTATACATTTTTTCTGTTTTACCATTAATATTAACTTGATGCTCATCTTTATTTGTATATTGAATTACAATTTCAACTTTTCCAGATTTTCCTGCAACATCATCTGCTGAAATTTCATTTCCATCTAATTTATAAGTTATTTTACAATCAACTGGCAATTCTTTATTAGTATTACCTTTATAATATACGTCATTCTTATTAGCTTTCCAAACCATTTTATTACCATCTTTTGAAAAAGTTTTATCATCATTCACATTTTCAATATCTGTTAAAATACTTGAATCTATTATTTCATCACTATTATCAGTATTTTTTAAATGACTATTAACTATTGTTTGGTAACTTTCACCATTACTTCTCATTTTTGTATAAACTGTTTCATCTTTTGTATAACCCAATACTGGTAAAGTTTGCATACCTAATATTGTTAAAATTACACCACTAGCAATTATTTTATTATTCATTTACATTCACAACCTTTCAATTATTTTTTAGAATTTATAAGCCGTATAAAGGTACGTTGATTAAATTCTAAATGAAGTTTAACGACGTCAAAATTGTAATTATTTCACTTTTCTCTTGTAAGGAAAGAATTAAATTTTGACTAGGCAAACAAGTTTAGAATTTATGAGGCGTACAAAGGTACGTTGATTAAATTCTAAACGAAGTTTAACGACGTCAAAATTGTAATTATTTTCTTACAAGACCCTTAGTAGTTTTGCAAATAACCCTATCACAAAGAATCAAACAAGCAGGCAATATAGTAAGCACAACCACCATACTAATAATAGCACCCCTAGAAATAAGAGTACAAATAGAGCCAATCATCTCAATATTAGAGAACAAGCTAACTCCACAAGTCGCAGCAAAGAAACAAAAAGCACTAACAATAACAGACTTAATAGAATCCTGTAAAGACAACCTCATAGCCTCTTTAGGCACCAAGCCATCCTTCCTATTTTTCACATACTTATTAGTCATTAAAATAGCATAATCAACAGTAGCACCAAGTTGAATAGTACCAATAACAATAGAAGCAATAAACGGAATAACAGTACCAAAATAACTTGTAAAAGACATATTCGCAAAAATAGCAAACTCAATAACAGCAATCAAAATCACTGGCAACGAAATTGACTTAAACACGAATATCATAATAACAAAAATAACTACAGCAGAAGTCACATTAACACTATTAAAATCATGATCAGCAATTTTTACCAAGTCATTCATTAAAGGTCCCTCACCTGCCATAATAGCATTTTCATCATATTTGCTAACAATTTCATTAACCTTTTGAATCAAAGCATTTGATTCATCTGTTGCATTTTCATAAGTTGAATTAATAATTAATAATTGATATTTATCATTTTCAAAAATAGACAATATATCATCTGGAATCATTTCTTTAGAAATATTATCACCCAATAATTCTTGTAAGCCTATAACTCCATCAACACCATCCAAATCTTTAATCTCATTTATCATCTGTTTAGCTATATCTGCCTTCATATCTTTATTTACCAACACCATTTGAGTTGAAACCATATTAAATTTTTCTTGTAATTCTTTATTTGCTGATACACTCTGCAAAGTATCTGGTAAAGACTTATTCAAATTATAATAAACTTTTACATTATTATTTCCATATATAGCAGGAGCTAATAACAATAAAAATACTACTATCATTGCTTTATAATGATTTACTATAAAATTAGTAAACTTCTTAAATTCTGGTAAAAGTTCCTTATGTTTAGTCTTCTCTATAACCTTATCAAAAGCCAATAACAAAGATGGTAATAATGTAACTGTTGTAATAACACCTATTAAAACACCTTTAGCCATAACCAATCCAATATCTGTACCTAAAGTTAAGCTCATTGTACATAAAGCTAAAAATCCAGCAATTGTAGTTGTAGAACTACCAACAATAGAAACTAAAGTCTCCTTAATAGCTGTTGCCATTGCTTTATTTTTATCACCTAAAATTTCTTTTTGTCTTTGATAACTATGATACAAGAATATTGAGAAATCCATTGTTACGCCCAATTGTAAAACTGTTGCAATAGCCTTAGTTATATATGATATTTGACCTAAAACAATATTTGTACCCATATTATACAAAATTGCAATTCCTATACCTCCCAAAATAATTAAAGGAACACCATAAGAATCCAAAGCAATCATCAAAACTATAATACAAAATATTGAAGCTACTACAACATAAACTGACATTTCTTGATCTAGTAGAATTCTTATATCATCTGAAGTAGCAGAAATACCACTAACTTTGCAACTATCACCAACAATATCTCTCAAATCATCAATTGCATCTAAAGTTTCACCTGCTGCCATACCTGTTTTAAAAGTTACTAAAATTGGTATTGTACCATCTTTATTTATAGCTTCTTTAACATCATCTGGTAACATTTCTTCTGGAATAGATGTACCTAAAATATCTGATTTACTAATTACTTTATCAACTGCATCTATTTCCTTTATTTTATCCTCCATTTTTAGAATATCTTTATCCTTCATTTTGTTATCAATTATAACAATAGAATAAGAGCCCACTCCAAATTCATCTGTTAGTATATTTTGACCTTTTACCGTATCTACCGTATCTGGCAAATATGATAAAATATCATAATTTATTTTTGTAGCTTTGATTCCTATTATTGAAGGAATTAATAATAATAAACAAATTATGATAATTAATCTTCTGTGATTTACTATAAATTCTCCAAATTTTTGCACTTTTATCACAATCCTTTCTATTTATTAACAATGTTTAATATAGCTACAATAATTGCAAAAAGTAATAAGTAATTATCAAATAACTATACAACATTTTTTCTATCTTTTCCTATTATATTATTTTTCTGACCAATAGTCAATATTTTTGTTAAAATTATTTGCTTTTTTTATAATTTTCAACTTGATATTGACTTTAAGTCATTTTTATGCAATAATATATTATGAATATGAGGTGATATTTATGTATAAAGCACAAGAAAATAAACGTGAAAAAATAAACAAACTATTTGATTCAGCATATAACTTATTCACAAAAAATGGATTAAAAGACACATCTATCCAAAATATCGTTGATGACGCTGGAGTTGGAAAAGGCACTTTTTATTTATATTTTAAAGACAAATATGACATTAGAAACAAATTAATTGAAAAAACTTCTAAAAAACTTTTTTCTGATGCAATTTCTGCATTAAACAAAGTATATATTGATAATTTTGACGACCAAGTTATTTTTATTATTAATCATGTTATAGATTCTTTAACAAATGATAAAATTTTATTAAAATTTATGTCCAAAGATTTATCTGGTGGAATTTTCAATACTGCCTTAACTAATATACCTTCACCAGACAGTAAAAATGAAAGTTTAATAGATTTCTTTACCAAAAAAGCTCATGAAAATAATCGCAATTACTCTAACCCAGAAATGACTTTATTTACTATTATAGAACTCGCAGGCACAACTTGTTTTAATTCAATAATATACAACATTCCTGTTTCTATTGAAGAATACAAACCATACCTATACAAAATTATTAGAAATATTTTAAAAGAAGATACATAAAGACACATATAAATAAACTTGCTATTCTAAGTTTATTTATATGTGTCTTTTATTAACCATACATAAATCTTTAATTCAATAAATTATACCATTATAATATACTATTCCTTAATCCTCCCATTCTAATTCCCAATCAGAAATAAAAACAGTATCACCATCGCAAATTCCTAGGCTCCTCAACTTAGCATCAATTCCCATATTCCTCAAACATTTATGGAAATAATACATAGATTCATTATCTTCAATGTTTATTCTACCCATCAATCTATCAACAGCTCTACCAGTAACATAAAAAACATTGCCCTCTCTTCTAGCTTCCCATTGTTGTTCTTTATCAGGAAGAGTATAAACCATTTTTTCTTCAACTTGTACTAATTCTTCCTTAGGTAATGTTTTCAAAACATTTGCAACATGATCTATTAATTCTTGAACTCCATCACCTGTTGCTGAAGAAATTTGATAAAATTCTAAATTTTCTTTTTCTGCTAAATCTTTTAATTCTTGATAACATTCTTCATTTTTAACATCAATTTTAGTAGCAACAATAATTTGTTTTCTCGTAGCTAATTTTTCACTATATTTTTTTAATTCAGAATTTATTGTTCTAAAATCTTGTACAGGTTTTCTTCCTTCTTGACCAGACACATCTATAAAGTGTAATAATAATCTTGTTCTTTCAACATGTCTTAAAAATTGAATACCAAGACCAACACCTTCACTAGCACCTTCAATAATTCCAGGTATATCTGCTATTACAAAACCATCTCCACCTTTAGTCTTTACAACACCTAAATTAGGTTCTAATGTTGTAAAATGATAATTTGCAATTTTAGGTCTTGCATCTGTAACTTTTGACAAAAATGTAGATTTACCTACATTTGGAAATCCTAATAAACCAACATCTGCCAATAATTTTAACTCTAATATTATTTCTTTTTCTTCTCCCTTGTCTCCATCTTCTGAAAATCTAGGAGCTTGTCTAGTTGATGTAGCAAAATGTGAATTTCCTCTGCCTCCTCTACCTCCTTTTAGTACTAATTCTTTTTGCTCTGGATGAGATAAATCAGCTATTATTTTTCCAGTTTCAGCATCTTTAACAATAGTTCCTATTGGTACATTTATATACAAATCTTCTCCATATTTGCCATTGCATCTACTTCCACTTCCATTTTCACCATTACCAGCTTTAAATTTTTTATTATATCTAAAATCAATAAGTGTATTTTTATCTTTATCAACTTGGAAATAAATATCTCCACCTCTTCCGCCATCTCCACCGTCTGGGCCTCCTGCTGCCACATATTTTTCACGGCGAAAAGTTGCTACTCCATTTCCACCATCACCTGATTTTATTATTATTTTTGTATAATCAGTAAACATTTTACCACCTTCCTTTCAAACTAATATTTTTACTATTCAAAATAATCTAATTTCATAGCCTTTTTAACATCTCTCATAGTTTCTTTGGCAACTTTTCTAGCTTTTTCTGTACCTTCTTTTAAAATTTTATCAACTAATTCAGGGTGTTCTTCATAATATTTTCTCTTTTCTCTAATTGGAGCTAAGTAATCAATAATATTTTTAGCAAGTTGTTTTTTACAAGCAACACAACCTCTTTTTCCAGCTCTACATTCCTCACAGACCACTTTTACATCTTTTGAACTTGTAAATAATTTATGATAATATGAAACCATACATATATCAGGATTACCTAAATCATCTTTTTTTATACGATTTGGATCTGTTACTGCACTCATAACCTTTCTTGTAATTTCTTCTTCTGTATCTGATAAATAAATAGCATTACCTAAAGATTTTCCCATTTTTTCATTTCCATCTAAACCTTTAATTCTTTTTCCTTCAGATAAAACAATCTTTGGTTCCACCAATACATCACCATAAATACTATTAAACTTTCTAACTATTTCCCTACATTGTTCAATTAATGGTTCCTGGTCCTCACCTGCTGGCACTAATTCACCGTTAAAAGTTGTAATATCAGCAGCCTGACTTACAGGATACCCTAAAAATCCATAAGTAACACTTTCACCAAATAAATCTTTTTTTTGTGCAATCTCAGTTTTTACTGTAGGATTTCTTTGTAATCTTGCAATCGTTACTAAATTTGAATAATATACCGTCAATTCTGCTGTTTCAGGTATCATTGATTGCACATAAATAGTTGTTTTTTCTGGATCTATACCACATGATAAATAATCCATTGCCAATTCTCTTACATTTTTTCTTACTTTTTCTGGATTATTAAAATTATCTGTTAAAGCCTGTACATCTGCAATTAATATAAACATATCATATTCTCCACTATTTTGCATTTCTACCCTTTTTTTCAATGATCCAAAATAATGTCCTATATGTAATCTACCTGTAGGTCTATCTCCTGTTAGTATTCTTTTCATAAAAAAACTTCCTTTCTAATATCCATTTATCTTATTCGTTCATTACCTCTATATTGTTCATTTTCCTGTTCTTCAATATAATCTATAAGTTCCTGGTTACTTGCATCAAGATTTTTTTCTTTTTCCTCATTAAATTTTTGAACAGCCATTTCTAATCTATCTTCACCTCTATAGCCACACATAGAAGCAAACTGTTCCCACGTAATATCAGTATTTGGTATATAATCTTCTAATTCAACTTTTATTTCTCCATTTTCATCTATTAAATCATCATGTTCATGAGTATCATTATTTTTATTATTATCAACATCTTTTATATTTAATTTATGTTCAGAATCTTCTTCCATCTCTCCATAAATCTGATGCTCTTCACCTCTATCTAAAACATGTTCTGCCTCTCTTATACCAGCACCTCTATCTTTCATAAACTGCCTAACTGCACTATCTTGTGGTCTGGTTCTTTGAGTTTCTAACTCCACATCTAAATATTCCATTTTTTCTGGAGAAAACATACTATATTTAATCTCTTTACCTAATGATTCATCATAACTTGCACGCAAATACTCATTTCCATTACCATTAACAATTCTATAGCTTGATGTTACAGCCTCTTGATTAACAGTTCCATCATTATTTATTGCCATACCTGTACCTGTTTGTGATGTTCCCATTCTACTATCAGGTTCCAAAATATCTTCACCTAAAACTGTAGCTGTTCCATCAGAATGAATAGCTACATATGCATCTCCTCTTGGCCCAGATATTGATATTCTTGCTAATTTTTTTGCATCATAAATACCATTTTTTTGCAATCCAAGCTTTTCACTTAATGTAACACCTTTTATATCTTGACTTAAAGATGTTTCTTCTTTTATTTGCAATCCATCTAATTGTTTTTCTGAAAGTTTTACTCTATCATCTTTTTCCCCATCTGCAACACCTATACCTTTTTTAGCACTCGAACCTTTTTCTAGCAACTCTTCTTGATTCTCTCTTTCACTATTCAATTCACTATACTTTTCATCAATTAATTGTTCTAAATCAATTTCATCTATACTATATATATCTTCAGGTTCAATATTCAATTCTTTAGCAATATTTTCAATTCTTTGATTTTCTAAATCACTTAAATCTAATATTCCATTTTCATCCATATTTTGAAGTTGTTCTAATAATTCTTTTTGATTTGAATATTTTTCTGACAAAAATATTTGAGAATATCCATCTTGTTTATTATCTCCTGCAATATATTCTAAATTTTCTGTTACATATTTTTCAACATCAACAATATTAACTTTTCCATTAATTTCTTTTTGAAATTGCTCAACCACCATATATATGTCTTGCCATTTACCGTCTATTTCAGTTTTTCCCATATATTTCACATTAGAAACCTTATTTTCTGACAAAGCCTGTTCCCATTCTCTTTTATCAGCCTGCAATCCTACTTTACTCTCAACAATTCTTATGGTTTCTTGTAACTTCAATAATCTCATTTTCTCTAAAAACTTATTCTCATCCATTTTATCCTCCAAAATTGTAATTATTTTTCAAGCGAAGCAATAAAATCATAGCTATTACTAATATCTGTAATTCTGCATAAAACAAACTTATCCACCAAATCCAAATCACCAGAATTCTTAATAAACACAACCCCGTCAATATCAGGAGCATCCTGCATAGTTCTACCAACAAAAAATTTTCTATCAAAAGACACATTCTCAATCAAAACTCTACAAACTCTGCCTACTCTTTTCTCTAAGTTTTCTTTAGAAATATCCTGTTGTATCTTCATAAGTCTATTATATCTAGCCTTTTTTGTATTACCATGAATCTGATTATCTAGTTTAGCAGCAGGAGTTCCCTCTTCCTTAGAATACATAAAAGCACCCAACTTATCAAATTTAGTTTCTTTAATAAAATCCAATAATTCAGAAAAATCATTCTCAGTCTCACCAGGAAAACCAACAATTAAACTTGTCCTTAAAACAACATCTGGAATCTTAGCACGTATCTTTTTCAATAAATTTTGTATATCATTCTTACTTGTTTTTCTATTCATTTTCTTCAAAATGTTATCAGAAATATGTTGAATCGGAATATCAAAATATTTTGCTATTTTATTATTTTCAGCAACTAAATCTATTAATTCATCTGAAATCCCTTCTGGATATGAATACAAAAAGCGAATCCATTCTATACCATTTATTTTAGATAATTCTTGCAACAAGTCTACTAATTTAGGTTCTCCATAAATATCTATACCGTATTTAGTAGTATCTTGTGCTATTACAATTAATTCCTTAATTCCTTTACTTGCCAACATTTTAGCTTCTTCTAAAATATCTTCTATTTTTCTACTTATAAATTTCCCTCTTATATATGGTATAGCACAATATGTACAAAAATTGCTACAGCCCTCACCTATTTTTAAATACGCATAATTTTGACCTGTTGTTACAACTCTTTCCATATATTCTTCTTGTTCAAGCATTGGTAATTGCGTAATTTCTGATATTTTCAAATTTGTTTTATTTTTAGGTTGTATTTGAACATCCATTTTTAACATATCTTCAATAGCCTGCCACAAATTATCATAATTTTCCAATTTAATAAACAAATCAACCTCTGGTAAACTCTTTTTCAAATCTTCATAATACCTTTGCACTAAACATCCCATTGCTATTAAATATCTACATCTTTGTTTTTTATATTCTGCCATCTCTAATATTGTATTTATTGCTTCTTCTTTGGCTGAATCTATAAAACCACATGTATTTACAACTATTATATCTGCTTTTGCCGGATCATTTACTATTGCATAATGATGATCTTTAAAAAGCCCAACCGTAACTTCTGTGTCTATTAAATTTTTACTACAACCTAACGATACAAACCCTACATTCATTAAATATTTTCCTTTCTATCTTTATGACTACAAATATGTTTTCTAGTCATTTCCATTAAATCTAATTTTGTAAAACCTTCCACTTGTGTTTTTGCTCTATCAAACTTTAATCTTTCCTCTAATAACTTTTGTATCTTGTCTTTATTTTCTTGTTTTTTCATGTCTATGTAATCAATAATTATAATTCCACCAATATCTCTTAATCTTAGTTGTTTTGCAATCTCTACTGTTGCTTCTTCATTTACCTTATATAATGTTTGTTCTAAATTTCTATTTCCTGTATATTTTCCTGTATTTACATCAATTGCTGTCAATGCCTCAGTTTTATCAATTGTTATAAATCCACCACATTTTAACCATATTTTACGATTAGGTAATTTCTCAAGTTGTTTTTTTATGTCATATATATCTAAAACATCTTTATTTTCCAAAATAATTTTAGTATTAACAAGCTCATCTGATTTACTTTTCTCATCTAATAATTGTGCATATTGTTTTTCATCATTTGTCACTATATTTTCTATTTTTTCATTTGACAAATCAATTATCATTTTTTCTAATATATTTTCTGCTTCATAAATCAAACTTTCTTTGTTATTTTGTTTTACCACTTGCTCATACTTTTCTCTTATTTTTTTCCACTTTCTTTCCAAATCCTCAATATCATGTATTAATTCTTTCTCTTTTTTTACAGCAGATGTTCTTATAATTGCCCCATTTTCTTTGCCTATATATTTTTTAACTAAATTTATCAATCTTTCTTGTTCAGCTTTATCTTCAATTTTTTGTGATACTGTAATAAAACTAGTATTTGGCATAAGTACTATATATTTTCCTGGTAAATTTATATGTGTTGAAACTCTAGCTCCTTTTTTATCATTACTATCTTTTTTGATTTGCACTAATAATTTTTGATTTGGCTTTATTACCTTTCCTATTTCTATATTAGGTTCTAAACTTTCTTTTCTTTCATCTATTTTTGGTAAAATATCTTTTAAATGAATAAAACCATTTTTCTCTGTTCCTATATCTACAAATGCTGATTGCATCCCAGGAATAATATCTTTTACTGTTCCTATATATATATTTCCTTCTTTTCTATCAGTATTTTCATCTTCTTCATAATATTCTACAAGATTACCATTTTCCACTAGAGCAACCTTTTCTTGTTTTTCTTGCTTATCTATAAATATCTCTAACATCCTACTTGTCCTTTCTATTAGTAAATTAATTACATTTATTCATTGCATTATCTATACCATCTGTAATAATCACTGGTATTGCCTCAGCAGCCTTTTGAACTCCAGTTTCCAATATTTTTTGTTCTTCTTCTGGAATTTTCCCTATCACAAAATTTATTTTATCATTTGAATGTTCTGGACGACCTATCCCTATTCTTATTCTAGCAAAATCAGTTGTCTGCAAATTTTCAACTACAGATTTCATACCATTGTGAGAACCAGGTCCTCCTTTTTTTCTTATTTTCATAATTCCTTTTTCTATATCCATATCATCATAAATAACTATTAATTCATGAGTTTCTATTCCATAATAATCCATCACTTCTATTATGCTATCACCACTTGAATTCATATATGTTTGAGGTTTTAACAATATAACCTTTTTTCCTTCTATTACTCCAGTACCATATAACCCCTTAAATTTCTTTTTATTTACATCTATATTATATTTTTGTGATAATTTATTTATAGCATCAAATCCCATATTATGCCTTGTTTTTGCATATTCTTCCTCAGGATTTCCTAATCCTACTATTAAATACATTTTTTCGTCTCCTTCTTTTTTACTTCTTACTATTTTACATTGTTTTTGCCTTTTTTTCAAGTTTTTTTCAGTATTTTATTAATGTATTATTATAAATTTCTTTATTTTACTTTAATTATTGAATTATTTACATAATTATGATAAAATATCTTTAATAAATTTTCTACTATTTGTATCATTTTATAAATAGGCAAAATTTGTTATGTTACAAGTAAACAAATTCACACATTATGAAAGGAGATTACAATATGGCAAAAGAATTTGTTTTAGGAATGGAAGCACTACTTATTGCAAATGCAACCGAACAGTTTGACAGTGACAACACTGTAATAATTCCAATGGCAACAATAGAAGAATTGGAAACTTACGAAGGTTATCCAGAAGAAACAAAAAACGCAAAAGCAGTATTAAAAATGCTCAGAGAAATCGGAATTAACAAATTAATCAACGAAGGATTTACTCAAAGAAATGGCAGTCTTCTTAAAGTAGCACTTGATGCACCTAAAGAGCACAATTACAGAAATAAAAAAGCAGTAGATTTACCATTTTCAAATCTTTCCAACTATGATAAAAGAAGATTTGCATTATGCAAATATCTGCAGGAAAATAAACCTGACAATATTGATAATGTTATTCTTATCTCAATGAGTGATTCCACACGTTTAAGAGCTGATTACCTTAAAATCAAAGCTGAAGAACCTAAATTCCGGCTCTTCCCTGTTCTTGAAGAACAGTACTCAGGACAAATCACTCTTGAAGTCACCCCTGATATTATTAATAAGTTCTATGATAAGAAAAAATGTAACCTATCTGACTTGAAATTATCAACTGCCGAAATACCATTAAATACCTTTATCACTTTACGTGACTATTATGGTCACTCAGCTTTAGGTATTTACAATGGAACACAAGTTTCAATGTTATATGATTCTGCTATTAACTTAACACACGGATTTAAACCTCTTAATAAATCCCAATCATTTTTACTTCATGCTCTAACAGCCTCACCTTCAACAATTCCTATTGTTATAGTAAAAGGTGCCGCAGGAACAGGGAAAACCTTTTGCTCATTAGTAGCTGGATTTGCACAAACCAAAAAGTTAAGTTGGAACAACAATTCTGCATTATATAACAGAGTATTAGTCTCTGCACCAATGCTTGATGAAAAGGTTCGAAAAATCGGAGCTGTAAAAGGCTCTCTTGAAGAAAAATTGAACCCATATACAGCAGGTATCCTTGACAACGCCAATGAAATATTAAACTTTAACAAATATTTCAAGTATAAAAGCAGTACAAGAACTCAAAGTGAAGACGAAAAAAAGCAGAAAAGAAAAAATAATAACCATGAACTTATTAGCACTAATCCTTCTGCATCAACAACACAATCTTCTTTAAAACCTGATGTATTAAGAGATATTATGGATGATGGAGTTTTCAGAATTATCTCTCTTGACTTATTAAGAGGCAGAACCTTTACAAACGCCTATTACATTGTAGATGAAGCTCAAAACATTCGCCCAGAAGAAATGAAAACTCTTCTGACAAGAATAGGAAAAGGATCAAAAATCATTTTATCAGGAGATCCTTCACAGACAGACGCCAAAGGGTTAAATGAAAGATACAATGGCCTCACTTATGCATCTGAACTGTTAAAAGGTAAATCTTTCTGCTATCAAATTGGATTTGAAGAAGAAGAATCTGTTCGTAGCCCATTCGTAAAGGAAATTTTAAAATTATTTTAAATTCTAAAACATAACATAAACCAGAGCTTATAAATTATAAGCTCTGGTTTTCGTATTAAATATTTTTAATATTTTCTTTAGTTATTTTAAACAAATATTTTTAACAACTTGTAGCAAATTTTGTGTTAAATGTCCCTGTTATTCCTTCAGCTTCTATTACCACTCCTTTTTCTGGTGAACATATATCAACTTGATTTTCTAATAACTTTGTATTTTCCAAAACACTTTTTCTAAACCATTTTTGAGTAATCAATCCTCCATGATTAATAGACACTGACATAGTATTTGGAAAATCATTAATAAATCTTAATAAAATATCCCTTGGTCCATGAGATGTTACTTCAGCAGTTATTTTGGTCATACATTTTTTGATATATGTATCTCCATAACAACTAACAGTTTCTCCCTGCAATGTATTTAATAATTTGTACATTACTGAATTTGGTGCCGCATATCCTACTCCATGTATCATTACATTCTGATCAGAAATAAATTTTTTAGTATACACACTTGCTGCTCCATAATCACACATTCCACCTGGAGCAACAATAATTTTCGGATCATTGTTTTTAATAATCTCATTTCTAACAAATTTTTTTGTAAGATCACGTGGTATACATTTACAATATTTAGGCATAAATTTTTTCATCTCTAGCTTTATTCCCAAATCTGAATATTGGAACCTAGTATTATATATTTGTGAAGCTTTACCATCTACAACCACAAGAGTTTCCTTTGGTATTAACTCCTTTTCTTTAATTTGTTTAATTTTATACAATACTTCCTGGTGTCTACCCAATGCAAAAGTAGGATATAACACAGTCATTCCTCTTTTTATGGCCCATACTGTGTTTTCTACTAAACATTCATCAAACTTTGAATTTGTAGAATCTACATTTCCATAAGTTGATTCAGTTACAAAAGAAGATATTTTCATATTTTTGATATTTTCAGGTATAGCATCAACATCAAAAAATAAATTTTTATCTTTATAATCTCCTGTATGTAAAATTGTAATATCTTCTCTACCTGGACAAGAAATAATTATTAATATAACTGCTGCACCTATTAAATGACCATTTTCAAAAAAGATAATCTTAATATTTTTATGTGGTTTTATTATTTTTCTATATGCACAGCCAACTGTCTTTTCAAGTGTCTCCTCAACTTCTTCAGCTGTAGCTATTGTTCTTCCTAATTGTTTATCTTCAATTTTTACCGTATCAGCTAAAGCCACATCTAAAAGATTTACTGTTCCATAGCTAGAATAAATTTTACCTTTAAAACCTTGCCGCACAATTACTGGTAACAAACCCACATGGTCAAAATGTACATGTGTAACTATTCCAAAAGATAATTTTTCTGCTTTAAAAGGAAAATATCCATTTAGGTAAGAATTATTTACACCTTGGAATGCTCCAGCATCCAAAAAAAATCTCACATTTTCACCATCTGGCCAATGAACAGAATAAAAGAAACTTGATCCTGCTACTTCACTTTGCCGACAGTATCTGTGAACACAAAAATCCACTTTACTCATAATAAGCCCTCCTATTATATTTGTTTACTAAATAGCAAAATATTACTATTAAAATCTGTTTTCCCTTTCTAAATAATTTTACATTTAAAGGATTCTATAATTGATACTTTTAAATTTTATCACATTTTTCGTTTTTCTGCATTATCTTTTAAAATTTTTATAAAAAATTTTTTCCTCTTAAAATATCATAAAAATAACAACATAAAACTCTCCTGAGTAAGAAATTTAATTTTTTTCAAAATTTCTATTGACAAGTTTATAAAAATACTGTATACTATGACTTGTGTTAAGGATAATATGTCTTAACGCTCCCTTAGCTCAGTTGGTCAGAGCAACCGGCTCATAACCGGTGGGTCCAAGGTTCGAATCCTTGAGGGAGCACCAAAAAAATCGTCTAAACAGACGATTTTTTTATATTATATAAATTAAATGTTATTAACAAGCTCCTCTATCATTTGCCAAATCCTGTGAAGCCTCTATCCTTTTATGAATACTCCCATCAGGTGATATATATACACTATCAAAACACACTGGCTCATAACTTAATGACTGAAATTGTGGCTGCTTAATTGGTGTTTTCAAATTACAAGTTAAATTCAAAATAGTTTTTATTCCAAATCTTTTTCTAAGTGATTCTGGTTCTAAATAACAACCATGTTGTAAAGTATCACCTTGATGAAGATCACTACAATATGGTTTCAATAGATTTTGCAAATCAACAAAATTAGGATCATTACAATCATCTGTTGACATTTCTGAAAATTTTATTGATGTAAACCCTATTTTCTTCATCTCCAAAGCAAATTTTTCCATTTTATCAAATGAATCAATCCCCTTTTTATTAACAACACAATTAACTCTTAACTTAAGGCTCGGATTTAATCTATGAAATTCTTTTATTTGATCTAATTCTGGTATAACTCCAACTATTTCATTATTTACTTTTTCATCTCCCATAACAGAAACAATTACTTTATCCAATTTTGTTATAACTGGTAATAAACACTTCAAATTATAACCATTAGTATTAACTGTAATCTTCCTTTTATATGGTGCAATAGAATCAATAATTTTAACTAAATCATCTGGAAACAAGGTTGATTCTCCACCTAACAAAAGAACATCCAAATATTTATCTAATTTTATAGCACTTTTTATAATTTCATCCACATTAGTCTTAGATGGTTTATTAAATCTCCCCACACAAAAATAACATTTTCCATTACAAGCTGTAGTAGTTTGAATACATAATCTTGGCCCCATTCTTCCCATACAATAATTTTCCTTACTTCTTAAGGTAATTGACATTTACATCATCTCCATTCAAAATTTTATTATCAAATAAATCATATATCCAACTATCAGTTACTGAACAATCTGGTTGAATAACATTCATATAATCATGTTGATATTCAATATCTGGTATTCCAAAACTTTTTGCTTTAAATACATTATTAAATGGACAACATAATTTTATATAAGTTTTTATTCCTAAATACTCTGATAACTCTGGTAATTCAAAAAAACAACCTTTTAATGTAGCATTTTTTTGATGAATACCAAATTTTATCAATAAATCCTGTAAATCAATAAAATCAATATTCTCATTTGATGTAACTAATTCCATCAATTTAATTGCTGAAAAACCTAATTCTTTAGCTTTTTTAGCATAATCCTTTATTTCTTCTAAATTAGAAACCGTTTCTTTTGTAATAACAACAGTTGATATAGTTTCAACATTTCCTTTGTTCTTATTCAAATCTCTCAATTCTTCTTCATTAATACATATACCTGTTGAATTTTTACTATAATCAAAAGAATGAATACTTAAAGTCACTGTATCCAAATATGGTAGACACTCTTTAATCCTTTTCAAATTAGAACCATTACTAATTATACCTATATCATCTTTATATGGTCTAATTCCTTTTAATATCTCAAGTAAGTTAGGATATAAAGTTGGCTCTCCACCTAAAATATCAACCTTTGAAAATTTCGTCATTGAATTAGCAGTATCAATAAATCTTTGTGCATCTGCTGATTTTTTTACTGGTGTACCAGCAGCAATACAAAATTCACATTTTCCATTACAACCATTTAATAATTTAACATTTAGCAAATTATAACTACTTCCACAAATGCTATTTTGAGAAGGCTTTAATCTTATCTTTTCTTTCTTTTCCATATACAACACTTCCTTTTGATTTCATTGTTATTTATATTTTGATATTAACATTCTAATAAAAACATTTATATTTGTCAAGTATTTTTCTAAAAATTAAAAATAAAAATTATAATTAACACATTCTTTTTTCTTTAAAACTTGACCAATTCTTTTGTTTTTTATATAATGCTAATAAGTATTTATAAAAAGAAACAAATTCAAAAAAATACTATATACGCCTTTGAACAAAACAAGAAAGGAATGAAAATTACTATGAAAGAATATAATAATGAAAAAGAATTTTTAGAAAACTATGACATAACAAAATTTGACAGACTTAGCATGACATCTGACATATTATTAATTAGTGTATCAAGCAAAGATTCAATAAATTATAGAAAAACAAGTACAAAAATGATTAGTATTTTACTTGTCAAAAGAGATGATTTTCCATTTAAAGGCAAATGGTGTTTACCAGGTGGATTTGTAAATCCAAAAAATGAAACTCTTGATGAATGTGCAAAAAGAATTCTAAAAAAGGAAACTAATTTATCCAACATATATTTAGAACAGCTATATACTTTTGATGATATAAAAAGAGATCCAAGAACACGTGTTGTTTCAACCGCATATATGTCACTAGTTGACAAAAACAAATTAGAAAATAACATTAGTCAAAATGCATCATGGTTTGATATTACTGAATTTACAGAAGTAAATAATATTGTAAACATCACTTTAAATAATGGTAACGAAACAATAAATTTTTCAATCCAAAAAAATATAATACAAAAAACCACTAATCAGTACTCTTTTTCAATCTTGAAAAATGAAAATATTGCCTTTGATCACCCAAAAGTAATATTAACAGGAATTGAAAGACTACGAAATAAAATAAATTATACTGATATTGTATTTAATATGATGCCTAAATATTTTACACTAGGTGAACTTCAAGACGTTTATGAAGTAATTCTAGGAGAAAAATTATTAGCTCCCGCATTTAGAAGAATTATTGCAAACAAAGTTGAAAAAACCGATAAAATGTTAACCGGTAAAGGTCATCGACCTTCTGTATTATTTCAATACAAAAATAATAACAATATCCAGCAATAACATATAAAACATCACGAACAAAGATGCAAACATTAATAACATTTGCTCTCATTTAAAACATTTTAAAGTCCACGTCTTTGTCCATACACAAAAAATTTATTTCATAAATTTTCTGTGTATGGTTATTTTTTGTTATATTTTTCTTCATATTGGACATACTATAAAAAAGAAAAATAATGGGAGTATATAATATGATTACTGTCAACTTATTTAGTGAAAAACCAGGAGAAGTCAATAAATTTTTAAGCCATTTCTACAACACAAACTTAGAATTAAACACTGCATTAAAATGGAATAAACAATATGCCAATCCAGTAGAAATGGCAGAAATAATCGGAACATATATAGACAATATTGACAACTATTCTTTAAACATGTGGATTTCCTTAGACAAAGACATCTATTTACATGTAACCGAACATAATGCAGATGATATTATCAAATATTTATACGAAAGATTTCCATATTAGAAAACATCTCATCATTTTATTAATATTATAAAAACTCAAAAGACTTTTCTAAACAAATACCACTAATATTAGTTCTTTACTAATACTAGTGGCTATTCACATTTATATATATTAATTATTTTCTCCTCTACCCTCTGGTAAAGCTGGATAATCTAAAACTACTCTAATTTTCATTACATATTTAATAGTTCTAACAAATTTACTATTTTTAAATCTTTGCCATAAAGAAGGTTTTTTAGTTTTTTCAACTTGTTGTTCTTCAATAACTTGAACTTGTTCAGCTTGTTGTTCAACATTTTCTGTTTGTTCTTGTGTATTTTCTTCAATCTTTTGTACATTTTCTGCCTTTTTAGATTTTTTAGTCTTAGCAGTTTTTATTTTTTCAACTGGTTGTTCTTGAATTTCTTCTATTTGTTCAACTTGTTCAACATTTTCTGTTTGCTCTACTACTGTTTCTTGCTCTGTTATATCAACTGGTGTAGGAATTGATTTTAAAGCATCTGCCACTTCTATTCCTATATAACTTAGAGCTTTTGATCTATCTTCTATTCTTTCCATATCTATTTCAATATGCAAATTTGATTCTAAATTATTAACACGTGCATGTAATAATTTCATTGCATCTTGATAATTTTGAGAAGTTTCTGTTTTTGTTTTTCCTAAAACCATTAAAGTTTCTGTAATATCTTCTGAAAAAGTATCTTCTGCCTCTTTTACTTGCTCTTTCCAATCTTCTTCTTTATTTTGAACAGTTTCTATCAGTTCTTTTAATTGTCCAGCTAAAGCTATATTTTGTTCTCTTTGTCTAATTAATTCTTCTATTTTCTTTGTATTTTCTTCAAATTGATTTGTTGCATATTCAACTAGTCCGTAAGCAGCATTGTATACACTGCTTGGAAAATTCTTCTTTTTAGGATATTCGTTTAAATATGTTTTTATTGATTCTACTAAGTCTTTAAAATATGTATCTTCTTCTAATTGTACTATTTGTTTTTTACTGTTTGGATTTATTAATTTTTGAACTTTATCTATATTTGATAAAATTTTTTCTTCCGTGATTACCATACTCACGTTTACTATGCCAGATCTAGACAATGTAAACAACCTCCTTCATCCTACGCTTAAACGCTTATTATTCTTACAACATTTATTATACATGAATTTACAAAAAACTACAAGTACCTAAAAGACTTTTTTGTTTACATTTTTATTACAGTAATATTACAAAAATGTTACATCATGTAAACTATAAAAACGGACTTTAATAGTATTTACCTTTATCTCAACACTTTAAACTCCGTTTATTATTATACAAATTATATTACCGTTTTCATTTCTTCATGTCTCTTTATTTTTTGAGTTGTTGTTTTAATAAGCTCTTTGTCTGTTACAACAATATCTCTTACATATTTATATGCAGGCATTTCCTTATTCATCTTTTTAACTTCTTGCCAAATTGTTTCTTTTATATCTTCTACATTTTCAACATTATAAATTTCTTTTACTATATCTTTATCATAAACAATTTTAGCACAAATTTTATAATCCCCACTTCCATCAGGTCTACCATAAACAAAACTTTCCTTAACTCCTTCAATTTTATTTATAAGTGCCTCTAATTCTTCTGGAAAAATATTTTTTCCATTTTGCAATACTATTACATATTTTTTTCTTCCTGTTATAAAAATATATCCATCTTTATCTATTTTTGCCAAATCACCTGTATGGAACCAACCTTGTTCATCAATAGCTTCCTTTGTAGCTTCTTCATTATTGTAATAACCTAACATTACAGATGGTGCCTTTGCTATTAATTCCCCTATACCATCTTCATTTGGTTCAAATATTTTCACATCAACACTTGGAAATGCCTTTCCTATTGATCCTAATCTTCTATATTTATCATCTTCTGCTGCTATAACTGGTGATGTTTCTGTCAACCCATAACCCTGATATACACAAAATCCTAAATCTGTATAACCTTTTTCTATTTCTGGATCTAATGCTGCTCCACCTGCTACCATTAATCTTAAATCTTCACCCAAAGATTGATGTATTTCTTTAAACAATTTTGCTCTAATATCAATTCCTATTTTTCTTAAAGTATTACTAATTTTTATACCTTTTTGTACTTTTTCCCATTTTCCTTGTTTTTTTATAGCCTTTACAACTTGTTTATATATTCCTTCATAAAGAGCAGGCACGGAAATCATGGCTGTTATTTTATATTCTTTTATATTTTCTGCAATATGTCTAATTCCATCGCAAAATGTAATCTTGCACCCTTTTGATATTGGATACAAAAATCCCACTGTTGATTCAAACGTATGATGTAAAGGTAAAAACGATAACATTACATCTTTTTCATGTAACTTAATCACAGATGTTATATCCATTAAATTACTTACTATATTTTTATGTGATAACTTTACAGCTTTTGACATTGATGTTGTTCCAGATGTAAATAACATAATTTGCATTTCTTCTGGATTTATTTTAGCATCTAAAAATTCTCTATTTCCTTTTTCTAGTAATTCCTTTCCTTCTTTTATAAGTTTTTCCATAGAATAAACATTTTCTTCATTTTCCTTTATATCCATAGAAATATAATAACGCAAATTTGTATTTCCTTTTTCTTGAATTTTAGCCATAACATCATCATATTTTTTTGAATAAAAAATTGCCTCTACCTCTGAACGAATTATTAAACTTTCAATTTCATTTTCTGGTAATGCTTTATCCAAAGGTACAACTATACCCGTTCCAGTAACTATTGCTAAATATGCTACACCCCATTCATAGCGATTCTCTCCAATTACTGCTATACGTTTACCCTTTAGCCCCATCTCTATCAATTTTGTACCTAATTCATTTATTTGATCTCTAAATTCTTTATGAGTAATTGTTTTAAACTCTCCTTTTTTATCAGTTCTTAACATATATGCTGGTCTATCACCATACTTCTCTCCAGATATCTTTAGCATATCTTTTAAATCTGTAAATTTGTCAAATTCATGTATTGGCTTTCTCATTTTTTATCACATTCCCTTTCTATTTTCCTTTTAATCCCTCAATTACAGTTTTCTCAAACTCTTTATAAATATTTGTAACATCAAACGTATCTTGATTACGCAATTTATATACTAATGTAGAACATATTAATCCATAAATTTCAGAGGCCATCGCTTTAGGTTCTCCCTGCTTTATTTCTCCTTTATTTATACCTTCTCTTACTATTTGCTCTATTTGTTCTATATACTCATAAACATGCATTTGGCATTTTTGATTTCTTGATTCTTTACCATAAAATTGGCTTAATAATATAGTTATTAAATTCTCATATTTTTGAACAATTTTTATTTCTATTAAAACTATTGCCTTGATTTTATCTATATAATTAGTGTATTTTGATGTTTTTATATAAATACTATTTTGTAAAAGTTTTATCCCTTCTTCAATCAAAAAATTAAAAATTTCTTCTTTACTAGAAAAATGATAATATAATGTTCCTTTTGCTACTCCCACTGTTGCAGTAATTTCTTCTATGCTTGTTGCATCATAACCTTTTTCAGCAAATAATTTCATAGAAGTCTCAAAAATTTTTCTTTTGGTCTTATTCATTTTTATCACATTCCTTTCGTAAAACACAAAAATTCACTTTTAAAATAGTATTTTTACTCATTCACACAATTTTTTCTTATTATATCTTTATTTATCAAATATTGCAATACTTTAAATAAGTTTTGTACTAAGCGTTCAGGTGTTTTTTGGGTAACATCTGTAAAAAAACACCTCTTCTTCCATTTCAAATCATTACTTTTTTTTATTTTTTCCTTTACTTTTTAAAAAAGATACTATAAAATAAGTTTATCAAAAAAAATAATGGGAATAATAAAGAAAAAATGGAGGAAAAAACGAATGAAAAGCAAAAATGAATTATCTTATAAAGATTTAAAAATGACATGTAATGAAAATTTATTTAATTTTAATACTACAGAAGAACTAGAAAACATACAAACTGGAATTGGACAAGATAGAGGAATTAAGGCACTAGAATTTGGATTACAAGTAAATGTAAAAGGTTATAACTTATACATTGAAGGACCAAGTGGAGTTGGAAAAACAATGTATACCAAAAATTACCTTGACAAGATTTCAAAGAAAGAAAAAGTTCCAAATGACTGGTGTTACATTTATAATTTTAACAATCCAAACAATCCTATCTCAGTATCTTTACCTGCCGGACAAGGAAAAGAATTTAGAGACAATATGGATGGATTTATAAAAGAATTTAAAAAAGATATTAAAAAAACATTTAATGCCGACGACTTTGAAAAAGAAAAGGCATCTATAAAACAAAGATTTGAAGAAAAACGCTCTGCTCTTTTAGAAAAGCTAAACAAAGATGCTCTAAAATTTGATTTTCAAGTAAAAGCCTCTCAGAACGGCATTTACATGATGCCTATAGTTGATGGAAAAGTAGTTGAGGAAGAAGAATTTAACAAATTAGAAGACTCTATAAAACAAGAATATGAAAGTAAATCTGCTGTTGTTCAAGAACAAATTATGACAGTTATTGGACAAATTAAAGAAATTGAAAGACAATCAGACAAAAAAATCTCAGAATGGCAATCAAATATCGCACTTTTAACAATCAGTGCACACATAAATTTCTTAAAATCAAAATATAAACGTAACAAAAAAATAAACACATTTTTAAATGATGTTAAACAAGATGTTCTAAAAAATGTATCATACTTTTTAGAAGAAGACAAAATATTAGAAGCTCAAAATCCAAATCAGCCTGGAAATCCTGCAAATAGAGTAACTGATCCTTCACTAAATTATCGTGTAAATTTATTTATTGATAATTCAAATAAAGAAGGTACACCTGTTATAATGGATTCTAACTATTCATATAGTAATATATTTGGTGCATTAGAATATGAAAACTATTATGGAGCATTAAAAACTGATTTTACCATGTTAAAACCAGGATTATTACATCAAGCAAATGGTGGATATATAATTTTCCAAGCAAAAGATTTATTATCAAACCCTGCTTGTTATGAAGCCCTAAAAAAAGCTCTACGTGTTAAAGAGCTTGGTATAGAAGCTGCATCAGAACAACGTTCTTCTATGGTAATGATTTCATTAAGACCTGAACCTATACCATTAGATTTAAAAGTCATTTTAATAGGTAATAGTCAAATTTATCAAACACTTTTAGCTATGGATTCCGACTTTAAAAAACTATTTAAAATTAAAGTTGAATTTGAAGATGATGCACCATTAAATACTGAAAACGCTAATAAATTAGCACGAATTATACATGGTTTCTGTGATCATGATAACTTACCTCATTTAGACAAAGGTGCAATGTGCAAATTAATTGAATATGCCTCAAAATTAGCTGGTAGCCACTCAAAAATATCTACTAGATTTGATGACTTAATTCAAATTGCTGGTGAAGCTGCCACTTGGGCAAAACTATCAAGATCCAAAGTAGTCACAAGCCAATTTATGGATAAAGCCCTAAAAGAACAAATCAATCGTGTAAAAAAATATGACACAAAATATATGGAAATGATAAAAAATCATTCATTATTAATTGATACCGAAGGCTATAAAGTAGGAACTTTAAACGGCTTAACAGTCTTAACTGTTGGGGACTATACTTTCGGTAAACCAGCAAAAATTACTGTAAACACTTACACCGGTAAAAGCGGTATTGTAAATATAGAACGAGAAGTTGACCTATCTGGTTCATCACACTCAAAAGGTGTCTTAATTTTAACTGGATATTTAGGAGAAATGTTTGCACAAGATATTCCATTATGTTTAACCGCCAGTATCTGCTTTGAACAATTATATAATGGAGTAGATGGAGATAGTGCTTCAAGTACAGAATTATATGGTTTATTATCTAGTCTATCTGGTATACCAATTAATCAAGCAATTGCTGTAACAGGTTCTGTAAATCAAAAAGGTCAAATACAACCTATTGGTGGAGTCAATGAAAAAATCGAAGGATATTTCCAAATTTGTAAAATGCGTGGGTTAGATGGCTCACATGGAGTTATGATTCCTATTCAAAATGTAGATAATTTGCAATTATCTGATGATATTATAGAAGCTGTAAAAAATGGTGAATTCCATATTTACTCTATTTCTACAATTGAAGAAGGAATAGAAGTTTTAACTGGAGTACCAGCTGGTAAAAAAGACAAAAATGGTCACTTCCCTTCTGGTACAGTAAATGACCTTGTTTACAAAAAACTAAAAAATTATGCCGAAGTCGTTAGTGGCTCTAATAAATTTTAACCTTAAATATTTTTAAGAGTGTAAAAAACAATAAATTTCACACTCGAACAAAGACGCGGACATTAAAATTTTCTAAATAATACAAATGTTATTAATGTCTAAATAAGTGTAAATACTATTAATGTCCGCTTTTGTTCTATTAAAAAATTAAAATATATTTTTCAAATTCATCCTTGTTTTATCTTCAATATGTTTCAAAACAAAAACACTTTTTTCCAATTCACTAACAGCATCTGATTCTTCTTCTGTTTCAATATAGCTTTTAAGCCCAATTAAATTTGTATCAACTTTTTCCAACTCATCATGCTCTATATAATAAGCCAATTTTTCAAAACTATTTCTCCATTCTGTCTGTAAAGTCATAAAATCCTCTTTAGCCTTATTCCAATCTATATCATCTTTTGAATCAACTAACAATTCTTGCTTCAATTCCTCCAATTTAGAAGTAGTCTTTCTTACAGAATCATGAGTATAATTTTGAGTCAATATATTTTCAAAAACAACTACTACAATTATAATTATAGAAAAAACTATTTCCTTATACAAAAAAATCACTACCCTTTCTCTTTTTCTTGGCAAAAAATTTGTCCTTTACCATCAATTGTAACAACTAAAGCCTCTTCTGGCCTTATATTAAATTTTTCAACCTGCTTTTTCAACCATTGATAATTTTTTCCTAATTTTTTCAAATTTTCATCCATAATTTTTCCATCAACAACCAAATCATAAGAAATCCCCTCATAATCTGGAACAATATTAAAATCTTCTGGAATTGTATTTCTTTTTTCTGGTTTCTGAATAACTGTAATATTTCCACTTGTCTCTAATATTGCATATTCAACATCACCCAAATTAACAACATTATTTCCCCTTAACCTTTCTTCCAGCTCATTAATTGTAAATCTCTCCTTTTTTAACGCCTTTTCATCAATTCTACCTCTATATATTAATATTCTTGGTCACAAATTATCTCTCTTGCTTTTATACTCTTTAAATTCACAACAGATATTACTAAATGCATTACTAATAATCCCAATATTGGTATTATACCATTTGATATTGGTACACCCGTATCTGTCATTGGTATAGAAGCTAAATCTGCAATCATTATTGATATAGCCAATTCAAATGGCTGTAATTGCCCTATTTCCCTTTTTCCCATTAATCTCATAACTATTAAAACAATTATATATAAAAGAATCGCTCTAAAAAAAGTAACTAACAACTTTAATCTTCCTTTCTATATCATTTATCAAATTTATTTTTTATCATTTTTTAATTTTCATTTTCTATTTCAAACTAAAATTTTCATTTTACAATTTACTATTTTCTATTTCATTTAATAATACTTATCAATTTTATTTTTTTCAAATTTTTTCTTTTTATTCACAAAAAAATATTATTATTTTTAATTTTTTGTATAAAAAAAAATTTTTTGCCCATAATAAAATTGTAACCTAAAAAAAATTGTACAAAAAGTTATGTCTTTATAAGCATAAATATCAATTCTAATTTTTAGGTAAGGAGGTTCACCATGTCAAACACAGAATCAAATACAAAAAGTAATAGTTCTACAGTCTGGCAAATAGTTGGAAGATTAATTGGAGCAGCTGTTGTTTTAGCAATCACAGCTTTCTTTACTCCTGGATTTTCTATAAACAACATTTGGACATTAATCATAGCTGCTGTTGTTCTAACAGTTTTAGACTATTTAGTAACCAAATTTACTGGTTTACATGCCAGTCCATTTGGTAAAGGCTTTGTAGGATTTGCACTAGCTGCTATTACTTTGTATGTAACACAATTCTTTGTTGCTGGATATACTATTTCATGGATTGCCGCTATTATAGGTGCTTTAATTTATGGTGTAGTTGATTATTTCTTACCTGGCAACCAAGAAATGTAGTACAAAAAAGATTCAAACTATAATAAATTAGCTTGAATCTTTTTTATATTTTATACTTTATGTACTATATTATTTTCATTCTTATAAATACTATCTTCTAGAACAACACCTCTAACAGAAGAAAGTGGATATATATTGGTATTTTTTCCTATAACAGTTCCTGGATTTAAAACACTTCCACAACCTATTTCAACAAAATCTCCAATCATTGCTCCAACTTTTTTTCTATTTGTTTCAATAATTTCCCCAGTAATATTATTTTTTATAATAACCATTTTTTTATCTGATTTCACATTTGAAGTTATTGAACCTGCACCCATGTGTGCCTTATACCCCAAAATAGAATCACCAACATAATTGTAATGTGGTACTTGCACATTATCAAACAAAATTACATTTTTCAATTCGGTAGAATTACCCACTACAGCATTTTTTCCAACTATTGCATTTCCTCTAATAAAAGCACAATGCCTAATTTCAACATTATCACAAATAATTGCAGGACCTTTAATATACGCTGTTTCAGCTATATTTGCTGTTTTAGAAATCCACACATTTTCCCCTTTTACAATATAATCTTCTTTTGGCAATTTATTTCCAAATTCTACTATAAAATCACCAATATTTTTTAATGCTTCCCATGGATATGTATATCTTGTCAAAAGTGGCTCAGCTATTGTATTTTCCAATGCATATAAATTCTGAATTTTACATTCTTCCATATTCATCTTTAATCACATTCCTTTTAAATAATTATCATTCAAAATTATAATCCTAGATTTTCTTTAAATTTATTATTGCATTTTTATATTCACTATAATTTTTACATTCAATAATATTTTATTTTTCAGCCTTTTGTCTAAAATTCCAATATTTTTCATACAACTCTTTTGCCGTTTTAGGACTATCAACTCCTTCTTTATTCTTAACTGGAGCAAAGTCCTCTTCTCTTTTTCCCCTTAAAATTGCTATATCATCAAAAAAAGTAAAAGCATCAAAAATAAAAGCCTCAAATTTATAACAATTCTTTTCACTAGGAATTATTTCTTTTCCATTTTCATCTAAATAAGAATTCTTTTTAATTGCACTATGATATATTAATGGTTGTTTACTAATATCTTCAATAGCATCTATTGTAAACAAATTGCACATAACGTGTGACTCACCATATCTCAACTCACCATCATCATCAATCTCTTCTGCCATTTTTTCAGGCAATTCTGAATATTCAATAACCTTAGGATGCCCATTCATCTTACAAAAAACCCCTACTTTTTCCTCTGGGTTAGCCTTTACAATTGATTTTGATGCGATTTGCACTCCCTTATCTATAGCAAATCCTAACAAAATAGTATCAACCATTTTTAATAATACATTGTCAACACTACCTATAAATACCCATTCTATGCCTCTCTCTTTCATATCTGCCAAAGCTCCTGACAATCTTAAAGATGCAAATGTTCCACCATTTCCATCAGATGCCAATTTTACTAATTTATTTTTCCCTATTAATAATTTTCCATCTAAACTAACTAAAGGTAATTCACCTTGCATAAATAAAGTTACATAGTTTTTATCATATCCAAAATAATTATTTTTTTCTAAAAATTGATAAGTTTCATCATGATTTTCTTTACTAGTCATTATATACCATGGTATAGTTGTTTGATATTTTTTATTTGCTTCTTTTAAATTATCAACTAATATCTCAAAAAGATATTTTCCTTTTCCATAAACATCTAATTTAAAAGTTCCTTTTGGTCCTGGGTGTTCTAGCCTACTACCTTGCCCTCCAGCCATTGTAACAACTGCATATTTTCCTGTTGCAACAACTGCACCACCTATATCTGATAACTGTTGTTTTTGACTATTACTCATTTTTTGTTTATCTATATAATCTATTTTTTCTATTTTGTTTTCTTTTATTTCTATAATCTTTTTTGCATTTTCATACAATTCTGTTAATTGATGAAAATCTATTTTTAAAATCTGTTCTTCTAATTCTTCTTTTTCTTTTTCATTCAAATTTTCCATATATTTTATAATATGTTCTTGGTTATATTCTTTCAATATTAATACAACTTCTTGCAATTTATCCATATTATATCACAATCCTTCCTAAGGCCTTATAGTATTAAAACTATTTTCTTTACTCTATCTTATTCTATACTTTTCTATTTGTTTACTTTTACATTTCAAAAATTTGCATTAATTTTATCATACTTCTATCATATTTGCAAATTTTTTTTCAAACTTGTCATATCCAACAAATAAAATCAATATAAATGAAGTAAAGTAATTTTGTACAAACATTTTCTTATGAAATTGAAGGAGGTATATAGATGGAAAATACAAGATTGTATCAAGACATCGCAAAAAGGACCGATGGGGATATATATGTTGGGGTGGTTGGTCCTGTAAGAACTGGTAAATCCACATTTATAAAAAACTTTATGGACTTATTAGTAATTCCTAACATTGATAACGAGTATAAAAAAGAAAGAGCAAAAGATGAATTGCCACAAAGTGCCGGCGGAAAAACCATTATGACCACAGAACCAAAATTCGTACCAAATGAAGCAATAGAAATCACATTAGATAATAATCTAAAATTTAAAACAAGACTAGTCGATTGTGTTGGCTATTTAGTAGATAATGCTATTGGATACTTAGAAGACGACATGCCGAGAATGGTAAAAACACCTTGGTCAGAAGAAGAAATACCATTTGAAAAAGCCGCAGAAATAGGAACCCAAAAAGTCATTGAAGAACACTCAACAATCGGAATTTTAGTCACAACAGATGGAACTATTACAGACATTCCACGTGAAGATTATATAAAAGCAGAAGAACGAGTTGTCAGTGAATTAAAAGCTCTTAACAAACCATTTGTTATTGTACTAAACTCTTATGATCCAAACGATTCAAAAACAAAAGAATTAGCCACAGTTTTAGCAAATAAATATAAATGCAGTGTAATACCTATGAATTGCTCAAACTTACAAATAGAAGATATAAACACTATTTTTTCTAAAGTATTATACGAATTTCCTGTTGAAAGAATTGCCATTAAATTTCCAAAATGGATAGATGGTTTAGATTTCAATCATTCATTAAAATCTGAATTAATAAATGAAATAAAAGATGCATTTTCTAATATTAAAGTTTTACGTGATGTTTCATCTTGCACTCAAAAAATCTCAAAAACAAATATTATCGAAAACACAACAGTACAAAATATCCAGCTTGGTTCAGGATTTGTAAATATAAAAATAGAATTAAAAGAAAATTTATTTTACTCTGTACTTTCTGAAATTACTGGAGTTGAAGTTCAAAATGAAGGAGATTTATTTGGAATTATACGTGAACTTTCTTCTACAAAAAAACGCTATGATAAAATCGCTTACGCATTAGATGAAGTCGATAGAAAAGGTTATGGTATAGTCACACCTTCTATTGACGAACTTGAACTAGAAGAACCAGAAATGGTTAAACAAGGATCTCGATTTGGCGTTAAATTACGTGCTAATGCACCTTCTATCCATATGATAAAAACTAATGTAACAACTGAAGTTTCACCAATTGTTGGTTCTGAAAAACAATCTGAAGAATTAGTAAATTACTTACTTTCTGAGTTTGAAAGTGATCCTAAAAAAATCTGGGAATCAAATATTTTTGGCAAAAGTCTTCATGAACTTGTAAATGAAGGTTTACAAACAAAACTTTCTAAAATGCCTGAAGACGCTCAACTTAAGCTTCAAGAAACTTTAGAACGTATTGTAAATGAAGGTTCTGGAGGATTAATTTGCATAATTCTTTAAAAAAAGCAATCTTAACCACGTGTAAAACACGTGGTTTATTAATCATTTTACTCTTTTAAATTTTTCCTTCTAAGTTGTCCACAAGCAGCATCAATATCAGAGCCCAGTTCTCTCCTAATTGTAGCAACAATGCCATGATCATTTAAATAATCTCTAAACTTCATAATATTTTCATTTGTAGACTTGCTATATTGACCATTTTCAATCTTATTAATAGGAATCAAATTAACATGGCATAACATACCCTTTAGCAATTTAACTAACTCCTTAGCATCATCTAAATTATCATTACTATCTTTAGCCAAAGCATACTCAAAAGAAATACGACGATTAGTCTTTGCAATATAGTCTTTACAAGCCTGAATCAATTCTTCTATTGGATAAGCATTATTTACAGGCATCATTCCACTTCTCTTTTCATTATTTGTAGCATGTAAAGAAATAGACAAAGTACACTGAATATTCTCATCTGCCAATTGATAAATTTTAGAAACCAACCCACTTGTTGAAACACTAATATGACGAGCCCCAATATTAAGACCTTTAGGGTTATTAATAATATGTATAGCATTAACAACATTATCATAGTTATCCAAAGGCTCACCAATTCCCATAAAAACAACATTTGAAATACGAATATTTTGATCCTGTTCAACAGCAATTATTTGTTCAACAATCTCCCCACTAGTCAAACTTCTAATAAAATTTATACCAGTAGACGCACAAAATTTACAACCCATTTTACAACCTATTTGTGAAGAAACACAAATACTATAACCGTGGTGATAACTCATTAGCACAGTTTCTATAGCATTTCCATCCAGTACATCGAATAAATACTTTATCGTACCATCTTTAGACTCCTGTTTTTTTAATATATTATAATTGCAAATAGTATAATTTTGTTTTAATTTATTTCTAAGATTCAAAGACAAATTTGTCATTTCATCAAAACTTCTAACCTTCTCTTGATATAGCCACTTAAAAATTTGCTCTGCTCTAAAAGTCTTTTCATCCATACTCTGTAACTCTTTTTTCAACTCTTCCAAATTATAATCCTTAATATTTTTCATATCTAAACCCCTTTATCTAAAAATTTTTGTACGTTGATTAAATTTTAAATGCCGTTTGACGCAGCCAAAATTATAATTATTTTTCAACCAAGGTGGAACTTTCTAACCAAAACATCCTTAGTATCCCTCGCACACAAACAAATAGTAACCAAAAAATTCACCGCCGAAACCCCAGTAGCCACAAAACACAACACGCCAAAATCAACCAAACCATTCAAAACAAAATAAAGAGGCAACAAACTCAAGCCACAAACCACAAGTTGAAAAACAGCATATCTAATAAACTTCTTATGACTAACCACAGTCAAAACAAACATAGTAACATTAGCAACAATCAAAACAATAGGAATAGCAAAACTCATAGCCCAGCCTCTATTGCCAGTCTTATAATCAATATAAGAAGTCAAAAAAGAAATCGCAAAAGTTTCCAAAAGCACATAACCAGCAATATTAGTATTATGATTAATAGCATAAAACACATTAACCCAAACATACAAAATACCAGCATTAGCCAAACCAGCCCAATGCACATCAGGAGTAGTAAAATGATTAATCAACACAAGAATACCACCAACTGCAACTGAAAATAATATTGCAATAACAATCATAAAATCTGACTTTTTACTACTTAATTTTTGAGGATACAACATCTAAAACACCATTACTTTCTATACATATATTGATTCCCCTACTTTTAAGGAATCTGTAAAATTCTTTTTCAATATCACAATTATTCAAAATTGAAGTAAAAGTAAAAACAATTTCATTTTCAAAAGAACAAGCCGAACACTTTATTTTCTCAACAGGATCTGGAGACATCAACATCAAAAAGTGTTCAATATATTTCTGATACTTACCAATAATACCAATTCTACCAATATTAGAAAATGTCATTGTAGTATACTTTCTAATCTGAGAATAACTTAATCTAACTATAGGTTTTTTAAGAACCAATGGAATTGACTTAATAAAAGGATTTGTTCCAAGTCTAACATTTGTAGAAACTGTTTTTTGAATTTCCTCCTGTGTAAGTTTAATCTTAAAATCATTTTTCACAAAAGACAAAATCTTATCAAAACTCAAAATTCCATTTTCAAGCATAATCTCCTGATTTGCAGATACCGTAATATAAGAAAAGAAATTGCTAATTGTTTTTGAAGAAAAATATCTTTTCAAATTAACAGGCACACAAATCTTTATAGGATTTTTTAACTTCATTCCCTTTCCAGCACCTAAATTTTCAACATTTTTTTCACTATCACTCTTTTTACTATTCATAAAATTAGCCGTATAAACACAATAAATCAAAACAGCTGTTAAATATTGAGTAACTGTACAATCATATTTTTTCGTTTCTATTTTTAACATCTTCAAATCAATTATTTCATGAACAACAGAAACTGCACCCAAACTTATTTTTCTACCTTTCAAGCAATATGCTTTTTGGGTAGAACGCTTGTCCTTAGCTTTTTTATCATAATTTGCAATATATCCATCTTCCATTGTATATTCAGCTTTTCTATATCTTCTTTGTTCTTCCTTAAAATCGTCAGGATGTGCCAGCTCCAAATAATTATATACAATTTCTCTAAAAAACACACTTCCATTATTCCCATCAGTCAAAGTATGAAAAATATCTATATTAATTTTTTTATCAAAATATGTAACTTTAAACAAATATCCATTATTAGTTTTAGGATTTATATATTTACATGGATATTCCTTCTCAATTTCAATTATTGGTTCCTTTATATTATGTTCCAAATAATTCCAGAAAAAACCATCCTTTAATCTAACCTTAAATGATTTATATTTTTCCAAAGCTATTTTTACTGCCTTATCCAATATTTCTGGATTTATTTTTTCCTTCAATACCACAGATAACCTAAAAACATTACTATATTTTTTCCCTGTAGATATTGGAAATATTTTAGCAGAATTATCCAATTTTCTCCATTCTAAAGTTTCTCTTTTTTTATACTTCATTTTTTATCACTTTTCCTCTCTTTAGACAAATTCCTCCCACACAATATTAGCCAAATCCAAACCCTTTCTAGTCAATCTAATTTGATTCAAATCCACTTCAAGCAATCCCTGTTCAACTAATTTTTGAATTTCTTTTCTAAACAAAAAAATAGGATTTTTTCCAAATTTATTTTTAAAAGCATCTATTCCTACTCCATCAATCTTTCTCAAACCTAACATCATAAACTCTTTTTCTTGCTCTTCTATATTTTGAACTTCATCTATAATTCTAATCTTTTCAAAACTTTCAGACAAATACTTGTGCAAACTATCTGTATTAGAAAACCTTTTCATATCAAAATACGAATGAGCAGCAGCACCAAAACCTAAATATTCTTTCTGTTCCCAACAATTTGTATTATGAATAGCTTGTTTACCAGGCAATGAAAAATTAGATATTTCATAATGTTTATATCCCTTTTGTTCCAAAATATTTTTTACATAAGCATATTGATTTCTTTCTTCTTCATCTAATGGTAAATCAAATTTTTCTTCATTTACCCATTTTTCCATTAATGTATTTGGCTCAACAATTAATGAATACACTGAAATATGTTGTGGCATTGGATTCAAACTCGTTATTTTATCAATACTTTCTTTTATATCTCCTATTGTTTGGTTTGGCAAACCTATCATTAAATCAACATTTATATTTTTAAAGCCTGTATTTACTGCCATTTCATAAGTTTTCAAAAACTCTTGATATGTATGTATTCTTCCTATTAACCTTAATAAATTATCATTTGTTGACTGCAATCCTATACTTAATCTATTAATTCCCGCTTCTATATAATCATTCAACTTTTGCTGTGTAACAGTACCAGGATTAACCTCTATTGTAACTTCTTGTACAAAACTATTTCTTTCCAATTCTTTAATTTTAAAAATAATTTTTTTAATTAATTCACTATCAATAGCTGAAGGTGTACCACCACCAATATATATAGATGTAATATTGCACTTACCAATTATTTTCTTAGAATTATCCATTTCTTCCAACAACTTATCAACATACATCTTTTGCATTTCTAATTTATTTGGATATGAAATAAAATCACAATAAGCACATTTTTTTATACAAAACGGTATATGCACATATATTCCTAACTCTCTCTCCATCAAAATTACATTCCTTTCTAGCATCATTTTAAACAAATATAACTAGCATATAAATATTACTTTTAAGAAAAACTAGCAATCTCCATAATTTTCTTTAAACGATAATTAATTCCAGATTTTCCTATCGGATTTTTCAATTTTTTTCCAAGTTCTACTAATGACATATTAGGATATTCCAAACGTAATAAAGCAACTTCTTTTAATCCATCATCTAATCTATTAAAATTTCCTGTCTCTTGCAATTTTTTAATTGCATTTATTTGTTCAATAGAAGCATTTAAAGTCTTATTCAAATTTGCTGTTTCACAATTTACAATTCTATTTACTTTTCCCCTCATTTCTTTTTGTATACGCACATCTTCAAACTTTAACATTGCCCTATTAGCTCCTATAAGGGCTAAAAAATTTGATATTGACTCCGCTTCTTTTAGATATATTGATGTCTTATTTTCTATATCTAATTCCTTTGGGAATATTTTAAAATCATTTTGCAACATCTCTTTTATATATTTAGTATTTTCCCTTATTGAAAAAACAATTTCCAAATGATAATTACTTTCTGGATTATTTACTGAACCAGCACCCAAAAAAGCTCCTCTTATCATTGCTTTTTCATTTTCAACTTCAACCTTTTTACTTTCTTGAATATCATTCTCACACTTAATATCTGTGTATGATATATTAGTCTTAGTATTAGAAACAGATTCCAACAAAAAAGGAATTTCTTTTATTTTAAATTGTATAACAAACATATTACCTTCAACATCTATTTGATGATTTATATTCAAATTTGACAATAATTTTGAATATCTATTTATATTATATTCACTTTCTGTTGCATATCTTAAAATTTTATTTTTCTGTATTATTGCATGATTAGTTATCAAATATCCTATCAATTCATATTTTACTAATTCTTTATTAGCTAATGTATTTAATTTACTCAACTCTTCTTTCAACTCAGACGAAAAAGACAATTAACTTCCTCCTTTCTAAACTAATCTCTAAAATTTACATACTTTTTTTATACCTTTTATTTTTTAACTATTTATGAAAGTTAACTTTTCAATTTTGCTATAACTATTCTATCATTACCATATAAATCTTTCTTAGAATATATATCAATATATCTATTTTCACATTTTAATAAATCCTGTACATCTTCTTTTTGGTCATACCCTATCTCAAAACACAAATATCCATGTTGTTTCAAATGTTTAGGAGCCTCACTTATTATTCTTTTATAAAAATCTAACCCATCATCTCCACCATCTAAAGCTATTAATGGTTCATTTTGTACCTGTTTATCTAATGTATTAATTATATTTTTCCTTATATACGGTGGATTAGAAACTATAATGTTATATTTTTTATCTTCCAAATTTTCAAATAAATTCGACTCTATTACATTAACACACTCTATTACTCCATTATTTTTAGCATTTTTCTGTACAATATCCAAAGCCTTTTTACTTATATCAACAGCATCTATTATACTTTCCTTTACATATTTAGCTATTGATATTGCTATAGAACCACTACCTGTACACATATCTAATACTTTTAATTCTTTAGTATCTTTTTTATCTCCAAATATTTGTGTGTTATTATTTTCTCTTTCTATATCTGACCTTAAATATTTCTTGTCAAACATTTTCAAAATTCTGATAACTTCTTCAACTAAAATTTCTGTATCCTGCCTTGGTATCAAAACATTTTCATCAACATAAAAATCAATTCCCATAAATTCCTTTTTATTTATCAAATACTCAATAGGTATATGTTGAATTGCCTTTTCAATCTTACAAAAATATTTATTTTCTTGCTCATCATTCAAATTCATTTCATCATTTGCTATTATATATTGTCTTGACTTTTCTAATATATTCTCTAATAACATTCTCGCTTTTAGATGTGGTTTCTCTATTTCATTTTTATTCAGTTCTTCTATTCCTCTTTTTATTGCTTCTTTTATTGTCATTTTTCCACTTTCTTTCTTCTTGTTGTTTTTACTTTTTCTTCAAATTCTCAACTTTTGCTTTATATATTTTACTATAAATTAAAAGAAATAGCAATCCCTTGCCATTTCTTTATATGAATATTCTATGATAAGGTCACCATGCCATTTCTTTATTTCTCATATTTTTCCTATTCATAATCAATTTACTATTACATATATCAAAATACCTATTGTCTGAATAACAAACAAATTTAAAATATTCGAAGTCAATAAATTATTTGTAGCCTCAACAACCCCTAAAATATCATCACTATTTTGATTTTTATAATGTTTTTGTGCCTCAAAAAAAGTTATAAGCTCAGGAATACTAGTTGCAAACCCTAACAAAACACCAATAATTGTTTCTGAAACATTAAACAAACTAGCCAAATTCTCTAAGGTTTCACCAAGCAAATCACCAACAACAAACAGCAAAATTCCAGTAACAATTAAAATAACTACATATAGCAAAGTCTTTCTAGTATTTCCAGCCTCTCTTTCCCCCTCCTTCTGTATTTTTTTCTCTAATTCTCTATCCTGTAGTGATAAATATAACTTATGCACATTACTATTTATATAAATAAACAAAATATACAGTAATACAAATATTGGAACAATTTTTATATTTAATTCGATATTTAACCACATTAATAATAAAGGAATAGCTATTGTAAGTAACACTAAAATTATATCAATTTTTATGGCTTTATTCTCAAAAGCCTTTCTATTTTTATTTAACAAAATTGAACCAATATACTGTACCAAATTTATAATATTTGAACTTAATATATTATAAATACTTGCACTAGTTAAACCTCTTATACTTGAGGCAGAAATTGTCAAAAGTTCAGGCACAGAAGTAGCATATCCAGCTATATCTCCAACCATTTTAGGTTTTAAATTCAAATTTTCCGCTAAATTCCTCAAAGTTCTAACCAAAATATATTTTGATATTAAAACTATCACACCAGAATAAATAACAAACTTTACAAACTCATAAAACAAAAAAATCACCACTTTCCTTTTACTTTCAAAAATCATTACATATTTTTATTCTCTCAATCCAAAAAAATTATCATTTATCTTTGCTCATACAACCAACACAAATAAAATCTCTTTAATATATTTATATCTATTTTCATCAAATTGCATCAACAGGTTTCTTTTTTTATTTTACCCAATTTGTTGCCATTTATTAGAAAATGTTGTATAATTAGACTATTCAAATTATTATAAGGAGGTTTTTAATAATGGATACAGTAAAAATAGGAAAAGTTTACCGCCATTTTAAAGGAAATTATTATTTTGTAGAAGACATTGCTTATGACTCGGAAACACAAGAAAGAATGGTTGTTTATAAACCTCTATATGACAGAGAAGACGGTCGTTCACTTTGGATAAGACCTGAAAAAATGTTTTTAGAACAAATACCAGAAAGACCTGACAATATAACTGGTCAAAAATCACGTTTTGAGCTAGTTAATGATTTTGATACACAAAAAAGAAAGGAAGAAATATATGATAGACATTAAATTTTTAAGAGAAAACCCTGATATTGTAAAAGAAAATATTAAAAACAAATTTCAAGAACAAAAATTAGTATTAGTTGATGAAGTTATAGAATTAGACAAAAAAAATAGAGAAGTAAAATTAAATGGAGACAATTTAAGATCAGAAAGAAAAAGTTTAAGTGCACAAATAGGTGGACTTATGAAAAATGGTCAAAAAGAAGAAGCAGAAAAAATTAAGCAACAAGTTCAAAAAATCAATGAAGAACTTGATAAAAATGAAAAATTAGAAACAGAATACACTGAGCAAATAAAAGAAAAAATGATGAAAATCCCTAATATTATGGATGCCAGTGTTCCTATTGGAAAAGACGACTCTGAAAATGTAGAGGTACAAAGATTTGGTGAACCTAAAGTACCAGACTATGAAATTCCACATCACGCAGATATTATAAATCGTTTTAACGGACTAGACAAAGAAAGTGCTGGACGAACAAGCGGTATGGGATTTTATTACCTAATTGGAGACATAGCTAGACTACATGAAGCAATGCTTGCCTATGCAAGAGACTATATGATTAATAATGGCTTTACTTATTGCATTCCACCATTCATGATTCGTTCTGATGTTGTAAATGGTGTTATGAGTTTTGAAGAGATGGATGCAATGATGTATAAAATTGAAGGAGAAGATTTATTTTTAATTGGTACATCTGAACACTCAATGATAGGTAAATTTAAAGACCAAATAATCAAAAAATCAGACTTACCAATCACAATGACATCTTACTCACCTTGTTTCAGAAAAGAAATAGGTTCACATGGACTAGAAGAAAGAGGTTTATATCGTGTACATCAATTCGAAAAACAAGAAATGATTGTCCTTTGTGAACCAGAAGAATCTATGAATTGGTACAACAAAATGTGGAAATTAAGTGTTGACTTATTCAGAAATTTCAATGTACCTGTAAGACAACTTGACTGTTGCTCAGGAGACTTAGCAGACTTAAAAGTAAAATCTTGTGACATAGAAGCATGGAGTCCAAGACAACAAAAATATTTTGAAGTTTGCAGTTGTTCTACCTTAGGTGATGCCCAAGCTAGACGTTTAGGAATTAGAGCTAAAGGAGAAAATGGAACTTATTTTGTACATACACTAAACAACACAGTTGTTGCAACTCCTAGAGGTCTAATTGCAGTTATTGAAAACAACTACAATGAAGATGGTAGTATCACTATTCCAGAAGTCCTAAGACCTTATATGGGTGGAATAGAAAAAATAACACCAAAAAATTAATATAACCAAATTATAACACTAAAATCAAATAGAATAAATCTAAAAAAATTACTAATATAAAGTCTTTTGTGCACATAGCAAAAGACTTTTATATTAAATGAAAGGAATAAAATATATGATTATAAAAGATCCAAAATTCGAAATATCTGCTGTTAGTCCAAAACAATATCCAAAAAATAACTTACCAGAAATCGTACTAGTAGGAAAATCAAATGTAGGAAAATCAAGTTTTATAAACACTATGATTAACAGAAAAAAGCTAGCCAGAACAAGTAGTGAACCAGGAAAAACACGTCAAATAAATTTTTATAATATGGACAACCTATTTTACTTTGTTGATCTTCCAGGTTATGGCTACAGCAAAATGTCAAAAAAAGAACAAGAACAAGTAGGTAATTTTATAGAATACTATTTACAACATCGTGAACAAATAACATTAGTTATTTTTCTAGTAGACATTAGACATACCCCCACAGCTAATGATAAATTAATGTATGACTACATTATTCGTGCAGGTTTACCTTGCCTAATCTTAGCAAATAAAGCTGACAAAATTGCAATAACAAAAGTAGACACTGAAGTAAAAAAAATCCAACAATTTCTAAATCCTATGCTAGATATTACCACTCTACCATTTTCATCTGAAAGAAAAAACTATAGTGAAGCAGTATGGGACTTTTTAGAGAATTTCAACTCTTAAAATAATATAAATCCAAAAAAAAGAACATTATAAAATATTAATTTTACAAAGTTCTTTTTTCTATTCTAGGAAAGTTCTCCGAACTTCCTAGAATAGAAAATATAATAATGCACAGAAATTTGCTTTGCAAATTTCGCGCGAGAACAAAGACGCGGACTTTAAAATGTTCTAATAAGTGCCAATGTTTTTAATGTCCGCTTTTGTTCTTATCTATCTACAACAATGATGTTTTTTATTTTTCTTACAAATCAATAATATAATTGTTAAAATCAAAAATAATCCCAAAACAACTGCTAATACTATAATTGCTGCTAAAGCATCTAAAAATGTTCCTGCTAATGATGCTCCCAATATTATTCCAATTACAGTTGTAAATGCTGCAAGCAATATTGTTGCTATTATTCCTAAACAATTTTTCTTATTTTCTTCTTTGTATTCACAACCATGTCTTGTATTATCATAACAACATACTTTTTCTTGTGGCTCCATACAAAGTCACCTCCTACATAGTATTAAATAAATACTATTAGTATATCTTATTAAAATTTTGTCAATTTGTTACCTTTTTTGTAATCATTTTCAAAGCCTTCTGTCTCTCCAAAACTACCACATGCCCACAGCCTTGACATTTTAATTTAAAATCAACACCAACTCTTGTAATTTCCCACAATTTACTCCCACAAGGATGTTGTTTCTTAGTTCTTACAATATCACCAATCTCATACTCCATAATATCATCCTTTTATATTTAATTTCTTTTACTCTTAGCAAAACATTTTAACTAAATACATCAAAACTAAAAACATAGCCTTAGTTATTTCAAATTTTCCTTTGCTATTTCAAAACGAGATTCAATTACATCTTTGCCCAAAACCTGCATAATTTCATACATATCTGGTGTATTTGTTCTTTTAGTCAAAGCCACTCTCAACACTGTACTAACATCACCAACATGAGCTTTATATACACCTGGATTTGCTTTAAACTCTTTCACTTCTTTTGCATAACCCATTTCTCCAGCAAGTTCTTTTATTTTATCAAACCAAGTTTGTTTATCATCTTCAAAATTATAATATTTAGAAACATATAAGTCTAATATTCTTCTAATATCATCTTTATCATTTATAACTTGATATTGATATTCACTATTATCTTTCTCAAATAATTCATCATACATATAAGAAATATTTTCTTTAACATCTGACCATTTTGAAATATCTTTTCTTGGTTTTTTATTGCCTCTTTCTATTCCAAATACTTTTAAAGAATATTCTTTTCGATTTTCTAATAAATTTGCTAATTCCTCATCTTGTTTCTTAGCCCAATCTAAAGAACTACTATAAACATCATCAGCTGACATCTTTGATATTACTATTTTTGACACATCTAAAAGTTTTACCATATCAAATAAAGCTCCACTAACACTCATCTTATTTAATTGTAAATCAAACTCTTCTATTCCTTTATATGGATTAGCTCTTCTCCAGTTTTCAAATGTAGAATTAGCAATATTCAACAAATATTCTTTTACTGCTTCTTTAGGAATACCTTGTTCAGCATAATAACTAACTGCTGCTTCTGGATCTTTCCTTTTACTTAATTTACGTTTATTTCCATCATCATTTTTCATTATTGGTGCAATATGTGCATACTTAGGAGCTTTAAATCCTAAAACTTGGAATAATTGTAAATGTAATGGTACAGATGATAACCATTCATCACCTCTTATTACATGAGTTGTATGCATTAAATGATCATCAACAGCATGAGCAAAATGATATGTTGGTAACCCATCTGCTTTTATTATTACTACATCTTGGTCATTTTCAGGAAATTCTACATTACCTTTTATTACATCTTTATGTTTTATTTTTCTATCTTCTCTCCCTGGTGATTTTAAACGTATTATACAATCTTCCCCAGACTCTATTTTTTTCGCCATCTCTTCAACAGTTAGACCTCTACACTTGGCCCATATTCCATAATATCCAGGTCTTATCTTTGCTGCTTCTTGTTTTTCTCTTATTTGATTTAATTCTTCTTGTGAACAAAAACATGGATATGCTTTACCTTGTTCTATTAAATATTTTGCATAAGCCTGATATATTTCTTTCCTCAAACTTTGTTTATATGGTCCATACTCTCCTTTTTCTTCTGTTTCTGATGTCATCCCTTCATCTGGTTCTATATCAAAATCTTTTAATGACTCAACAATTCCTTTTATTCCATTTTCTACTTCTCTTTTTTGATCTGTATCTTCTATTCTTAAGAAAAATACTCCTTGTGTTTGTTCAGCTAATTTCTTTGCTATTAGTCCTTGATATAATCCACCTATATGCATTACTCCTGTTGGACTTGGAGCAAATCTAGTTACTATTGCTCCCTCTTCTAATTTTCTTTCTGGATATTTTTCTTCATAATAACTTATTGGTTTTGCATCTGGAAATATTAAATTTGCTAACTCTTTATAATCCATTTTTACTCCATCCTTTCATAAAAATACTTTTTATTATATTTTCCACTTATTTTCCACTTATTTTCCATTTCATCTAATAATACATTTTTTCTATTGATTGTTTTTCTAACCCATAGTATAATGTTTTTGTCATTTCAATTCCTCCAATCCTTATAGAAAGGAGGTAACAAACACTAATGAAAAAAATAATTAAACTTTTCGTTAAACTTTATGTTTTAAAAACTATTAAAGATATCTTAAATATGTTTGAATAACACATAAAGTAAAAAATACTAGAGTTTGCAGACTCTAGTATTTTTTATCATTTTCACATTAATGAAAAAATTATTTAAACTTCTCGTTAGAAATGATATTCATTTAAATTATTTTAAATTTGTATATCTCATTTCTTCTCGTATATTATACTAGAATTTTTACTATTTGTAAACACTTTTATATAATTTTTTATACTATCATCAAAAAAGCTCAACTATTTTCCTATTTATTCCTTTCTTTATTTTTCTACACTTCCATAATAATAGGAATAATCATTGGATTTCTCTTAGTTTTCATAAATATATAATCTCTTAAATTTTCTCTAACAGTTGACTTTATAGTTGACCAATCACGAATACCCCTTTGTTCACATTTACTAATCTCATGTCTAACAACTGACTTAACGTCATCCATCAAATTTTCAGACTCTCTAACATAAACAAAACCTCTAGAAATAACATCTGGACCAGCAACAACCTCACCAGAATTAGAATCCATAGTTAAAACAATAACTATCAAACCATCTTGTGACAAATGTTGTCTATCTCTTAAAACTATATTACCAACATCTCCAACACCTAAACCATCAACTAATACTCTGCCACTTGGTACACTACCAGTAAATTTAGCATCATCTTCATCAAGTTCTAATGTCCTACCATTTGACATATAAAAAATATTTTTTGCTTCTATTCCCATATCAGCTGCAGTTTCACCATGAGCTATTAATTGTCTATACTCACCATGCACTGGTATAAAATATTTAGGTTTAGCTAAAGCTAAAATTAATTTTTGCTCTTCTTGGCAAGCATGTCCAGATACATGAACATCTGCCAAAGCACTATAAACAACCTCTGCACCTATCTGCATCAAATCATCAATAACTTTAGATACAAACTTTTCATTTCCTGGAATTGGATTTGCAGATATTATTACCAAATCATTTGGTGTTATTTTTACTTTTCTATGATCACCTGCCGCCATTCTTGTTAAAGCAGACATTGGTTCTCCCTGGCTTCCTGTAGTAATTATAACTAATTGTTCATCATTATATGTGTTTATTTGATCAATATCTATAAACAAATCTTCTGGACAATCTATATATCCCAAAGCTCTTGCTGTAGTTATCATATTTATCATGCTTCTACCACATACAGCAATTTTTCTTCCATATTTTACAGCACTGTTAACAATTTGTTGAACTCTGTGTACATTTGAAGCAAATGTAGCTACAACGATTCTTTTTGTACAATGTATAAATAATTTATCAAAAACTTCTCCTACAGAACTCTCAGACATTGTAAAGCCTTTTCTTTCAGCATTTGTACTATCAGCCATCAAAGCCAATATACCTTTATTCCCTAATTCTGCAATTCTACCAAAATCCATCATTTTTCCATCAATTGGAGTATAATCTACTTTAAAGTCACCTGTATGCAAAACTGTTCCAACTGGTGTAGTTATAGCTAGCATAACTGAATCTGGAATACTATGTGTACTTCTTATAAACTCAACTTTAAATTTCTCTCCTAATAATATTGTTTGACCAGGAGTTACTTCTACTAATTTTGTACTTCTTAATAATTTATGTTCTTCCAATTTATTTTTTATTAAACCAATTGTCAATTTTGTAGCATAAATTGGTACATTAATCTGTCTTAGAAAATAAGGTATACTTCCTATATGATCTTCATGCCCATGTGTTATTACCATTCCTTTTATTTTTTCCTTATTTCTCTCTAAATAAGTAATATCTGGTATTACTAAATCTATCCCTAACATATCATCTTCTGGGAAAGATAAACCACAATCAACTATTACTATCTCATCTTCATATTCAAATACAGTTATATTTTTACCTACTTCATGTAAACCTCCTAATGGAATTATTTTCAACTTTGATTTTTTAAATATCTCTGTATGCTTTTTATTTGATGTAATTGGTAAATTTTCTTCACTTTGTATATTAACCAAACTTGTTGTTTTTTTATTATGTCTAATCATTGACTTTTCTTCTCTTTTTATTGGCAATTTAGTAGTTTTTTCAGTTGTTCTTGTTGTCCTAGTTCTTCTAGTTCTTGCAGTATTTCCTTTACCTTCAACCATTTTTTGTTCTTTTTTTCTTGTTGCACGTCCTCTCCCTTCTGTAGCATTTTTTCTTGTATTTCTTTTTACACTTTCATTTTTTTCTTGTCCGTTTTCATTTTCTCTTGTCATATTTTATCACATTCCTTTCCTAAGATTTTTAAGTTTAAATCCTCATATTTCAACTTTTATCTCTTTTTATTTTTCAATTTCATTAACCTAAAATTTGAACACAAAAAATAACTTTATCAATCAAAATGATATAGCATAACATAAATTCTATTTATCCAAAATTCATCTCTTAAATCCTCATAAATTAAAAACTATAACTTATATTTTATTATTAACTAATTTTTAATATTTTAACATTTTTTTTACATTATAAATATATACAATAAATTATTTTTGATAATATTCTCTCTATTATCATTTCCGCTTCTTTTACAAACATCTTGCCTAACAATTTTAGGTTTAAATAAAATCTCATCTTTTGCCCAATGGCAAACATTGTTAAAATTATACTACATTTAACCATTAATGTCAAGTTCATTTTTTGTTTATGTTTACTTATAATTTGATTTATTACTACATTTATAACCAAACATTTATTTCAACAAAAACAAAAGCGGACATTTATAACATTTTTAAGTCTGCGTCTTTGTTCATGCGCGAAAATTTGATATTTTTAAAAAAATGTATATTTTTTTCCACTATTGGAATAATAACAGTAAACATAAATTTTAAAAGAGAAATTTAAATAAATATGAAAGGAATGTGATATATATGAAAGCAACTGGTGTTGTACGAAGAATAGATGATTTAGGAAGAGTTGTAATCCCTAAAGAAATACGTAAAACGTTACGAATCAAAGAAGGTGACCCTTTAGAAATTTTTACAGATAGAGAAGGACAAGTAATTTTAAAAAAATACTCTCCCATAGGAGAACTCTCAGAATTCGCTGCTGGATATGCAGAAACTCTATCAAAAACTACAGGTCATATTGCCTGTATTACTGATAAAGACACTATAATTGCAGTATCTGGAGGATCTAAAAAAGAATTTTTAGAACAAGATATTAGTACTGAATTAGAACGACTTATGGAAGATAAAGAAATATACACAAGTAAAGATAATAGTGATGTTTCAATGCCAATTACAAAAAATGATAACAAAGAAAGAAAATATAATGCACAAGTAGTTTATCCTATTATTTCAAATGGTGATACAATAGGTACAGTTATTTTGATGTCAAAAGACTCTTCTTCTAAAATGAATGAAGTTGAAAAAAAAGTTGCCCAATCCGCAGCTACATTTCTTGGAAGTCAAATGGAAATCTAGAAATAATTTAAAACAATATATTTTTTTAACACCAATAGTATCTCAAAATCAAAATAATATATATAAGGACAAAGAAAAAACATTAACAATATCTAATTTTTTTCCTTTGTCCTTTAAAATTGTTTATATTTCTAAAAAACTATCCTAAAAATGACGTTTTATATTTTCCCAAAATATATCCTAAATCCTTTGAAAATTCTCTAAGCATAACTATTTTAATAGTTGTACCCTTATCTTTCAAGTAATCATCCATAATTTGTTTTAGTAATTTAATATTTCTCATTTCAGGTTCAATTTTTTCTTGATATCTCTCCACACGATCAATCAATTTTTCTTTTATCAAAACTATATCTTCATTGCTAGCACAAGAAATTCTTTGGAATAATTGGTATGAATCATAATACTTAAATATAGGCATTTGCATACATTGTTTATCAAATTTCTCATAAAATTGTTCCATTTTCATAGGTATACACTTAAAAACATCTTCTGCAATTTCTCTATACTTTTTGTCCAATAACTGATGATTCAAATTATCAAAATGTTTTAATATTTCTTCCATATCTTCAGCAAATTCTTCTATTGCTATTTTAGCCAATTCTTCATTAACATTTTCACAATACTCTGATTTTAATGATGCTTTATTCATTCCATCAAAAAATACATTTTTTAAAGTCTTAATATCATAATCAATTAAACCTTTTCTTGAAAAATAACTAAAATAAGCATATATTTTTACTATATCAATTAATTCCAAATTGCCTTCTTTTATATCTTTCATTATATCTTCTATAACATTACCAAATTCATCATCTGAAATTTTCCAATATTCTTCTGTAAGTAATCTTTTATATCCTGGCAAGTTTTCAGTATCTACAGTATTTCTTATTGTTTCCATATCATCTTTAAAAATTTTCATATCAAATATTCTAGTTCTTACATAATATTCAATAAATTTGAAAAATCTATATTCCGCTTTAAAATTATAGTAATAATTATTATCAAATTCTTTTATATAAAACTGCCTATTATCCATTAAAACTCTTGATGATACTAATATTGCCTTATATTCTTCATTATCTTTAATATTCATAAATTTATTTTTTGTTACTTTTCCAGCTTTAATTTCAAAAGATATTGCTATTGTAAAAATCAACATAGTTTGCATTACTCTATGACTTGTATTTGGATAACTTTTATTAACCATATCAAACACTTTTTTAAAATCATTTAAAGCATGTTTTAAAATTCTTAAGTTTCTTGTACCGCTTCTCTCAAATGTATTTATTATTATTCTTGTATTTTCTCTTAAAAATCTTATTAAATCTGGTTCATTTTCATATCTCATCAAAATTCCATTTATTATATAATCAAATTTTGGTGCATATTCAAAAGTCTCACCTATTAATTTTTCCTTTATTCTTTCATAATCATTAGCCTTATCAAATACATGTTCAATTTTATCTTGTATTTTTTCCACCATTGGTTTATCTGTTTTATTCAATTCATTTTGCTTGTCCAACAAATATGTTGCTATAAAAGTTTTCATCTCAAGATTTGAACTTTTCAGCTTTGTTGATAATTCTTTTTCATTACATATTATTATCGTTTTTATATGATCATGCTCAACAAAATTATTAATATAACCTAAAATATCTATTACATCAACATTTGCTCTTTCCAAATCATCAAAACATAAAACTTTATCATCTGTTGAAAAAAAGTCAGCATAATCTATTTTATCTCCATTTTGAGTTACCCCAAAAAAGTTTGCCATATCTAAACCAGTTTTAGCATATTCAGGAATATTAGTTTGTCCATTTGCATCCATAAATTTCCTTAAATTTTTATCCATCAACTGTGTTGTCTCTATAAATATTTTTTTACTTATTTCTTCCAAATTTGATATTCCATATAATGACATATATATAGTTGTATATCTTTTTCCATTAAGTTGCATTGTTTCAATTTTTTTACGTATTTTATTATTCCAAAAATACGTCTTTCCTGAACCCCATTCTCCATTTATCATTATAGCATAATCCGTATAATCTGAACGCACATAATCTAAAATACTCTCAACTAAATCTTCCATTTTAACACTTTCCTTTCCAAGGCTTTATATTTATAAGAACAAAAGCGGACATAAATAACATTTGCACTAATCAGAACATTTTAAGGTCCGCGTCTTTGTTCGTGCGCGAAATTTGCTTTGCAAATTTCTGTGCATTGTTATATTTTCTATTATAGGAAATTCGAAGAACTTTCCTATAATAGAGCAAAAGCGGACATAAATAACATTTGCACTAATCAAAACATTTTTATTAAGTCCACGTCTTTGTTCATATAAGCCATTTAATCTTTAGCTAAAACTAATACTCCTATATTATTAGGCTCTGCCTTTTTTATTTCTCCACAACAAGAATTTGCCGTATTTCCTGTAGTATAAATATCATCAAATAATAATACATTTTTATTTTTTAGTATTTGTCTATTTTTTAATTCATATACACCTTGAGCATTTTTTTCTCTATCTTCTTTGTTTAACTTACTTTGCTCAATCGTATTTTTTATTTTATATAAACTTGTTGTCACTAATTGCAAATCTTTATTAGCATATTTTCTTAACTGTCTACTTATTTCCCTAGCCACTAATAAACTCTGATTATAACCTCTTTCTCTTTTTCTCTTTCTACTTATTGGTACTGGAACGATTATATCATACTCTTTTATTTTTTCAAATACTTTTTGTCGTTTTAACAAAAAATTTACAAATGTCTTATACAAATAAGATTTTTCATTAAATTTATAATCTAATATCCTCTCTCTAACAATTCCATCATATTGAAAAATAGAAATCAACTCACAAAAATCCATATATGGATTTTTATTTTCTTCTATCTCACAAATAGCCTCATTTTCTAGTATTTTTTGACATTTTTTGCAAAGACTATTCTCATCTAACTTTCCACAAATTCCACACTTTTGTGGATATATTAAATTTTGTAATTTTTCTAACATACATTTCCTTTCTATGAACTTTTACATAACCTGTTACTTACTCAAATTCTTCTATAATTTTTTGTTTCAAACCAGTATTTCTCTTTTTACTATCAACATTTTGTATCATATAATCTACCACATTATCTATTCCTATTATTATTAATAATTTTTTTGCACGTGTAATTCCAGTATATAATAAATTTCTAGTCAACAACATCGGTGCTGCTGTAGGTGCAACCATTATTACAACATCAAATTCACTTCCTTGAGATTTATGTATTGTAATCGCATAACTATGTTCTATTTGATCCAACTCAGAAAACTCATACCATGCCACCTTATTATCATCAAACTTAACTTCTACAACTTTATCTCTTTCACTTATTCCTGTTATAGTTCCAAACTCACCATTAAAGACACCTTCACCATATTCCATCTTTCCATCATCATTCTCCCTATCCCAAGTCATATCATAATTATTTTTTATCTGCATTATTCTATCACCTGTTCTATAAATTGCCCCTGAATTTGATTTTTCCGGTCTACCATCTAAATTTGGATTCAAATACATTTGTAACTCTTTGTTTAACTCTTTCGTTCCTAATAATCCTTTTTTAGTAGGTGTTAAAATCTGAATATTCTGAAAGAAATCATAATTTCCAAACTTTTCTAATCTCCCTGTACACAAACTTATTACTTCTTTTAAAATTTCTTCTTGTGTATTATGTTTTATATAGAAAAAATCTTGATTTGTTTCTGTTTCTATATCTTCCTTACCTAAAAAAGTTTCACCTTTATTCACCCTATGTGCATTTAAAATGATTTTACTTTTAGCCGCCTGTCTAAAAATTTTATCTAAATGAACTGTTTTTATAGTTTCAGACTCAATTAAATCTTTTAAAACACTTCCAGGACCAACTGATGGCAATTGATCTATATCCCCAACTAAAACAAGTTTTGTACCTTGATATACACATTTTAAAAGATAATTCATAACAAACATATCCACCATTGACAACTCATCAATAACAACAACATCTGCATCAATTGGTTCACCCTGAAACTCATCATGACTTTGATATATACCTTCATCATCTAATTTTCCAATACATAACAATCTATGCAATGTAGAAGCCTCTTTTCCTGTTGCCTCAGTCATTTTTTTTGCGGCTCTACCAGTTGGTGCTGCTAATATAACTTTCTTTCCTCTATTCTCATATAATTCAATTATTGTCTTAATTATTGTTGTTTTTCCTGTTCCTGGTCCTCCTGTAATTATTAAAACATTATTATTATTGATTTCTTCTATTGCTTCCTTTTGCTTTTCCGACAATTCTATATCTGATTCCTTTTCAATTTTTTTAAGAGCTGATTCCACATTTTTAATCTCTTTCACATTCTTACTTTGCTCTAATTTTCTTAATCTATATGCAATTTCCTTTTCAGTATCAAAAAATCTTGCTAAATATACCCATTGTTCATTTTCTCTAAAATCATATACAATTTCACCTTTAATTTTTAAAGCTATTAAATTATCTTCTATAGTTTCAGAACTAACATCTAGTAATGATTGAACATATTCTATTAAATTTATTTCTAAAACACAACTATTACCATTATAAGTACTACGAATAAGTCCGTATTTTATACCAGTCTGTACTCTTCTATCATTATCCGGAGTTATACCTATTCTAATAGCCATTTCATCTATTTGCCTAAAATCCACACCTCTAGCTATCTCTATTAATAAATATGGATCTTCTTTTATTTTTTCTATACTACTAACACCAAATTTCTCATAAACTTTTTTAGCATGTTGAGCACCAATATGGAATTTTTCCAAGAATCCTACTATTTTCCACATTTCTTGATTTTCCAAAAAATCCTCTGATATTTTTTGCGCTTTTTCTTCTGAAATTCCTTTAACATTTGATAACTTTTCAGGTTGATTCTTAATTATATCAATTGTTTCATTTCCAAAAGTTTTAATTATTCTCTTAGCAGTCGCTTCTCCAACACCTTTTATTGCCCCACTTGCCAAATATTTTTCCAAAGCCTCAAGATTTTCTGGCATTATTTTTTCAAATGTACTAACTTTAAATTGTGTACCATAATCTTTATGTTCCACATAATTTCCCATAACTCTCAACGTATCACCTTCTCTTATAAAAGGAAGATACCCTACTATTGTAATTTCTTCATTATCTGTATCCAGATTTGCTATAGTATAACTATTTGCTTCATTTTGATATATTATTCCTTCTACTTGTCCTTGTAATTCCAATATGCTTTCCCCTTCTCTATTAATTTTGTTTTTTAATTATATCACACCAATATATCTTTTTAAACATTTTTTTATATTTTATATCAAATTCATTTTTCACTTAACTGCAAAACCATCATTTTATATAAAACACAATACTTCGTTACTAAAAAATAAGATAACACCACATACATAAACCTTATTTTAGTTCATCAATACTATCCATTATCTCTTTACATTCCTTCCAACTTATTACTTTTAAAGCCTCATAATCCTTTGACATTTTTTTAGCTATTTCCTTAGTATTATCAGAAGATTCCAAATCGGCAACAATTATATTTTTCAAATATTCTTCTCTGCCATATAATATTTTAAACAAAATAGAACGCAAAAAACCTTCTATTTTGTCCTCTTGGTTTTTCACCGCTATTATTACATAAGTACCATTAGCCTTCATATTAGTATATGTAGTTACATATATCACATTTTTTATAAATTCAAAAATACCATAAAGTGTAAACGTCCAAAATATAGTATTAATTATAAAACCAATCATATTAAACACATTCCTTTTTTATTTATATACACTATAATATTCCAATATTTACTTTTGGTGAAAACCCACGAATAAAAGCAGACATTAATAGCATTGCACTTATTTAGAACATTTTAAAGTCCGCGTCTTTGTTCGTGCGCGAAATTTGCAAAGCAAATATCGCGGCCTCGTTATTTTTTATATTATAGGACGTTTGATGAACTTTCTTATAATATAAAAAATAAAGCCGAAAATCTTATACAATTCCCCGCTTCATTTTTATAATTAATAATATATTATATATAATAACAAAATTAAATTAATTGTAATACAGCAACTTCAGCTCCGTCTCCTCTTCTTGGTCCTGCCTTTACTATTCTTGTATATCCACCTACATTGCTTCCAGCATATTTTGGTGCAATTTCATTAAATAATTTTGCTAGTACATCAATATTTTTTCCATCGCTATCTTTTACTTTATTTAATTTTCTCATCATTTTTCTTCTTGCATTTAATCTTGTTGGCATATCTTTTTGTCTTTTTTCTTTAACTTCTTCTTTAACAACTTTTAAGTATTCGTTTCCATTTTTGCTTTTTACTAATTCTGTCACTTTATTTCCTTTTGAATCTAATTTTGCTTTTTTGATTGTTACTTCAACTTCTTCAAAGTTGTCTTTTTCTTTTATTGCTAATGATATTAAACTGTCTGCTATTGCTTTAACTTCTTTAGCTCTTGGTAATGTTGTTTCAACTTTACCATATACTAACAAATCTGTTGTTAAATTTTTTAGCATTGCCATTCTAATATCAGTTGTTCTTCCTAGCTTTCTATTTGTAGCCAATTTGTTCAACCTCCTTGTTTTTTACAGTTTTATTTTACTTTTTTATTCTTCTTCATGTGCAAAGTCTAAACCTAATGAATGTAGTTTTGCTGTTACTTCATCAAAAGATTTTTTACCTAAATTTCTTACCTTCATCATATCTGCTTCTGATTTATTAATTAAATCTTCCACAGTAGCAATTCCAGCTCTCTTTAAGCAGTTAAATGATCTTACTGATAATTCTAGCTCTTCTATAGACATATTTTTAGTTTTTTCTGACAAGTCAATAAATAATTCTAAATGTCCTGTCATTACTTTTGCAGCTAAACTTAATGCTTCATGAGCTTTTAAGCTACCATCTGTCCATACTTCAATTACTAATTTATCATAATCTACCATTTGTCCTACTCTGGTATTTTCTACTTGATAGTTTACTTTTTTCACTGGTGTATATATTGAGTCTATTGGTAATACAGAGATATCTTGATCTGGCTTCTTATTTTTCTCTGCTGAGTTGTATCCTCTTCCCTTATCAGCTGTCATTTCCATTTTTAAATGACCACCTTCAGATACTGTTGCTATATGTAATTCTGGATTTAGTACTTCTACTGTTCCATCTGTTACTATATCTCCTGCAGTAACTTCACCTTCTCCTTTAAAGTCTATTCTCAATACTTTTTCATCAATATCATCTGTTTTTAATCTAACATTTTTTAAGTTTACGATTATTTCTGGCACATCTTCTACTACATTTGCAATTGTAGAAAATTCATGTAATACTCCATCAATTTTTACGCTTGTTATTGCACATCCTGGAAGTGATGAAAGTAATATTCTTCTTAAAGAGTTTCCTATTGTTACTCCGTAACCTCTTTCTAATGGTTCACATACAAATTTTGCATAATTATTTGTGTCATCAACCTCTAGACATTCAATATTTGGCTTTTCAAATTCTATCATTTTTACCTCCTAATATGAGAACTTACCTCTCACTTTTTTTAAAAACTTTCTCGGTTCTTCCAAGTAAAATTTCAAAGTTTTGATAAACCCTTTGCACTTACTTTTAAATACTATTATTTTGAGTACAACTCTACTATTAGATGTTCTTCTATTGGTAGATCTATATCTTCTCTGCTTGCTAATCTTACTACTTTACCGCTTAATTTTTCATTATTTTTTTCTAACCAAGCTGGTACTGGTCTTGCAGAATTTTCTTCAACATTTGCTTTTATAGTAGCATTATCTTTTTTGATTTCTCTAACTGTAATAACGTCTCCAGCTTTTACTAAGTATGATGGTATATCTACTCTTTTACCATTTACTTCAAATTGTCCATGGTTTACAAATTGTCTAGCTTGAGCTCTTGAAGTTCCAAATCCTAATCTGTAAACAACATTATCTAATCTACTTTCTAATATTTGTAATAGGTTAGCACCTGTTACACCTTTTTTATTTGAAGCCATTGCGAAATATTTTCTAAATTGTTTTTCTCCGACTCCATAATATGATTTTGTTTTTTGTTTTTCTCTTAATTGTGTTCCATATTCAGATAATTTTGCTCTCTTTTGTCCATGTTGTCCTGGTGCATAATTTCTTCTAGAAATACTGCATTTATCTGAATAACATCTTGACCCTTTTAAGAACAATTTTTGTCCTTCTCTACGACAAATACGGCATTGTTCGTCTTTATATCTTGCCATTATATTTACTCCTTTCTATACACGTCTTCTTTTTGGTGGTCTACAACCATTATGTGGAATTGGTGTTACATCTTTGATACTACTTAATTCTAAACCTGCTGTTTGTAAAGCTCTTATTGCTGCTTCTCTTCCTGAACCTGGTCCTTTTACAAATACTTCAACAGTTTTTAATCCATGTTCCATAGCTGCTTTAGCTGCTGTTTCAGCAACTTGTCCAGCTGCATAAGGTGTGCTTTTTCTTGAACCTTTGAATCCTAATTCTCCAGCGCTTCCCCATGAAATTGCATTTCCTTGTGTATCAGTAATTGTTACTATTGTATTATTAAAGCTAGAGTGGATGTGTGCTGCACCTTTTTCTATATTTTTTCTATTTCTTCTAGCTACTGGTTTTCTTGTTGTATTTTTAGCCATTTCTAAAATTCCCTCCTTCATTTTTTAATAAGGTTTCTTTAATATTTTTAAGCTTAAATATTTTTAAATTTTTTCTTTATTCTAAAAATTTTCAAATTATTATTCAAATCTAAAATTGATTAGAATTAGTATATTGTGCATTTTTGTGATTTTAAAAAAGCTGAGATTGTACTTTGTGTACATCGAAGTTTTTTAAAATTGCAAAATGAGCAATATCCGGATTATAATCTTTAATTTGTCAAATTGATTAAAATTATTAAGATGTGAATTTTTAATATTTATCACAAGGTGAAGCTATATATCTATATGCTGAGGTTTGTAATAAATATTGAAAATTTGCAGATTAATGATTTTTATCGATTTGGATTATTTTTTACTCTTACTAACTAACTTTCTAGGACCTTTTCTTGTTCTAGCATTTGTTTTTGTTCTTTGTCCTCTTACAGGCAAACCTCTTCTATGTCTTAAGCCTCTGTAGCAACCAATTTCTGTAAGTCTTTTAATATTAAGAGCAACTTCTCTTCTTAAGTCACCTTCTACATTGTATGATTCATCAATAATTTTTCTGATTGCATTTTCTTGTTCATCAGTTAAATCTTTTACTCTAGTATCTGGGTTAACACCAGCTTTTTCTAGAATTTTTTGTGAGCTTGATAATCCAATCCCGTAGATATATGTTAAACCTATTTCTACTCTTTTTTCTTTAGGCAAGTCTACTCCTGCTATACGAGCCATATTTTTTTGCACCTCCAAATTTTTTCTTATAATTTTCTTTTTCTTTTTAATTGAAATGCACTGTTTTAGCACAGTGGTTTTAAAAAGATTTAAAGATATATATAAACACAAATTCGATATGTAAATCCTTTTGGGTTTCACAGCCGCTACCTAATTTGTGTTATAAACAATTTTAATTTCAAAGACTATCCTTGTCTTTGTTTGTGTTTAGGGTTTTCACAAATAACTCTAATAACACCTTTTCTTTTTATAATTTTGCATTTGTCACATATTTTCTTTACTGATGGTCTTACTTTCATTTTGGCACCTCCTTAAAATTTTTAGTGCATAACACTTTTTTTATTTTATTTGGGTTAATTTTTAACTAAATAACTATTTTGCTCTCCATGTGATGCGACCTTTTGTCAAGTCATATGGGGATAATTCTACTTTAACTTTATCTCCTGGTAATATCTTAATATAATTCATTCTTAGTTTTCCAGAAATATGTGCTAATATTTGGTGCCCATTTTCTAGTTCAACTTTAAAGTTTGTATTTGGTAAAGCTTCAACAACAGTTCCCTCTACCTCTATAACATCTTCTTTTGCCATCATTTTCCCTCCTCACAAAGAGCATTTTATGCAAAATATTCCTATTTTGCATATTAACTACTTAATTTTACAACATTTTTATAGAATTGTCAATATTTTTGGCTCTTTTTCTGTAATTAAAATTGTATTTTCATAATGAGCTGCCAAACTACCATCTTCAGTAATTATGGTCCAACCATCATCTAGTTCTAAAATATTAGGGTTCCCTTGAATAACCATAGGTTCAATAGCAAGTGTCATACCTGGTTCAATTTTCATTCCTCTACCCGCTTTACCATAATTTGTTATACCTGGATCTTCATGCATTTCTCTACCAATACCATGCCCTTGAAATTCCTTCACAACTGAATATCCTTGACTACGTACATATTCTCCTATTGCATGTGATATATCTCCTATTCTATATCCAGGTTTAGCAAATTTTATCCCTTCAAAAAATGCCTGTTTTGTAACCTCAACTAATCTTTGAGCCTCTTTAGATGACTTTCCTACTATAAAAGTTCTTGCAGCATCACCATTAAAACCATCTTTTAAAGCTACAGTATCTATGCTAACTACATCCCCATTCTTTATTATTCTATTTTTTGAAGGTATTCCATGTATTACTTCATCATTTATAGACACACATATAGACGCTGGGAATTTAGGCACTCCTCTTATTCCAGAATCATATCCTTTTTCTGCTGGTATCGCTCCTAAACTTCTCATTGTTTTCTCTGCAATTTGGTCTAATTCATAAGTTGTCATTCCAGGTTTTATCTCTTTTTCTAATTTTTCATAAGTTAAAGCTACTACTTTACATGCTTCTTTCATTAATTCTATTTCTCTTTTTGATTTTATTGTTACCATTTATGGTCTCTTCCTTTCTATATAAAACAAAAATGAACATTAATAATATTTACATCTATTTAATCATTTTTAAGTTGGCACTTTTACTTGCATACAAAATTTACTTTTATAGATTTGTCATTATACAATTACACTTATTACTAAAAAATTACTTATTAACCTCTTCTATTATTTCATCTGCCACTTGTTTTCCTAAATGATTATTTTCTTTAGTAACATTTTCTGTTCTCAATATTCCTTTTTTTTCATAATAATCTACTAATGGGCTTGTTTGTTCAACATAAGATTTAATTCTTGCTTTTACTGTTTCTTCATTATCATCTTTTCTTTGAATTAGCTCACTACCACATTTATCACAAATTCCTTCTACTTTTGGTGGATTCATAACTACATTATAAATAGTTTTACATTCCGGATTTGAACATATTCTTCTATTTACTATTCTTTCTATTATTTCTTCTTCTGGTGTTACTAAATTTAATACCATATCTATTTTTCTATTTTTCTCTTCTAACATTTTATCAAGCGCTTTTGCCTGTTCTAATGTTCTTGGAAATCCGTCTAATATTATTCCGTTCTCCACATCTTTTTCATTTAATCTCTCTTCTACAATTTTTATAGTTACTTCATCTGGTACCAATTGTCCTTTTGATATATAGCTTTCTGCCACCTTACCTATTTCTGTTCCTTCTTGCATATTTTTTCTGAATATATCACCTGTTGATACTTGCTTTATCCCAATTCCTTTTTCCAACATACCAGCCACTGTTCCTTTTCCAGTTCCAGGTGCTCCTAACATTATTATTATCATTCTCATCTCTCCTCATCTCTTGATTTTACTAACTTATTTTACTACAAAGCCTTAGAAAAATCAAGTAAAAACTTGATTTTTCTATAGTATAAAAGTAGCTCACATCTTATATAAAAAAATATATCAACTTTTTTGTATTCTTTTACATTTTTTCGTACATAAAAATGTAATTCTTAACACTTTTTTATTATTTTTATAAAATTGCATACACTAACTCTATTTTTAATATTATAGGAAAGTTCTCCGCACTTCATATAATATTAAAAATACTATACCTTAAACGATATAGTATTTCTTACAATTTTATTCCAAAAATCCCTTATAATGTCTCATAGCAAGTTGTGACTCTAATTGTTGTATTGTCTCTAATGCAACACCTACGACAATTAAAATAGATGTTCCACCAAATGCAATATTAAGATTTGTAAATCTTAAAAACATTGGTAAAATAGCAATAATAGCTAAGAACAAACCACCAAACCATGTCAATTTAGAGATAATTGATGATAAATATTCTGTAGTTGGTTTTCCAGCTCTAATACCTGGGATAAAACCACCATTTTTCTTAATTGTTGCTGATACTTCTGCTGGATTAAATGTAGCATAAGTATAGAAAAATGTAAATCCAACAATTAATAATAAATACACAATAGCATTAGCTATAGAATATCCTATTCCTACACTTGAAGAAGATGTAGCAATAGAGAATTTATATAGCCCTGCTAAAAATCCTGTTTGTGAGGCAATATCTTTTACAAATAATTGAATTATCATAGCAGGGAAAGTCATAAATGATGACGCAAAAATAATTGGCATAACTCCAGCCATTGCTAGCTTTAATGGAATATGTGTATTTTGTGCACCAACCATTTTTCTTCCTACTACTTTTTTAGAATATTGTACAGGTACTCTTCTTTCTGCTTGTTGAACAAATACAACACCAGCAATTAAGATAATTGCACCTATAATAATACCTATAGATAATAATAATCCAGTTGTGCTAAATCCACTTTCTGTAAAAATTAATCCCCATAATGTTGTTACAAAACTTGGTAATCCTGAAACAATACCTACAAATATAATAATTGAAATACCATTTCCAATTCCTTTACTTGTAATTTGATCACCTAACCACATTAATAGTGAAGTACCTCCAACAAGACCAACAACTACTAATGCACTTGTTAAGAATTCTGTATTAACAAATATTCCTGCACTCTTATAAGATAAGAACAATCCTATAGCTTCTACTAAAGCTAAAATTATTGTTATTATTTTAGTATATTTGTCAATTTTTTTTCTTCCTTCTTCTCCACCTTCTTTAGTTAATCTTTCTAAAGATGGAATAATCATTGCTAATAATTGTACTACGATTGATGCTGTAATATATGGTGTGATAGACATTGCAAATATTGAGAATCTTGAAAAAGCTCCTCCGGAAATCATATTAATTAATCCTGCAACTCCATCAACAGAACTCATTGCTTCTGACAATGCAATACTATTAACACCAGGTACTGTTATATAGCATCCTAAACGAAATATAATTATAAGTAAAAGTGTGTACCATAATTTTTTTCTTACTTCTGGCGTTTTTAGTGCATTTTTGATTGTTTTAAACAATTAAATCACCTCAGCCTTTCCACCTAAAGCCTCAATTGCTTCTTTTGCTTTTGTAGTAAATCTTGTGGCTTTTACGTTTAATTTTTTATCTAATTTTCCAGTTGCTAATATAACGATTCCATCATTGATTTTTCCAATGATACCTTCTTCTAATAGAGTTTGAGCTGATACATCTGTAGCTTTTGATTTATTTAACATTGTTAAAGTTACTTCTGTATAAGTTTTTGCATGAATATTTGTAAATCCTCTTTTTGGAAGTCTTCTATATAATGGTGTTTGACCTCCTTCAAATCCACGTCTTACTCCTCCACCAGATCTAGCTTTTTGTCCTTTATGACCTCTACCTGATGTTTTTCCTAATCCTGAACCTATTCCACGTCCAACTCTTGTTCTTTTTGTTTTTTCAACTGCTGGTTTTAATTCTCCTAGTTTCATTTTTAGCTGTGCACCTCCTTATTTTTTATTTTTCGTATATCAATTATAAAATATCTTCTACTTTTTTTCCTCTTTTTTTAGCTACTTGTTCTATTGTTTGCATTGATTTTAAACCTTCGATTGTAGCATATACAACGTTTCTTGGATTGTTTGTTCCAATAACTTTTGTTCTTATATCTTTATAACCTGCAAGCTCTAATACTGGTCTAACGCTACCTCCAGCGATAACTCCAGTACCAACTGATGCTGGTTTAAGCATAACTTTCGCACTTCCGAATGTTCCTATATATTCATGAGGTACTGTTGTTCCAACTACTGGTACTTCTACTAAGTTTTTCTTAGCTTCTTGAATTGCTTTTTTGATAGCATCTGGTACTTCTGCTGCTTTACCATTACCTACACCAATATGTCCGTTTTCATCACCAACGACAACAACTGCACTAAATCTGAAAGTTCTACCACCTTTTACAACTTTTGCAACTCTATTGATAGCAACAACTTTCTCTTTTAATTCGTTTTTTTCTTCCATTGGTTTTCTTTCCTCCTTTTTTAGATAATAATTAGAATTTTAATCCGCCTTCTCTAGCTGCTTCAGCTAATTCTTTAACTATTCCGTGATATATATATCCACCACGATCAAATACTACGTTTTCAATTTTATGTTCTTTTGCTTTTTTAGCAATAAGTGTTCCAACTTCTTTAGCAGCTTCTTTGTTTGCATATTTTGTTTTAACTTCTTTATCTAAAGTAGAAGCTGATACTAATGTTTTTCCAGCAACATCATCAATGATTTGAACATAAATATTTTTATTACTTCTATATACACACAATCTTGGTCTTTCTTGTGTTCCAGATATTTTTCTTCTTACTCTTAAATGTCTTCTAGCTCTTTCCATTTTTCTATCTGTCTTTTTAACCATTTCAATTACTCCTTTCTAGATATTTCACCTATTAGTTTTATATTTTACTGAAATTGATTATATTGTGCATTTTGAAATTTATAAAAAGCTGAAATTGTACTTTTGTACATTGAAGTTTTTTATAAATTAAAAAATGTGCAAGATGATTAATTTCATTAAAATTATTTTCCTGTTTTACCTTCCTTACGTCTAATAACTTCATCAGCATATTTAATACCTTTACCTCTATAAACTTCAGGTGGTCTTTTTGTTCTAATAACTGCTGCTGTTTGTCCAACTAATTCTTTATCAATACCTTTTACTATAATAGTATTAGCATTTGGCACATCAAAAGTAATTCCTTCTGGAGCTTTAAATATTACTGGATGTGAATATCCTAATGTTAGATTTAAGTCATTTCCTTGTTTTTGAACTCTATATCCAACACCATTTATTTGTAATTCTTTTGAATACTCATCTTTAACACCTGTAATCATGTTATTGATTAAAGTTCTTGTTAATCCATGTAAACTTCTATTTTGAGCTTCATCATTTATTCTAGTTACTTTTATTTCATTACCTTCCATTGTTAAAGAAATATTTTTATGTATTTCTCTTTCTAATGTACCTTTTGGCCCTTTTACAGTAACTTTATGTCCATCTATTTTTACTTCAACACCATCTGGTACTGTTATTGGTTTATTTCCAATTCTTGACATGATTTTTTCTCCCTCCTTCTGATTTTAAATGTCTTTATACAAATTACCATACATATGCTAAAACTTCTCCACCTACACCTAATTGGCGAGCTTCTTTATCTGTTTTTAACCCTTTAGATGTAGAGATTATAGCAATTCCTAAACCATTTAGAACTTGTGGTAAATCTTCTTTAGAAGCATATACTCTTAGTCCTGGTTTACTGATTCTTCTTAATCCATCAATTACTCTTGTTCCTTTTTCATCATATTTTAAAGTAATTCTTATAATTCCTTGATTGTCATCTTTTATTTCTTCAAAAGATTTTATATATCCTTCTTTGAATAATATTTCTGCAATACCTAATTTAATATTTGATGCAGGTACATCTACTGTTTTATGTTTTGAACTATTTGCATTTCTTATTCTTGTAAGCATATCTGCAATTGGATCTGTAGTTGTCATTTTTTCTCTTACCTCCTTTTTACTACTTTATCAATTCTACCAGCTTGCTTTTTTAACACCTGGTATTTCTCCTTTATGTGCTAATTCTCTAAAACATACACGACAAATACCATATTTTCTGATATAAGCATGTGGTCTACCACATAATTTACATCTATTGTATTCTCTTGTTTGGTATTTTTGTGGTCTAGCTTGTTTTACTTTCATTGATTTTTTAGCCATAGTTTTTATTTTCCTCCTTTTTTAAGCTTTAAATGGCATTCCCATAAGCTTTAGCAACTCTTTTGCTTCTTCGTCTGTTTTAGCAGTAGTTGCAAATATGATATCCATACCTCTAATTTTATCAACTTTATCATATTCGATTTCTGGGAATATTAATTGTTCTTTAATACCCATAGAGTAGTTACCTCTACCATCAAAAGAATTATTTGATACTCCTCTAAAGTCTCTAACTCTTGGAAGTGCTACATTGAATAATTTGTAAGCAAAATCATACATTTTGTCTGATCTTAATGTTACTTTACAACCTACATTTACACCTTCTCTTAATTTAAAAGCAGCTATTGATTTTCTAGCTTTAGTAATTACTGGTTGTTGACCTGTAATTTGAGCTAAATCTTTTATAGCATTTTCTAATGATTTAGGATTTTCTTTTACATCACCTAAACCGATATTTATAACTATTTTATCAAGTTTTGGAACTTCCATAACTGATTTATAGTTGAATTTTTTCATTAATGCTGGGATTACTTCTTTTTCATATTGTTCTCTTAATTTTTCCATTTTTGTTTAAATCCTCCTTTCTTATTTTAAATTTGCACCGCATTTTTTGCAAACACGTACTTTACCATCTTTTTCTACACTATATCCAACTCTTGTTGCTTTACCACATTTTGGGCATACAACATTTACTTTTGAACTAGCAATAGGATGTTCTGAAGCTATAATTCCGCCTTCTTCTCCGGCTCTTCTAGCTTTAGTATGTTTTTTTCTGATATTTACTTCTTTAACGATAACTTTATCTTGTTTAGGTAGTACTTCTAGTACTTCTCCTGTTTTATCTTTATCATTCCCTGATAATACTTTAACTGTATCACCTTTTTTGATTCTCATGAGAGATTTCCCTCCTTTTTTAAAAATTTTCTATATTCTCTTTATTTTCAATCAACAGTCTATGTTGTATATAGACTATAGAACTTCTGGAGCTAATGATAATATTTTCATATAATCCTTTTCTCTTAATTCTCTTGCAACTGGTCCGAAGATACGTGTTCCTTTTGGAGTTTTATCTTCTTTTATAATAACTGCTGCATTTTCATCAAATTTTATATATGAACCATCTGCTCTACGTAAACCTCTTTTAGATCTTACGATAACAGCTTTTACAACATCACCTTTTTTAACAACGCCTCCTGGTGTTGCTGATTTAACTGAAGCAACTATTACATCTCCAATGTTAGCAGTTTTTCTATATGAACCACCTAAACATCTAATGCACATTAATTCTTTTGCACCTGTGTTGTCAGCTACTTTTAATCTTGTTTGTTGTTGTATCATTTTGTGGTTCCTCCCTTCTTTTTGTTATTCTTTTACTTTATTTGATTCTTATTTTATTATTGCTTTTTCAGTAATTTCTACAACTCTCCATCTTTTATCTTTTGATAGAGGTCTTGTTTCCATAACCTTAACTTTGTCGCCGATTTGGCAAGCATTTTGTTCATCATGAGCTTTTAATTTGTAAGTTCTTTTTACTGTTTTACCATAAACTCCATGTCTTACGCTTGTTTCTACAGCTACAACTACAGTTTTATCCATTTTATTTGATACAACTGTACCTTGCATAACTTTACGAAGATTTCTTTCTTCCATTTATGAATCCTCCTTCTTTTTGATAGGGGAATTTTATATACTTCCCTTTTTATAATTTAATTATTGAGCTTTAGATTCTGCAATTTTTCTTTCTGTTAATACAGTATTTATTTTAGCTATATCTTTTTTAACTTCTTTTATTTTCATAGGATTATCTAATCCGTTAGTAGCTAAACTAAATTTTAATTTGAACAATTCTGTTTTTAGTTCACCTAATTCCTTCTCTAAATCTGGTGAAGACATTTCTCTTATTTTATTTATCTTCATCATTTTCACCTACCTTTTCTGATTCTTTAGCGATAAATTTTGTTTTTATAGGTAGTTTATTCATCGCAAGTCTTAGTGCTTCTCTTGCAGTTTCTTCTGGTACACCAGCAATTTCAAACATAACTCTTCCTGGTTTAACAACTGCTACCCAATATTCTGGAGCACCTTTTCCTTTACCCATACGAGTTCCAATTGGTTTAGAAGTGATTGGTTTGTCTGGAAAGATTTTAATCCAAACTTTTCCACCTCTTTTTATATAACGTGTCATAGCAATACGAGCTGCTTCTATTTGATTTCCTGTAATTAAACCTCCTGTTACAGCTTGAATTCCATATTCACCATCTGATATTTTATTTCCTCTTGTAGCTTTTCCTCTCATTCTACCTTTTTGCATTTTTCTAAATTTTGTTCTTTTTGGCATTAATGGCATTATTCAGCGCCTCCTTCCACTTTTTTACTTGGAAGAATTTCTCCTTTATAAATCCAAACTTTTACTCCAATTTTTCCATAAGTTGTATTTGCTTCAGCAAATCCATAATCTATGTCAGCTCTTAGAGTTTGTAATGGAATATTACCCTCTTTATAGAATTCAGTTCTTGCCATGTCAGCTCCACCAAGTCTACCTGATACAGCTGTCTTAATTCCTAATGCTCCAGCTTTTGTAGCTTTTTGCATACATTGTTTCATAGCACGTCTGAATGAAATTCTTCTTTCCAATTGACCTGCAATATTTTCTGCAACTAATTGTGCATCTGTATCTGCACTTTTAACTTCTACAATGTTTAAGTTTACATCTTTTCCTATTAATTTTGCAAGTTCAGCTTTTGTACTTTCTGCTCCTGCTCCACCTTTTCCTATTACGATTCCTGGTTTAGCAGTATATAGATTTACTTTTACGGCTTTTGCAGTTCTTTCAATCTCTATTTTAGAAACTCCAGCTGCGTATAATTTTTTCTTTAAAAATTTACGTATTTTTTGGTCTTCTACTAAATAGTCTGAGAAATTTTTAGAATCTGCATACCATTTTGAGTTCCAGTCTTTAATTATTCCAACTCTCACTCCTGTTGGATGTACTTTTTGTCCCATATCCTATTAATCCTCCTTTTCTCTTAATACGATTGTAATATGACTTGTTCTTTTTCTGATTCTAACTGCTGATCCTTTTGCAGCTGGTCTTATTCTTTTTAATGTTGGCCCTTGATTTGCATATATTTCAGCAACATATAAATTTTCTGATTTCATATCATGATTATTTTCTGCATTTGCAATTGCTGATTTCAATAATTTTTCAATAACTTCTGATGATGCTTTTGGTGTAAATTTAACTATTGTTAAAGCTTCCATTGCATCTTTTCCTCTTATTAAATCTGCAACAATTTTAACTTTTCTAGCAGAAATTCTTGCATATTTAAGAGTTGCTCTTGCTTCTTTTACAGCGATTTCTTGTTCTTGCACTTTTTTTACCTCCTTAACTCATGTTTATGTTATTTAACTTTGCTTGTCTTTTCTCCTGCATGACCTTTGAATGTTCTTGTTGGAGCAAATTCTCCTAATTTATGTCCAATCATTTCTTCTGTAATATAAATTGGAACATGTTTTCTACCGTCATGGACAGCTATTGTGTGTCCAACCATTTGTGGATAAATTGTAGAAGCTCTTGACCATGTTTTTAAAACATCTTTTGCTCCTGTTTCATTCATGTCTTCTATTCTTTTTAATAATTTTTCTTGTACAAATGGCTTTTTCTTGCTTGATCTAGACATTTAGATGTCCTCCTTTCAATTACTTTCTTCTCTTAACTATAAATTTATTTGTTGATTTCTTTTTATTTCTTGTCTTATATCCTAGAGCTGGTTTACCCCAAGGTGTTAATGGTCCAGCGTGTCCTACTGGTGCTTTACCTTCACCACCACCATGAGGGTGATCTACTGGGTTCATAACAGATCCTCTAACTTCTGGTCTCCATCCCATATGACGTTTTCTACCAGCTTTACCAATTTTAACATTTTCATGATCTGCATTTCCAATTACACCAATTGTTGCTCTACATCTAGCTAAGATTAATCTCATTTCTCCTGAAGGCAATCTTACATGTGCATATTTTCCTTCTTTTGCCATTAATTGAGCACTTTGTCCTGCTGTTCTAACTAATTTTCCACCTTGACCTGGATTTAATTCAATATTATGAATTAAAGTACCAACTGGTATAGAACTTATTGGCATACAATTTCCTGGTTTAATATCTACTGAATCACCAGAAACTACTTTATCACCATCTTTTAATCCTTGTGGTGCTAATATATAAGCCTTTTCTCCATCTTCATATTGAACTAAAGCTATATTTGCACTTCTATTTGGATCATATTCAATTCCGATAACTGTTGCTTCCATGTTATCCTTTTTTCTTTTAAAATCTATAATTCTATATTTTTGTCTATTTCCACCACCTTGATGTCTTACTGTAATTCTACCATAACTATTTCTTCCTGCTTTTTCTTTTTTCTTAGCTAATAAAGACTTTTCAGGAGTTTTCTTTGTTATTTCAGAAAAATCTGAAACTGTCATGTTTCTTCTTGAAGGTGTATATGGTTTAAAATGTTTCATTCCCATTTTTCTCTTTCCTTTCTTGAATTTATAAAACCGTTTCACACTAAAAACTAATTTTAACTAAATTCGCTTATCTACTTATTTACGGATTTTTTCCTGCTCCGCACACAGATATTCTTTATTTTCCTGGTATTTTCCAGATATTTATCTCTCTATTTTAAATACTAGCAACGCTGTTAGACGCCGCTTATAATTTAAAATTAATTCAAAGTGATAAGATGTGCATTTTTAATATTTGATACAAGCTGAAGCTATACGTTTGTATGCTGAAGTTTGTATTAAATATTGAAAATGTGCAGATTGTTGCTTTTAATTAATTTTTTCTAAGCGCCCATGAACTCATCAATAGAATCCTTATACTTCTTAGAAACTTTAACTTCCTTACCACCTTTACCCAAGTAAGAAACATCTGAAGGATTAGTATCTATAGTAACAATAGCCTTTTTCCAATCAGAAGTCTTACCAACATGGTAACCAACTCTTTTAGTTTTTCCATTAACATGCATAGTATTTACTTTCAAAACTTTAACATTAAATAATTTTTCAACAGCTTGTGCAATTTGCACTTTAGTAGCCTTCTTATTTACTTTAAAAGTATATCTACCTTCTTGTAACTCATCATTACTTTTTTCAGTAACAACTGGAGCTATAATAATTTCTTCTGCTAACATTATGCATACACCTCCTCTATTTTTTTAACGGTGTCTAATGGTAAAATAAGATTTGTATATTTTAATAAATCAAATACATTAATATTGTTTAAAGCAATTGTCTTAACTCCCTCAATATTTCTAGCTGACATAAAAACATTTTGATTATTTTCTGGTAAAACAATTAAAGTTTTTCCTTCAACTTTCAAATCTGCTAAAGCTTTTACCATAGTTTTTGTTTTAATTTCTTTAACTTCCAATTTATCAACAACTGTTAATTCATTTTCAGTTACTTTTGAACTCAAAATAGATTTTAAAGCTAATCTTCTTTCTTTTTTATTAACAGTATAACTGTATGAACGAGGTTTTGGACCTAAAGCAATACCACCTTTAATCCATTGTGGAGCTCTTATACTTCCTTGTCTAGCTCTACCTGTTCCTTTTTGTCTCCATGGTTTTTTACCACCACCACGTACTTCTGCTCTTGTTTTAGTACTTTGTGTACCTTGACGTTGGTTAGCTAAATAATTTACTAATACGCTATGTACAATAGCTTCATTTGGTTCAATTCCAAAAACACTTTCAGCTAATTCTACGTCACTTACTTTTTTACCTTTCATATCATATACATCTACTTTTGGCATTTTAGTTTCCTCCTTCCTTATTTGCTAGCCTTTACAGCTGATTTTATTTTTAAGATAGCACCTTTAGCACCTGGTACACTACCTTTTACTAATATAACATTTTTATCCATATCAACTCTAACAACATCTAAGTTTTGAATTGTTACAGTTACTCTACCCATGTGACCTGGTAGTTTTTTACCTTTGAAAACTCTACCTGGTGTTGAAGTAGATCCCATTGAACCTGGTCTTCTATGATACATAGAACCATGTCCCATAGGTCCTCTATGTTGACCATGTCTTTTAATAACACCTTGGAATCCTTTACCTTTTGTTGTTCCTTGAACATCTATCTTTTCTCCAGCTTCAAAAATGTCAGCTTTTACTTCGTCTCCTACTTTGTAATTTTCTACATCTTCAACTCTGAATTCTCTTAAATGTTTTTTAGCTGCTAATCCAGCCTTTGTAAAATGTCCTTTTTCTGGTTTATTGATATGTTTATCTTTAACTTCTCCATATCCTAATTGAATACTATTGTATCCATCTGTTTCTACTGTTTTTACTTGTGCTACTACATTTGGTGTAGCTTCGATTACTGTTACAGGAACTACATTTCCTTTTTCATCGAAAATTTGTGTCATACCGATTTTTTTACCGATAATTCCTTTTTTCATTTTTTCCTCCTAACTATTGGCTGATATTTATATTCGCATTTATTTAATGTGATACCAGCTTGGTTTTCTTTGTACAATAGGCTTAACGTTTGAGCCTATCAAAATTGTTCTTAAAACTTTAAAAATTATAATTTAATTTCAATATCAACACCTGCTGGTAATTCTAATTTCATTAGATTATCCACTGTTTTTTGTGTTGGGTAAAGAATGTCTATAACTCTTTTATGTGTTCTCATTTCAAATTGTTCTCTTGAATCTTTGTATTTGTGTGGAGAACGTATAACTGTTACAACTTCTTTTTGTGTTGGTAATGGAATAGGACCTGATACCTTTGCTCCTGTTTTTTTAGCTGTTTCTACTATTTGTTCAGCAGACTGATCTAAAATTACATGATCATAAGCTTTTAGTCTTATTCTAATTTTTTCACTTGTTACAACTGTTGCTTTTGCCATTGTAATTTTCCCTCCTTTTTAATTTTTTATTTGGGTTCTTCCCATTGTAGCAGCATTTGCTGCAAAAATTACCGTGGCAAGTTAAAACGCACTCTGGTGTTTTTAATGTTTCAAATATAAAATCCCAAAAATTCGCATGATTATCTTGGGATAAGTGCTTTTTTTCTTACCGCCTGGTCTTTGCCATGACATACTCCACTGAAGTTCCCTCCATTCCTAATTCCGTAAGAATGTAGCCACATTCAGCTTCTTCGCTTTATTCATGCTTATACATTATACATCTATTAGTAATTTATGTCAATAATTTTACAAAAATTTTATAAACTTGTCCATTAATATCAAAATAGCATGATTTCTCATGCTATTTTGTGCCAGATTATTAATCATTTATTCTCCATCAATTTCTATTGAAATTGATGGTTCTTCCTGTGTTACTGGATCATATTCTGCCTTGTAATTAAACTCTTTTATTAAATATTTTCTTGACAGCTCGTCCGCAATTTCCGCTCCTCTTTTCAAATGAAAAATTCCTTCTTTTAACGCTCCTAAAATAATCACTCTTTCTGTCATTTGAGTAATAACTACACCATTTAAAAATTTTGCTGCATACAAAACCCGTATAATTTCAGTCCTTATTTCATTAAGTTCCTCAGACGATAAATTTGAGAAATTACTTTCTCCAGCTTCATCTTTTGCAATCCTAATAATTAATTTTCTTACCATTTTTCTCTATCCTCCAAAATTTTTTAGTAGATATAATGCACTCTGGCAAATGCATTTATAATACTTAACATAATAATTATAAGATATTTTCCCCTAAATGTCAATAAAATTCATTCAGATCCATATAAAATTCAACAAATAAAGCATTTACTATAAATCTATATAAAAAAACATATATTTACTTGATTAAATTTTCTATATTCTATATTTTCTTCTCTCATTTGTTTTATAATTTTACAACTATTATCTAATTTGGCTTGTTCATCTTCATTTAATTCTAAATATAATAATTCTCTAACACCTTGACTATTTATAATTGCAGGAACCCCTATATAAATATCATCTTGTCCATAATCTCCATCTTTCAAATATGTTGAAACAGTCAATATAGCATTTTCATTTTCCAAAACAGCCTTAACTATCCTACTAAGAGCCATACCAATTCCATAATATGTTGATTTCTTTTTATCTATAATTTCATAAGCCGCATTTATAACACCCTGATGAATTTTCTTTAAATCATCCATTGGATGATTATTATCTTTCATTATATCTTTTATTTTTTTACATCCCAAATATGCATGATCCCATGGAACAAAAGATGAATCTCCATGTTCTCCCATTATATAAGCATGAACATTCTTACTAGACACCTTCAAATAATCAGCCATTAAATATCTTAAACGTGCTGTATCTAAAACTGTTCCTGACCCAAATACTTGATTTTTAGGCAAACCTGAAACTTTTGCTACTACATAAGTCATCAAATCAACAGGATTACTAGCTACTATTATTATTCCATTAAATCCACTTGCCATAATATTTTCTGTAATCTCTTTCATAATTTTTGTATTTGTTTGAGCTAATTCCAATCTTGATTGCCCTGGCTTTTGTGGAATCCCTGCTGTTATAACCACAACTTGTGCATCCTTACATTCATCATATTCCCCTGCTTTTATTATCATCTTTTGTGGTGCAAAAGGTAATCCATGAGATAAATCCATTTCCTCTCCTACAGTCTTATCTTTATTGATATCTATTAAAACTAATTCATCTACTCCTCCTCTATTTAACATTGCATATGCCATACTCATACCAACAAATCCAGTTCCCACAAGAACTACTTTTCTCTTTTTCATACAAATCACTTTCCTTTCACATAAATATTATACTACTTATAGCTTTAATTTTAAAGGTATTTTTAAAAAAAGTATTGACAAATATCCAAACACACTGTATAATAAATAACGTCAATAGGACATGGCGAAGTAGCTCAGTTGGCTAGAGCATTCGGTTCATACCCGAAGGGTCATGTGTTCGAATCACATCTTCGCTACCATATTATTTTTTAAACTATTTCGAAAAGAAATAGTTTTTTTATATTATAGGAAAGCACAGAAAATTTATTTCATAAATTTTCGCGCACGAACAAAGACGCGGACTTTAAAATGTTCTAATAAGTGCCAATGTTATTAATGTCCGCTTTTGTTCTATAGCAACAAATCGGAAAAAAATACTAAATACAAATTTGATATATTATAAAAGTTGCATAACCTTTATAATATACAAAAAGTAAACCTAAATTCATATTTAATAATTTAGGTTTACTTTTTAATCTATACAATTTTAATCTTTTTTATCTTCCAATAAAATATCTAAAATTTTAGGGTAGATCTTAGAAGCATTAGAATTCCAATTATCAACAATTCTTTTAGCCCTATCTCTAGAACCTGCAACAGTTCTCACCTCAAATAAAGTTTCATTATTTTCTACTATTTTACATTTTATAGTATAATCATTTTCATTTTTAGGAATAAACTCTGCAGTAACTGATGTTTCCTCAGTAACAGAAGATAGTTCTTCTCTAAAAATATTATCTGCTTTTAATTTTATTAATCCTGGAAGTACATCTTGTGTAAGAGATAATGCATTTTTTCCTTCTGAAGTTATTTTAATAATTGTTTCATCTTCATCTTTTGTTATTTGACCTACCAATTTTGTATCTATTAAATCAGTTAATACTTGTTTAAAAAAGAAATAATTTACATTATTTATTGAAGTTACAATTTTATAAAGTCCATTTTCTATTATACCATTTGGTATTTGATTTAATAAATATAAAATAAGTACTTTGTTTTCAGCCAAAGCAACAGTATTATCTGAATTTTCCATATTAATACACTCCTTATCCTACTCTCTTTCTTCTCCATTTTCTTCATGTTCTACTTCTCTATCAATAGCAGCCATTTTTTCTTGATTAATTTGAACTTTCTCTAATCTTGCCTTTTTTACACTGGGAACCTTTTCTTTTTGGTTTACTTCAAAATTCTCAATTCTATATTTTTCCATCATTGCATCTATATGCTTATATGACTTTTCTAATTCTTTTCTTGTTTCTTCATCTATATTATCTATCTTTTCTAAACTTTCTTCTTCAGTTTGATTATTAGCAAATAATTGCTTAATAAAAGATATCATTCCTTCTTTTTTTTCCATATTTCTACTTAAGGCTTTCCTTTAAGTTTTTTCACCTCACTTATATTTTTTTACAACTACGAATAGTATAACACAAAAAAGCCTTAAAATCAAGGCTTTTTGCATTTCTTTTTTTGTCGAAATTTGTTGTTTTTACATAAAACATATAAGTTTTTATTACTATAAATTATTTCACATATTCATTAAGAGGTTTTGTTCTATAGTTTAGCTCTCCAAATTCTTCTGTTGGAACATAACCTGGTCTAGAATTTATAACATCTGGTATTCTATTTACAATACTAGCACATGTCAATTCAACAGTTGATGGTTTATTTATAACTAAAGTTGTATTTGGTTCACCTTCTACAGTCCACTCGTTTTTATCAAACTCATCAGGAGCATATACTTTACCTATACACTCACTTTCTATAGTAACACCTTCCTCTGTCTCAGTTGTAACTATTGCGCTCATACCAGTAGCTTCTCCTGCTTTTACAGTAGTTCCTAAAGTTGATGAAACTATGTCTTCCTTATAAGTTTGTGGAACTGTTTTTTGAGTTTGTGATTTTACTGTTAATCCTAGTTTAGCACATAACCAACCATTAACATTCCACATATATGAAGGTAAATATTTTCCACTATCAATTAATTCTTGTCTTTCTTCATCTGAAATTCTATCTACTGAAGCAACTTGTTTATCAAATTCGTCTAATGTCAAACCAGCACCATGAGCTTTAGCCAAAGCTATTCCATAATCTTCTACATTATAGCTTGAACTTCCCTTAATTTTTGTAATTTTGTGAGTTGAGCCAGCTATACTTGAAATCAATTGACCCCAATAAATATCTTGATAACCACTACCTGTTATTGTACAATTTGTTTGTTTTGCCATTTCATCTATTTTTTTAGTAGCTGTTGGATTTGAATTCATTGGGAAAAATGCCTCTTCACAAGTTGTTATTGCATTTATACCTAATTTTGCACATAACATTAACGCATCCTCAACATCTGAAAATAAACTCATTGTCGTTACTATAACTATATCTGGTTTTGTTTCTTTTAATAATTCTTCTGCTTGCTCTAATGCTACAACTTTTATTCCTTTATTTTCTGTTCCAATAACCTCACCAATATCTTTTCCAATTACTGATGGATTTACATCAATTGCTCCTACAATTTCTGCTCCCTTTTCGTATACATATCTCATAGTATATACACTCATTTTTCCTGTTCCATATTGAACTACACGTATTTTTCTCTCCATAAAAAACCACTCCTTATTTTTAATTTTTTATTTTGTCTTACACGTTGTCCGCATATAGATTATATACTAATTCTCATTTTTTATTCAATAGTTTTTACAAAATCTTTTAAAATATTTGCACATCTTTCTGAAGCCAATTTTATAAATTTCTCATATGTTACTTCATTTTCACCATTTGGTGTATCGGATATACTTCTTATAACAACAAATGGCACATTACACAAAGAACATACTTGGCCAATTGCTGCTCCTTCCATTTCTACACATTCTGCATTAAATTTCGCATATATTTTATCTCTCATAGGAATTGCTGTACAAAATATATCACCAGATGCTATCACTCCCTTTTCATATTTATAAACTTTTTCCTCTTGATTTCCTATAGCCTCTTCAATTTTTTTTACTAAATAATCATCTGCATATATTTTCTCTCCAACACCAGGAATATAACCTTTCGCATGCCCAAAAGCTGTAATATCAAAATCATGTTGCACAAGAGTTTCACCAATTACTATGTCTCCAATACTTAGCATAGGATTTAGCCCCCCAGCCACTCCCACATTAACTATATAATCTGGTTTAAAATTATCTATTAATATCTGTGTAGCTCTTGCCGCATTTACTTTTCCAACTCCACTTTTTACTAAAACACATATTTTATCTTTAATCTTACACTTCACAAAATTCAATTCATATATTTCTTTTCTTTCTTCCACTTTAGCAATATTTAATATTGCCTCAAACTCCTCTTGTTCAGCCGCTATTATTCCAATTTTCATCTCTTAACTCTCCTTATATAGTAAATTTTTTTGAACTTCCTATAATAGAACAAAAGCGGACATTAATAACATTTGCCTTATTAGAATATTTTAAAGTCCGCGTATTTGTTCGTGCGCGAAATTTGCTTTGCAAATTTCTGTGCCTTGTTATATTTTATATTCTAGGAAAGTTCTCCGAACTTCCTAGAATATAAGAAAAGACTAAACACAGTCAAACTGTAATTTAGCCTTTTTCAAAATTATTGAAGTTCGATAACAGCTCCAACTTCTGTAAATTTTGCTTTTAATTCTTCTGCTTCATCTTTTGAAACATTTTCTTTTACTGTTTTTGGTGCTCCATCTACTAATTCTTTTGCTTCTTTTAATCCTAATCCTGTTGCATCTCTTACAACTTTGATAACTTTTATTTTTTGATCTCCAGCTTCTTTTAAAACAACATTAAATGATGTTTTTTCTTCTGCAGCAGCTCCTGCAGCTGCTCCAGCTGCTGGTGCAGCTGCTGCTACTGCTGATACTCCAAATTCTTCTTCAATTGCTTTTACTAAATCTGCTAATTCTACAACTGTCATTTTTTTGATTTCTTCAATCATATCTTCTTTACTCATTTTATAATCCTCCTAATTTTTATTTGTGATTTACAATCACATAATATATATTTTATTTTAACTAAGCCTCTGCTGGTGCTTCAGCTACTGGTGCTGTTTCTGTTTCAGCTCCAGATTCTTTTTGTATTCTAACTTGATCAAGAGCAACTGCAAATTTTTGAATATTTGCCAATAAAGCTCCAGCAAGCATAGATAGTAATGTATCTCTTGAAGGTAATTTAGCTATTGCAATAATTTCTTCTGCTGTCATTACTTTTCCTTCGATTACACCACCTTTAATTTTATAGAAATCATTTGCTTTTACAAAATTATATATTGCTTTTGCTGGTTCCAAGTAATCTTCTTTACCTAACACAACAGCTGTTGGCCCTTCTAATTGTTCATCTAATCCTTCGATTCCAGCTTCTTGTAATGCTCTTCTAACTATATTATTTTTAATAACTCTATAATCTGCATTTACATTTCTAACATCTGTTCTTAATTTTGTAACATCTTCTACATTAATTCCTCTGTAATCTGTAAGAAGTATTAATTTTGCTTCTTTCATTTCATTTGCTAATTTTGTTACTTCTTCTTTCTTTTGATTTAATATTTTTTCACTTGCCATTCTTACTTTCACCTCCTAAATTCTTATGTGATTTTTATAATGTATTTAATTTATTAATAACTATATACAAAATATATAATGTTAATAAATTAATGCCATTCTTATTTTCTACATAGGTAATAAGAATGGCATGCATATATTTACATACTATTTTCTTGTTACCTAGGTAGGTCTTAGCATCTACTTAATTTCTCAAGTTTTTGCCTACTGTCTCTGGTGACTATTCTATTTACAATTATTTTTGATCTATAAATACACTTGGTCCCATTGTTGTTGCTATAGCTACACTCTTAATATATTGTCCTTTTGCTGCAGCTGGTTTAGCTTTTATAATTGCATTTATAATTGTTTCATAGTTTTCTACTAATTTATCTGTACCAAATGATACTTTTCCAAATCCTAAGTGAATAATATTTGTTTTATCTAATCTATATTCAACTTTACCAGATTTGATTTCGTTTATTGCTTTTGTTACATCCATTGTAACTGTTCCTGATTTAGGATTTGGCATTAATCCCTTTGGTCCTAATACTTTACCTAATCTTCCTACAACACCCATCATATCTGGTGTTGCTACTACTACATCATAATCAAACCAATTTTCATTTTGGATTTTTGGTATTAATTCTTCAGCTCCAACAAAATCAGCTCCTGCTTTTGTTGCTTCTTCTGCTTTTGGTCCTTTAGCAAATACTAAAACCTTTTGTGTTTTACCTGTTCCATTAGGAAGTACAACTGTACCTCTAACTTGTTGGTCTGCATGTTTTGAATCTACTCCTAATTTTACATGTAATTCAACTGTTTCATCAAATTTTGCTTTTGGCATTTTTTCAATTACTTCAATTGCTTCCTTTATATCATATTGTTTTCCTGCTTCTAATAATTTTGCACTTTCTGCATATCTTTTTGTTTGTTTTTTCATCTTTTTACCTCCCTTGGTTCTAACGAGTATCACTAGTACTCTCCCACTAATAAATTTTATTCTGTTACTACAACCCCCATACTTCTTGCTGTTCCTTCTACCATACTCATTGCTGTTTCTAAAGAAGCTGCGTTTAAATCAGGCATTTTTTGTTCTGCAATTGCCTTTACTTGTTCTTTTGTTATTTTAGCAACTTTTTCCCTATTTGGTTTTCCTGAACCTTTTTCAATTTTTATTGCTTTTTTAATTAATACTGTGGTTGATTTGCTGTTCTATCATTAAATTCTTTAACGAATTGCATGATATTAACACCACTTGAACCTAAAGCTGGTCCTACTGGTGGAGCTGGTGTTGCCTTTCCAGCCTCTATTTGTAATTTAATAATATTACTAATTTCTTTTTCTGCCATTTTAAATGGCACCTCCTTCTTGTTTTTTTGACTTTTATTTTATTTTTTGTACTTGTGAAAATTCTACTTCTACTGGCGTTTCTCTACCAAACATAGACACTAGAACTTTTACTTTACTTTTTTCTTTATTTATTTCTTGTACAGTTCCTGTAAAGTTTTCAAATGCTCCATTCATTATTTGGACTTGATCATTTACTTCATAATCTACATTTATGCTATTAACGTCTTCAAATCCCATACTTCTGATTTCTTCATCTGTCAATGGTATTGGATCTGTTCCAGAACCTACAAATCCTGTTACTCCACGTGTGTTTCTAACTATATACCATGTTTCTTCTGTTACAATCATCTTTATTAATACATAGCCTGGAAACACTTTTTTTAAATTTGTTTTCTTTTTTCCATCTTTGATTTCTATTTGTTCTTCCATTGGAACTATAATATCAAAGAAATATTCTTCTAGTTCACGATTTTTTATTGTTTTTTCAAGATCTGTTTTTACTTTGTTCTCATACCCTGAATAAGTATGTACAACATACCATCTTGGATTCATATCATAATCTTTTTGAGACATTACATGCAGCCTCCCTTTTGATTTTTTTATTCATTTGATGCAGCATTATTTTCTGCACTTTCATTTTGGTCTGCAGATTCGTTATTATCTGCTTCATTTGTTGCAGAATTATCATCAGATGATTCATTATTATTTGATTCATCTGTTGTTGTTTCATTAGTTGTTTGATTACTAATTAGTTCTTTAACTTTATCAACACCATGTTTATTCATTGCTTCAAATGTAATATTTAATGCGAAAACAATTATTGCTGTTAATACAACTATTGCAATTACTGCTGATGTATTATTAGCCAATTGCTTTGGTGTTGGCCATGTTACTTTTTTTAGTTCTGCTTTAAAACTCTTCCAAAAACTTTTCTTATTTTTAGCATTTTCTTTATTGTTTGCTTTTGCTTCTTTTTTAGCCATTTTATATCCTCCTTAAAATAGCTTGAATTATAATCAATTCTTTTACCTTACTTTTATTTTGTTTCTTTATGTGTTGTACGTTTTTTGCAGAATTTGCAATATTTTACAATTTCTAATCTGTCTGTATTATTTCTTTTGTTTTTTGATGTCATATAATTTCTATGTTTGCATTCTGTACATTCTAATGTTATATTTTCTCTTGGTCCTTTTGCTGCCATTTTAAATACACCTCCGTATTATTACCTTTTTATTTTTTAACGATGTGAATATATGTCCGTAATAACATATACCTGAGTATTTTACCACCTTTTTCTAGTTCTGTCAATGGTTTTTAAGTAAAAAAATATTTTATGTTACGCAAAAAAAATATAACTTTCTAAATCAAACAAAAAAGCTATTGTAAAAACAATAACTTTCCAAAAAACTCTAAAAGAACAAAAGCGGACATTAATAACATCTGCACTATTTAGAGCATTCTAAAGTCCGCGTATTTGTTCGGCGCGAAATTTGCAAAGCAAATTTCTGTGCATTGTTATATTTTATATTATAGGAAATTCGAAGAACTTTCCTATAATA
>MNRQ01000022.1:0-1182 GCA_001916035.1 Clostridium sp. 27_14 | reverse complement strand
CGAAGAACTTTCCTATAATATAACAAAAGCGGACATTAATAACATCTGCACTATTTAAAACATTCTAAAATCCGCATATTTATTCATGCGCGAAAATTTATTTACTTTTTTTCTTTTTTTGTACAGAAAATCCAAATTTACCAACCTTTTTACCCAAAGCATAATAACCACCATTAGCATAAGCAACCAAATCACATTTAGATATATCAAAAGCGCCTTTTTCATCTATATATTTATCATCTGCATGTATTGCTAAAACTTCAGCAATAAACATATGATGTGAGCCCAACTCTTTTATCTCTTTAACCCTACATTCAATTGACACAGGACTTTCCTTTATCATTGGACAATTTACAAAATTAGCTTTTTCCTTATGCAAATTCATTTCCTTAAACTTATCAACTTTAGCACCTGTTTTAACACCACACCAATCAGTTGCTCTAGTTAAATCTTTTGTCGTCAAATTTATAACAAATTCCTTTTGTTCTTTTATTATTTCATAAGAATATCTTGATGGTCTAACAGATATATATGCCATAGCAGGATCAGTATTAATTGTTCCAGTCCAAGCAACAGTTATTATATTTGATTTTTCCATTGTTCCACAGCTTACCATTACTGTTGGTATAGGATACACAAATGTTCCTGGTTTCCACATTACTTTAGACATTATTAATTCCCCCTTTTTCTTCACTATATATTATACAATATAAAAGCAGAAATCAAAACTTTAGTTTTTAAAATTTTCATTTCTGCTCTTATTATATTCTATACTTAGTTATTTTGCAATAATTTTATTTCAAAGAATAAATCAAAACAACAAAATTACATAAAAATCATATAAATGCAAAATATAAATAATTTTCACATTTAACAATAATAATTTTTCTAACAAGCAAAAAAAAACTAGCAACAACCTATCTTTCCAGCAGGGTAACCCGCAAGTATTTTCGGCACACTTAGGCTTGACTTCTGTGTTCGGGATGGGAACAGGTATTTCCCTAAGTGTCATCGTCACTAGAAAATTATTGTGTGATTTAATAGCACACTCAAAAATACATAGATGAAATATCGTTTTAGGAATGTACCTTTCTTTCGATTGCTTCTTTCTTAACTTTTTTGTGGTTAAGCCCTCGATTTATTAGTATTGGTCAGCTTAATATATCACTATACTTACACCTC
>MNRQ01000021.1:57306-97477 GCA_001916035.1 Clostridium sp. 27_14 | reverse complement strand
GCTAAACTATTATTGTCTTTCATGACAAAATCCTCCTTTTTGATTTTATTTGCGGTTGGCGACCACATCTATTATATCAAAAAGGAGGATTTTTTCTACTCATAGCTAGAAGCTTTTAGAACCCCGTGTATAACACGGGGTTTTCATAAGCCCAAAAATATTAGCACTAAACTATAAAAATTTAGTGCTAATAAATAAAATTTTTTAAGACATTTTCAAAAATGATTGACATTTGTTTTTTTATAAATCTCTAATCATATCTATCTCCTATCATATTCTAGTTTCTAAATATATTTGTGGCAATATACTATCCTTTTTCTTCGATTACAATCTATTTATAATCCTCACTACTAATAACTTCAATTCCATTTTTTATTAAAAGTTCTGCTAGTATACCATTTCCTTGTATTAATTTACCATCAAAATTTCCACTATATATTTTTCCTGTCCCACAAGATGGACTTCTTGCTTGAAGTATAGCTTTTTTTATATTTAATTTTTTTGCAAATTCTAATACTTCTTTTGCACCTTTTTCAAAATTTTCTGTTACATTGTTGTTTTTCTCATCTATAACATATTTTTTTCCATCAACTATTTTAATTTCAGCAGGATTTCTTGGTGTTTGTAATCCACCTAATTGTTCAGGGCATATTGGTATTGCTTTTCCTTCTTTTACAAGATTAAAAACTTTTTCATTATAATTATTTCCACCACTATATTTACAATTTATACCTGCTAAACATGCACTTACTAAAATCATTTACATTAATCCTCTTTCTATTAATTTAGGTATGACATGTTCTCCTAAAATACTACCTACTTTTATACCTTTTTCCTTATAATTTTTATCAATCCAAATTGCCTCTTTTATTTCATTATTACATTTTATTTCTCCGTCTATTTGTGCAATGTAGGTTTGCACATGAATTGGCTCATTTGAAAAACAAGCTATGTCATCATACCCACCAAGAAATTCTACTTTAATCAAATCTACTGTCAATTCTTCATGTAACTCTCTTTTTAATGTTTCAAAATCTGTTTCTTTCTCTTTTCTTTTTCCTCCTGGAATTATACATTCCTCTCTGTTATTCTTTTTCCTTTGTACTAATATTTGCTTATCTTTTAAAATTACTCCGCCAACTTTATCTATCATTCATCTCACTTCCTACTTTACTAAATTTATATCTCCTTTTATGACAATTGGAGAAAATCCTGAAATTTCATCATACAACATTCCTTCAGGAATATCATTATATAAATATATTTTTTTACCTTTCATAAATGCTTCATATATTTCAATAAAAGTCGCTCCTCCAATATAGTTTTTCTTACCATTTTTATCAAAGTTTAAAGTTAATACAGCATCCATTGTTGCAATTCTTTCTTCACTCATTTTAAACATTCTTGCTTTAAACTCACTATGAGATTTTTTTCCTAAATTCCAACTTTTCTTTTCTGCATCAGGTTCATAATATGAATTTGGTAATTCAACTACATGTCCATTCTCCTCTAGTTTTTCTTTTATTGGTGCAATATCCTTATAAAATGCTTTACTACATATAATTAATATTTTCATTTCAATCATTCCCTTTCATTCTTATTTACGGTTCATTATATCATACTTTCTTTAAATTGTCTCTGTTTTACAGGTTTAAAAATACCACAAGGGCAAGGTTTTTTTCTTCCTACTTTAAGAAATTGTACTGTATTATCTTCCTTTCCACCTTGCTTCCATATTGGCATCTTTTTTCTAATTTTATCAATATAACCAATAATTACTTCTTTTTCTGTTTCTGGTGGATATTTGATTTCTTGTTTTTTATTTTACTAGTTCTTCGAAGCATTTCCATTGTTCTGGTTTTTCTTTGTATGTTTTATATGTTGTTCTGTCATAGTAATAGAATGTTCCGTTGTTTTCTACTACTAGTCCTCCTACTATGTTTTTTCCTTTTTTGTTTTCGTCTGTTATATATTGTTGTAGTGCGTTTGATTTTATTTCGTTGTCTTTTTCGTTGTATCCTTTTCCTGCTTTTGTGTCAAATATTCCTATTCTTCCGTCTTTGAATTGTATTAGAAAGTCTGGTTGGAATGCTGTTCCGTCTTCTTTTGCTATTCCGAAGTTGGTGTTCATGTGTTCTGATCCGTTTTTCCAAAAGTATTCTATGCTGTTTTCGTGTTTGTCTAGATATTCTATGAATTCTAGTTCTAGTTTGTCTGCTTTTCCTTCTTTTGTTTCTACATATAGTGGTTGGTGTATTGATAGTTTTGATTCTATTTTTATGTTTGTGTTTGGGTTGTAATTTTTGTCAAATGGTATGTGCCATTCTTCGTTTATTTCGTATTTTTCTTTTTGGTCTACTTCATATTCGTGTATTGGCTTGTAGTTTTGTGTTGCTGTGCTTATTATTTTTCCGAATGTTTCGTTGTTGTTTACTACTATGTTTTGTATTAGTATTATTCCTTTGTTTTGTGGTCTTATATATAGATATTTTCCGAATGTGCTTATTATTGCTGTTTTTACTGTTGGTATTGATCTTACTGGTGCGAATCCGTTTAAGTTGTTTTTTATTACTTTTTCGAAGTCGTTTTGTAAGTCGTCATCGCTCATTATTATGTCTACCAAATTTTCTTGTTCTTTTATTTCTATTTCTTCGTCTACTTTTTCTGATTCTATGTGTACGTCACTTAGTATTGAGTCTTTTTTTCTGTATTCAAAGTTTATTCCTGCTTCTTTCATTTTTTCTTTGTTTGTTATTGTGTCTTGTATTGGGATATTTTCTTTTTCTGGTATGTTGAAGTGTTTGCAAAATTCTCTTTCATATACTTTGTAAAATGAGCTTGTGATGTCTCCATAGTCTGTTCTTTTTTTGTAGTATGATTTTAGTGTCATTATTTGTTTCTTTTCTGTTGTTGTTTCTTCGTTCTTTTTTGTTTGGTTTTCTTCATTGCTTTCTTCATTGTTGTTTTTTTGGTTTTCGTTTGTTGCGTTTTCTTTTTCGTTGTTTTGTGTTGTGTTTGTTTGTGTGTTTTCTTCTTTTTTTATTTGGTTTTCTATTATGTTTTTTATTGCTTGTTCATATTCTAGTTCTAGTGATATTTGTGTGTATTCGCTGTTTTGGTTTTCTATTTGTTGTGCATTTTGTTTGTTTACTGTGTCTTCTGTGTTTTCTGTGTTTGATGTGCTTTCTATGATTGATCCACTTTCTATGGTTGACGCATTTTCTATGTTTAGTATATTTAGTTGGTCTTGTGTGCTTTGTGCGTTTATTGCTATTTTTATGTCTGGTTTGTATTCTTCTTTTACTTTTGAGTTATATGTTTTTATTATGTTTGGGTTGTATATTTCTTTTTTTATGGCTATTGATTGTATGTTTGAGTATACGTATGATCTGTTTAGTGCTTCGTCTGTGTAGTGTTTGGCTTCTGGCATTCTTAGTATTCTTCCTACTGTTTGTATTTCAAATACTATGCTGTTGACTTCTCTGAATTTTAATAGTATTTGTGCCCTTGGACAGTCCCATCCTGTGTCTATTGCCATTTTGAATATTAAGTATTCTACTTTGCTGTCGTTTGTGTTTAGTTCTTCGTAACTGTTGTTTATTTTGTCGTCGTTTAGCCAGATTGCTAGTTTTCCGTTTTCTGTTGTTATTCCTTTATTTTTTAGAAATTTTTCTACTGCTGCTCTTTTTTCTTCTCCATAGTTTGAGTTTGGTATTTGTATTAGTGTTAGTGGGGTTATTAGATTTTTTGTTTCTCCTTCGTTGTATAGTTTTTGGTATCTTTTTTTTAGTTCTTCTTCTTTGTAGTAGGCTGATTCTAATACTAGTGATTCTGAACTTTTTTCGTTTTCTTCTTTTTCTATTGCTTCTGCTATTTTGTCATTTATTATTATTTCTTTTTTTATCATTCCTTCGTTTATTACGTCTGTTGGTTCTACATATACTCTTGCGTTGATGTTTTCTGAGTTGAATACTGGTGTTGCACTCATTTCTATTGTTAGGTTTGGTGCTATTATTTCGTCTCTTATTTCTTTTGCTCTTTTTGTTGTTGCACTTGAGTGACTTTCGTCTATTATTAGTATTATTTTTCTGTTTTCTCTTGTGTTTTTTAGTATTGTTGGGAAGTTGTTTTGTTCCCAGTCTTTCATTAGCGTGTTATTGAATTCTTTTGTTTTTTTGTCTTTTTTTCTTATTTTTTCCCAGTTTACAAATACTATTTCATTTTGATTTATTATGTCTCTTGAGCCGAAAAATTCGTTTTCTAATAGACTGCATTCTATTGTGTCTCCTATTTCTTTTTTTACACTTTTATGACTTTGTACTTGTAATTCTCCTTTTCCTATGCTTATCCATAGAAAGCATAGGTCTTCTTTTGTTTCTTTTGTTAGCTCGTGTATGTATCTTGCTATTGTGATTGTTTTTCCGCTTCCTGTTGGTGATTGAAATATTATTGTTTCGTTTTTTGGCGTTTTTAGAAACATTTCTGTGAATTGCATTAGCTGGTCTATTGCGTTTTGTTGGTAATTTTTTAGCTCTTTCATCTTTTTTTCCTTTCTTTTTTATTTTTTGAGTTGATTTTTTTGTTTCTTTTTGTTTATTGTTTATTTTTTGTTGTTATCTTTTTTTATTTTGTTTTTCTTGGTTTTTAGATTTGATTATCTTGTTTTTTATTTTTTTGCTGTGTTATTTTTTTATTTTTCGTTGCTTATTTTGGATGTTTTTTTGTATTTGTCGTATATTTTTTGTGGTATTGCTTCTATTTTGTAATTTTTTATTTCTTTTAGTTCTTGTTCTTCTATTTCGTTTCCTAGCGTGAATATATATAGTTTTTTCTTTTCTTTTATTTGTTTTACTTTTTCTATAAATTCTTTATATTGTGTTTGGATTGTGTCAAAGTATATACATGTGTATTTGTTTTTTTGTTTGTTCGTGTATATTGCGTATTGGTCATTTTTTTCTATTTGTTCGTGTGTGTTTTCTTTTATGCATATCATTGGTATGCTTTTTTCTGTTAGGTCATAATATATTTGGTCTTTTGTTCCTTCGTTTTTTATGAAGTCTGTTTTGTAGTATCTTAGTGTTTCTTTGTTTCCTTCTGAGTATTTTGTTCCGTCTTCTCTTTTTCCTGTTATTATTGTTTTTATTCTTGGGTATGTTACTTTTTCACATATTTGGTTTTCGTTGTTTGTGCATATTATGAATTTTCTTTTTCCGTTGTCTGCTTGGTTTAGTTCTATTACTGCTTGTGCTGTTGTTCCTGATCCTGCAAAAAAGTCTAAGATTGTGGCGTCCTTATTGTTTTTTAATGATATTAGTAGTTTTAATAGTCCTACGTTTTTTGGGTTGTCAAATATTTTTTCTTTTGTGTTGAACATTTTCTTTAGTGCTGTTCCTGCTGATGTTGTTTTTACGTCTATTTCATAGTTTTTTACTTTTTGGTTGTTTATGATCGCTGTGTATTTTTTGTTTACTATCATACTTTTTAGTCTTATTGTTGTGCTGTAGTTTTTTTCGTATATTTTGTTTTCTTTGATTTCTAATTTGTTACTGTAAAATAGTTCTTCGAATTTGGCTTTTGTGTATGTGTTTTGTACTAGTTTTCCTTTATTGTATGAGTAATATCTTGTGTATCCTTGTTCTGTTAGTTCTTGGTTTATGTCGTTTATGCTTTTTTCTGTTTTTATTTTTATGTCGTTTGTTTCTGGATTGTAATATACTGTGTAGTTTTTTTCTGATTCTATGTCTTCTACTGGTTTGTTGTATTTGTTTTCTCCTACTAGTACTCTTTTTCCTCCTTTTTGTACATAGTTTTCGTTTTCGTCTTTTATTAAGTCTTTTTCACTTTTTGGTATGTTTTCTATGAAGTATGATTCGTTTTTGTTTTTTGCGTATATTAGACAGTATTCGTTACTTCCTGATATAAATTTTGAGTTTTTTCTTCCTTTTGGATTGTTTTCTACTGATAGCATTGATATGAAGTTTTTTTCTCCAAATACTTTGTCACATAATAGTTTTAGCTGTGCGAATTCGTTGTCGTCTATTGATATGAATATTACTCCGTCTTTTTTTAATAGGTTTCTTGCTATTTTTAGTCTTTTGTACATAAAGTTTAACCATTTGCTGTGTCTGTATCCGTCTTCTTCGTCTATGAATTTGTCGTTATATATGAAGTCGTTTTTTCCTGTGTTGTATGGTGGGTCTATGTATATTATGTCTATTGCTTCTTCGTGTGTGTAGTTTAGTGCTTCTAATGCATGGAAATTGTCTCCTTCTATTAGTATGTTGTTTTCTCCTTCATTTTCTATTTTTTTGTTTTCTATTTCTTTTAGTATTGGTATGTTTTTGTTGCATTCTTCTATTATTTTTTCTGGTTCTTTTTCTTTGTCCCATAGTAGTCCGTATTTGCCGTTGTTTGTTTCATTTATGTTTTTTATGTATTCTATTAGTTCTTCTTTTGACATTTCTTCAAAATTCATTTCTTTTCCTTCCTTTTTTCATTTTTTTGTTTCTTGTTTGTTTTTTTACTTTTTTATTTTTGTTCTTTGCTTTTTTTATTATGTTTTTTTGTTTTGTACACTATTTTTCTTGTTTTGCTTTATGTTTTTTTATCTTTTTTGTTGTTTTTTGCTATTTTATTTCGTATTCTTTTATTATTTTTCCGTCTACATTTTTTAGTATTATTTTGTTTTCTTCTAGTATTATATAGCTGTGTTCTGTGTTGCATTTTGGTAGTGATATTGATCCTGGGTTTGCGAAGATGTATCCTTCTTTTTCTTCTATAAAGCCTTGATGTGTGTGTCCGTATATCATTATTTCAAATTCTTCATACGGGATCTTTTCTATGTTGTATTTATGTCCATGTGTGAAGTAGATCTTTTTTCCGTTTATTTCTTTTAGTACATAGTCGTGAAATTGGAATTCTGATATCATTTCGTCTACTTCTGCGTCACAGTTTCCTCTTATTACTGTTAGTTTTTCTTTCATTGAGTTTAGTATTTTTGCTACTTTCATTGGTTCGTATTCTTGGCTTAGTTCGTTTCTTGGCCCATGGTAGTATAAGTCTCCTAATATTATTATTTCTTCTGGTTTTTCTTTTTCTTCTATTTCTTTTATTTTTTCTGCATAGTATCCTGAGCCATGTATATCTGATATTATTAATACTTTCATTTTTTATCTTTCCTTTCTTACTTTTCTTTGTGCTTTCTTTTTCTTTTTTTCTTTGTTTTTATTTTTTTCTTTTATTTTATATGACTTTTTGGTTTTTGGCAATACTTTTGGTTTTTATTTAAAAGTATTTTTTGTTTAGTTTTTCCAAATAGAATTTACTTTTTCGATCGACTGTGTTTTTTGTTTTTTTATATCATTGGTGGTAATATTTTTTACTTGAGTTAGTTACACTGTACGAGATTTTTTTAGAAAATTTTGTGTGAAATAATTAATGGAACGCTTAAGCTATATTTGGATTTGTGAAATATTGCTTGCGTTCCTTTTTTGATTTTTATAATTTTATTTTTAATGTTTTTTAGTTTTTTATTTACTTTTTTTATGTTGTTTCCTTTTTTAGTTTATTGCTGTTCCGTTTACATATAGTGTGTATTCATTAAAGTCTATGTTGCTGTAAGTTGTATCTTCGTCTTCTAGTGATGTTATATAAGAGTTTCCTGTTAGTTTTATTTTTGTGTTACTGTCTATTTTTATGTCTATTTGTTTTGCTGTTTGTTCTCCGTTTATTGTTCCTGTGTATTAGCTGTTTGTTAAGTTCATTTTTAGTGTTGATATGTTGTCTATTTCTATGTTTCCTTTTAATGTTTGGTTTTCTGCGTTTAGTGTTAAGTTTCCTCCGTTTGTTCCTGTTGTTCCCCATTCTGTTGTTCCTTTGTTGCTTATTAATGTGTTGCTTCCGTAAGTTAGTTGGCAGTTTTTTAGGTTTATTATTGCGTCTGTGTTTGTGCTGTCTCCTCCTGTTTTTGATATTGTTGCTCCTTCTATTGTTGCGTTTCCTCCATTTTCTACTAATATTGCACTTTTGTCACTGTCTGTTGTTGTGTATTCTTCTTTTAGTGTTTCTGTTTCTCCTGTTATTGTTTTTTCTTCTGTTTGTTTGTTTTTGTTTTGGTCTTCTTCTTTGTTTTTTTCTATGTTAAATTCTATGTTTTCGTTTCTTCTGTTTATTTTGTTTAGGTTGTTGTTTATTTCTGTTTTTTCGTGTTTATAGTCTTGATAGTTGAATATGCATAATATACTGATTAAAAATATTGTTAGTATACTGAATATTACTATGAATGTTTTTCTTTTTAGTTTTTCCATTTTTGGGTTCCTTTCTTTTTTAATTTCTGGCTTCTAGTTTATATCCTAGTCCTCTTATTGCTTTTATTTGTACTTCTGATCCTATTGATTTTAGTTTTTTTCTTATAAATGATATGTATGCTTCTAAGTTGTTTGATTCGCTTTCATTTTCTAGTCCCCATATTTTTTCGTATATTTGTTCTTTTGATATTACTTGATTTGGGTTTTTTATTAGATATTCTATTATTTGAAATTCTTTGCATATTATTTCTATTTCTTCGTTTGTTTTTGTGTTTAGTCTTATGTCTCCTGCTTCTATGTAGTCTTTTTTTGTTTGGTTTTGGTTCATTCTTAGTTGTGCGTTTACTCTTGCTACTAGTTCTTCTACATGGAATGGTTTTGTTATGTAGTCGTTTGCTCCTGAATTGAATCCTGTTAGTTTGTCGTCTAGCATTGATTTTGCTGTTAACATTATTACTTTTGCTTCTATTTTTTCTTTTCTTATTTGTTTTAGTATTTCAAATCCGTTTATTTTTGGTAGCATTACGTCTAGTATTATTAAGTCATATATGTTTGTTAGTGCGTTGTCTAGTCCTTCTTCTCCGTTTTTGTTTATATCTACTACATAGTTTTCTTTTTTTAGTCTGCTTGATATTACTTCTGCTATTTTTGGTTCGTCCTCTATTATTAATATTCTCATGTTTATCACTTTCCTTTCTAGTGTTTTTATTTTATCATATTTTTTTGCTTTTTTAAATATATTTTATTGATGGTTCTTTGGATTATTTGTGTACTTTTATTTTTTGTATTTTATGTATAGGTTGTTTTTTTGTCTTGATTTCAGAGATTTTAATCTTTTGTAAATAGATTTGTTTTGATAAATTATAATATTTATATTTATTTGATGATAACTTTTGGTGTTTGGTGGTGTTTTTGTGTTTATTAAGTGTTTTAGATTTTCTAAAAATTTTATTATTGTTTTTTTTATTTTGATTTTTATTTCTTGTTTTATGTATTCTTTTGCTCTTTCTTCTGATAATATTAATGATGATTCTAATTCGAATATTAATTCTGATAATAATAAGAGTTTTATTAAATGGGTTGATTTTAATGTTTGTTATGATGCTTTGAATGATACTTCTAAACTTGATATTTCTTCTCATTCTGAGAATTCTGAGATTAAATTTAATTGGATTGAACTTTTGTCTTTTCTTGCTTGTAAATATGGTGGTAATTTTAAGAATTATAAAAAGTCGGATTTGGATTTTGTTGTTTCTAAATTGAGTTCTGGGGTTTCTATGTCTGATTTGACTCGTGATTTTAAGTATTATGATTATTATTTTGAGTGTTATTCTGCTGTTCTTTCTAATTTTATTGGTGATTTTTCTGTTGAAAAAGAGCTTGAGGATGGTTCTCGTGCTTTTGCTAATTCTTATGGTTTGAAGGCTTTTTTGCCTATTGCTAGGGGTTATAGTTTTAGTCATTATGATGATTTTGGTAATTCTCGTTCTTATGGTTTTAAGAGGTCTCACCTTGGTAATGATTTGATGGGTAGTGTTGGTACTCCTATTGTTTCCGTAGAGTCTGGTGTTGTTGAGCATCTTGGTTGGAATCAGTATGGCGGTTGGCGTGTTGGTATTAGAAGTTTTGATGGTAAACGTTATTATTATTATGCTCATCTTAGAAAGAATCATCCTTATGCTAGGGATTTGAAGGAGGGGGATTCTGTTAAGGCTGGTGATGTTATTGGTTATCTTGGTATGACTGGTTATAGCTTGAAGGAGAATGTTAATAATATTAATGTTCCTCATCTTCATTTTGGTTTGCAACTTATTTTTGATGATTCTCAAGTTGATAGTCCTAATGAGATTTGGATTGATGTTTATAATATTGTTGAGTTTTTGAAGAAAAATCAGTCTTCTGTTTTTGTTGCTTTTCCTGATTCTAGAGATTATTCTAGAAAATTTGGTTTTAGTGATACTTTTTTAGAATGATTGTTTAGATTGTTCTTTAGAGTATTACTTTTTTCCTAATGTTATTATTATGCTTTTGCTTATTTTTTTTCTTATTATTTTTAGTGTTACTTGTTCTCCTGGCTTTTTTGTGTAGATGTATTCTCTTAGGTCGTTCATTGTGTTTAGTTCTTTTTCGTCTATTGATACTATTATGTCTTTTTCTTCTAGTCCGCTTCCGTCTGCTGGTCCTTTTGGTGTTATTTGTGCTACATATATTCCTTTTTCGAATTTTATGTTTGTGTCTAGATATGGTATTACTTCTTTGTCATAGGCATATATTCCTATTGTTGGTTGTTCGTAGTTTCCTGTCTGTTCGTAAGATTCTATTATTGTTTTTACTACATTTATTGGTATTGCGAATCCTATTCCTTCTGCTGTTGATATTTTTACTGTGTTTATTCCTATTACTTCCCCATTTGGTGTTATTAATGGTCCTCCGCTGTTTCCTGGGTTTATTGTTGCATCTGTTTGGATTAGGTCTGACATGTATGTTTGCTTGTTTTCTTCTTCTATTTTTATGCTTCTGTTTTTTGCGCTTATTATTCCTGATGTTACTGTTCTTCTGAATTCGAATCCTATTGGATTTCCTATTGCATATACTGTTTCTCCTACTCGTATTTTGCTGGAGTCTCCTAGTTTTGCATAACTTAAATTTTTTGCTTCTATTTTTGTTATTGATAAGTCTAGGCTTTCGTCACTCCACATTACTTTTCCTTCGTAAGTTTGTCCATTTTCTAGTGTTATATAGCTTTTACTGTATTTTTCTCCTGTTACATGTGCATTGCTTAATATATATCCGTTTTCTGATATTATTATTCCTGTTCCTAGTCCTAGTTCTGCTTCGTTACTTGTTGATAGTATTGATTTTCCTGCGTTTTTTAGTTTTGAGATTCCTACTATACTTTTGGTTGTTTCTTCTATTATATCTGCTATTGTTTTGTTTTTTTCTTCTACTTTTTCCACAGTTTGTGCACTTTCTGTGGATTGTGTTTTTGTTGCTTCGTAATTTTCGCTTTTTATTTCTATTTTGCTGTATGTTGTGTAAATATATATGCTTAATAGCCATAATATTCCTGTTATTATGGCTATTATTGTTATTTTCTTTTTGGTGTTTTTTCTTTTTATTCTTTTCATGGAAAACTCATCCCTTCTTATTTTTAGAGGTTTTTAGTTCAATATGTATTTGCTTTTCTTATTTTTATTCTTTTTTGAACTATTTCTTTTTTAGTTTTTCCATTTTTTTCTTTTTTATTCTTTTGTGAACTGTTTCTTTTTTAGTTTTCCATTTTTTATTCTTTTGTAAATTATTTTTTTAGTTTTTGTTTTTTCTTTTTTGTGAGGGTGTTTTTTGAGTCCGGCCCCGAAAACACCTTAAGTTAAGTTTTTTAGTTCTTCGTATCTTTTTACTTTTTGTGTTGTTGTCTTTTTTAGTGGTTCTGTTGTTATTGTGATATTTTTTATTTTTTTGAATATTGGTAATTCTTGGTTTATTTTTTTGATTTCTTGCCATATTATTTCTTTGTATTCTTCTTCTGTTTTTTCTCCTATCATTTGTTTTATTGTGTCTTTGTCATATACTATTTTTGCGCATAGCATTGTGTCTGTTGTGTCTTTGTCTCTTGAGTATACTAATGATTCTGCTATATATGGTATTTTGTTTATTAGAAATTCTATTTCTTGTGGGTATACATTTTTTCCGTTTTTTAGTACTATTATGTCTTTTTTTCTTCCTGTTATATATACAAATCCGTCTTTGTCTTTGTATCCGTAGTCTCCTGTGCTGAACCATCCGTCTTTTAGTACTTTTTTTGTTTCTTCTGGATTTTTATAGTATCCTAGCATTACACTTGGTCCTTTTACTGTTATTTCTCCTACTCCTTCGTTGTCTGGGTTTGCTATTTTTAGGTTTAGGTTTGCTAGTGCTAGTCCTATTGATCCTGGTCTTTTTTCTTTGTCTGTTTCTGCTGTTACTACTGGTGATGTTTCTGTTAGTCCATATCCTTGTACTAATGATATTCCTAAGTTGTTATATCCTATTATTGTTGCTTTGTTCATTGGTGCTGCTCCATATAGTACCACTCTTAGGTTTCCTCCAAAGTTGTCTAGTATTTGCTTGAATACTATTTTTCTTATGTCTATTTTTGCTTTTAATAGTGTGTTTGATATTTTTGTCATTTTATTTATTAGTCCTGTTTTTCCTTGTTCTTCTATTGCTTTTTGGATTTTTTTGTACATTGTTTCTAATACTAATGGTACTGCTACAAATACACTTACTTTGTATTCTTTTAGGTTTTGTTGTATGTGTTTTAGTCCGTCACAGAATGCTACTTGGCTTCCGCTGTAAAATCCGTATAGGAATGTTATTGTGCATTCAAATGTGTGGTGTATTGGTAAGAATGATAATAATACATCTGTTGGGTATAGTTTTACCCAACATGCTATGTTGCTTATGTTTGCACATATATTTGCTTGTGATAGCATTACTGCTTTTGGTTCGTTTGTTGTTCCTGAGGTGAATAACATTATTGACATTTTGTTTTCGTCTATTTCTATGTTGTCGTATTTTTGGTCTCCGTTTTTTATTTGGTTTCTTCCTTCTTCTAGTATTTCATTGAATGTTTTTATTCCTTTTTCTTGTATATTGTCCATACATATTAGTGTTTTTAGGTTGCTGTTTTCTTTTTCTTGTACTTTTTTTATTGTTTCTAAGTATTTTTCGTCGAAGATTATTGCTTTTGCTTCACTTCTTTCTATTAGTCTTTGCATTTCTATGTCTGGTAGTGCTTTGTCTATTGGTACTATTACCATGTTACTGCATGTTGTTGCTAAATAGCTTATGCACCATTCATATCTGTTTTTTCCTACTACTACTATTCTTTCTCCCATTAGGTCTAAGTTTAATAGTCCTGTTCCAAATGCTTTTATGTCTTTTCCTACTTGTTCATATTTTTTTTCTATGTATTCTATATTTTTTGCTGTGTAATCTTTTTTGTATTTGTATGCTATGTTTTGTGCATAGTTTTTGCATGAGTATTCTACCATTTCTCTATAGTTTTTTACTTGTCTTGCTTTATATACTTTTCTGTTTTCGTTATCTCCCATTTTTATCTTCCTTTCTTGGTTGGGTTTGAGGCTTTTTCTAGCTTCTTTTTTTTGCTTATTTTTCTGACTTTTTTATTTGTTTTGTTTTTCTTATGTTTTTGTTGCTTTGTTTTGTTTGCTTTTGTGATTTCTTGCCTTTCTTTTATTTTTTCTTATTTTACACTATTTTCTTTATTTATGCAATATTATTTTGGGTTATTAATGTTTTATTATTGGTTTTTTTATATGTTCTGTAAAAAAAGTCCAATAGAAAAATGAGATTGAGTTATGATTTTAACTAAATCTCATTTTTTGTTTTTGCTTTATTTTTATAAAGTTTTATTTTTACGGCCTCTATTACTACGTATTGCTGTTTATTTGTCTTTTACTGTTGTTTTTATAATACTTTGTTTAGTATTTTTTCTATGTTCTTTTTTTCTCCTTCGTCTTTAATGTCTTTTAATACATATTTGTCATATCCTTTTTTTATTAATTCTTGGTATGCTTCTATTACATTTTGTGGGATTTTCATTTTTATTTGCCAGCCTTTTTGGTAAAATAGTTCCATTCTTTGTATGTCTCCTACTAAAACGTTTATCCATTCTTTGTTATGGCTTTTATAGTATTCTTCATAACTTGTGTTTTCTGAGTATATTGATACTTTATATTCTGGTAATATTTTTTTAAATGCTGCATATACTCTTTTTTCTCCGTAGGGTTTGCATACTACTATGCATGTTTTTATTTTTAGATTTGCTTTTTCTATTATCTTTTTTGTGAATCTGAAGTTGTCTCCTGTGTTTGTTGATTCTTTTTCTAAATAGATTTTTTCTTTTGGTACTCCTTTTTTTATTGCTATTTCTGCAAATTTTTCTGCTTCTGTTTTGTTCCATAGCTTATATGTGTCTTTTCCTAGTCCTCCTGAAAATATTATTTTGTTGGAATATCCTTCCAAGTATAGTTCTGCAACTATATTGGCTACATTTGTGTCTGTTGATCCTAGTCCTATAATGCAGTCTGCTTTTTTTAGTTTGTGATTCATTTTCATGTAATCCCATAAAATCTTTATTTCTTCTGTTTCTTGCATATTTTTCTCCTTAATATTTTTGTTTTCTGGGAATCTTTTGTGGTAATAATTAGAGTGTAATTATTATTTTTTGTGTAAAATTTATTGAATTAATCTATAAACTTAAATAAATTTTTATACTTAATTATATAACATATATCAACAAAAAGTGCAATATTAATTTTAAAAATTGTTTTAGTAATTACTATTATTGTTTTATTGATATTGGCAGGTGTAACATTTAATGCTTTGAGTGGAGAAATGGAATAATTACTAGGGCAAAAGATGCAAAGCAGAAAGTCGAAGGAACTAATGTAGATGAACAAATAAATTTGGCTGTACTATCGGCAATTACAAGTGATATGGGAACATTGATTATTCCAAGTTTAAAAAAGGAATTATCTAATTGTGGTGTATCTATATCAGATGATTCAACATTTCCGGTAACTGTAAGTGCTGGAGGAAATGATTATACAATAGATTCGACTGGAACAGTATATTTAGGACAAGCTCAGGGTTATAATAATGGTGTTAAATTGTTGAATGATGCTTGTAGTAGTTTGTATTCAAATGCAAGCAAGGGAATAACGGCTAGAAGTTTAAATATAGATGATATAGAGAAATATATGAATGAAACAAAATTATCAGAAGTTCACGAGTATAAAAATATTAGTAGTGGTGTTAATTATGGTAAACAGGTTAGCGTCACGTTGCATTTATACAATTTCAATTGGTTGCAATTTTGAAATACGCAATATTAATGATGGTGGCGTAGTTTGCCGTAATATGTATTTTTCAGGAATGGGATTTGATAGTTCTTGTGCTTTATTTCCTATAGTTTCTTTAAGTTCTAGCTTAATAAGTAAGGATGCATCAAATAATTTTACAGTGAACATATAAATTAATACATGAAGATGCAAAAATGAAAGCCTAACAGTGAATATTTTCTAATGTTTTTACTGTTAGACTTTTTTATTTTTTACTTTTATTTTTTGTTGTTTCTTATTTTGTTCTTGTCTTTATTTAGTTTTCTATTTCACCTAATATGATGTTGAATGTTGTGCCTTGGCTTGGTTCTGATTCGAATGTTATTTCTCCTCCGAAGTGTGCTTTTATTGTTGAGTATGACATGTATAGTCCTAGTCCTGTTCCGTTTTTTCCTTTTGTTGTTATCATTTCTGAGAATAGTTTTTGTTTTACTATTTCTGGTAGTCCTGGGCCATAGTCTTTTATTGATATTATTAAGTTGCCTTTTTTGTTTTTGTTAAATATGAAGTCTATTTTTTGTTCTGGTTTTCCTCCATAGGCTTGTATTGAGTTTGATATCATGTTGTTTATTACTTGTACTAGGCTGTTTATGTCTCCGTGTAATATTGTGTGTTCTGGGACTTTCATTATTACATTTAGATATACTATGGCGTTTTTTAGTTCGTGTCTCATTAGTATGTTTACTCTTTTTACTAGTTCTTCGATGTCAAATGTGACATTGTCTGCTTCTGACATTACTACTGCTTGTCCTTTTACTGCTGTGATTATGTCTGACATGTATGCTGTGTATTCTTTTATTTTTATTGTCCAGCTGTTCATGTCTTTTGCTATGTCATGGTGGTCTTGTGATGTTACTTGTGGGTTGTCTATTGAGGCGTCATATTCTTTGATTAGGTCGTCTATTCCTTCTGTTGCTCCTGCTATTGACATTATTGGTGTTTTTAGGTTGTGGGCTATTCCTCCTATTAGTTGTCCTAGTGATGCTAGTCTTTCACTTTCCATTAACATGCTTTGGTTTTCGTGTATTTGTTCTATGTTTTTGGCTGTTAGTTCTTGTATTTTGTTGTAATAATATGATAGGTCACTGAATTCATCGTTTGATACTAGTGGTAATATTCTGTTTTTGTCTGAATTTTTTGTGTCTAGTATGTCTTTTAGACTGTTTGATATTCTTATTAAGTTGTTTGATATATTATGGGCCCATATATATAGGAATATTGAGTATGCTATTAGTACTAGTATTATTATTTGTACAAAGTATGTTAGTAAATTTAGGTCTACTACTGGGTATTTGAATCCTATATACCATGTTTGTCCGTTTGTGTCTTTTATGTCATATGTGTATAGTTGTTCGTCTATTCCAAAACTTTCGTATAGTATTCCGTTTGATTGGTTGTAAAAATAGTCTCTGTATTTTAGTACAAAGTCACTGATGCTTCCTGATGGGTTTGATACATATATATTTTTGTCTCCTGGTGGTATTATGAAGTAATAGTGGCTTTCTGATTCTAGTGGTATACTTCCTAATATTGTTTTTAGGTTTTCCATGTTGACTTCTTCTGGTTGTATGTTTTTTGTTTTTATATATACTCGGTAATAGTTTGCTGTTGCAAATCCTTCTTGTTGTACTGCTTTTGAGTATCCTATTAGTGAGATTATTATTAATATTACTGCTATGAATGGTACCATTTGGAATAATAGGTTTTGTGAGTTTATTATTCTGTATCCTGTGTGCTTTTTGTATTTACTTGATACTTGGTATGTTGTTAGTATTACATTGTATAAGTATTTTTGTGATCCTATTAATAAGATTATTGATAGGATTGATGCGAGTGCTATTATCATTAGTGTGAATCTCATTATGGCAAATGCTGATGCTAACATTATGAAGTTGAAGAATAGTCCTACTCCTATGAATAATGCTATTTGTACAAAAAATACTTTGTATGGGATGTTTATGCAGTCTTTTCTTACCTTTTGGATTTCTTCATATTCTATTTTTTCTTTTCGGTAATATTTGTTTAAGTATTTGTAAATGTTTTTCATTAGTATTGAAAATGAAAATAGGTGTATTGATATTCCTAATATATATGCTACTGTGTATTGTTGTATATGTGTTAAGACTTGTACGTCTCTTTGGAATGCAAAGTCTTCAGAGAGTGGTGGAAAATTTTGTACTAGTGGCATTATGAAATACATTAATACTACTGCTATTGCGTCTACTATTAGTACCATTAGTGTGAATTTCCATCTGAATTTTTTTACTTCTTTTGTGTCTTTTGCTTTTTTTGCCATTTGTGTCACTGTCCTTTCTTTTTTTTGTTTTTTTATAATAGCATACTTTTATTGGCTTTTTTTGCTTTTTTATATAATTGTTTACTTTTATTGATTTTTTTGTTTTTTCTTTTTGTTTCTATTTTTATAGTGATTTTATTACTTTTATGACTTTTTTTATGTATTCTGAGTCTGTTTTATGCCATGATAGTTTTGCTTTTTCTAAGTCTTTTAGTGTTAAGTTTTGTGAATATTTGTTTAAGTTTTGTCCTAATAGGTATTCTTTTGTGTATTCGTCAGTGTGTTTATTTATGTTGTTTTTGAATGTGGTTAAGTCGGTTTCTACTATATCACATCCTAGTCTGTTTAGTAAAGTGGTTAGTTCTAAAATTGTTATTTCGTTGTTGTTTAATATGTGGTATATTGTGCGTCCTGTGTTTTGGCTGATTAGGTTTACTATCATTTTTGAACATTCTTCTACTGGACTGAATTCTAGTGATGTGTTGTAAAATTCTTTTGGTATCATTTTGCAGTCTAGTATTGATTTCATGGCTAATAAGAATACGTTTTGTGTGGCGTTTTGTTGGAATTTTCCGTCCTCATAGCGTGGCATTATGTTTCCTATACGGAATATTGCGGCGTTTAGTCTTTTATAGTTGCTTGCATATAGGACTGCTTTTTCTGCTTCGAATTTGCTGACTAAGTATGGATTGTTTTCGAATTCTTGCTCAAAGTATAGTGTGTTTTCGTCAAATGTTATGTCTTTTGTTCTACTTCCTTTGAATCCTGCTATTGATAGTGTTGAGATATGTGCTAGTGAGATTGAGGATCCACAAAAGTCTATTAAGTATATTACACTTTTTACATTGTCTTTTCTGATTTGGTCTGGTTTTGCAAAGTGTCTTACATTTGCTGCGGAGTTGATTACTGTTGTTACTTCACTTTTTAGTTGGTCGTAACTTTTTTGGTCGAGTCCTAGTAATTCTTTTGTGACGTCTCCGTTAAATATGGTGACTTTTTTTTCTATTAGTTTTATTAGTTTTGGGTCTGAGTTATAATAGTATTCCATCATTTTTTCTAGTCTCTTTTTTCCGTTTGCATTTATTTTGTTTCTTATTATACAGTCTATTTTTTTGACTTTTTCGTTTAATAGCAAATCTCGTAATATGTGTATCCCTAAGAATCCTGTTACGCCTGTTAATAGGACTGTTGTCATATCAAATTGCCTTACTTGGTTTGTTATTTTACATGATGATAGGTTTGCTAAGTTTGGTTTTATGTCTGATGATGATTGGTTACTGTCTATGAATTTTGCTAGTTCTTTTATGTTTGGGTTGTTGTATATGTCTTGTATTTCTATGTTGTATTTGTCTAGTGCTGTGTATACATTTGTTAGGTCTAGTGAGTCAATTCCTAGGTCGTCTATGAAGTCGTCATTTATTGATATTGTGTCTATTGCTACAAATTTTTTTATGACTTTGTATATGTCTTTTTCTGTTTTGGTTCTTGGGTGTTCTACTCGGTTTTTTGATTCTGACATATATTCTTCTGCTATTTTTTTTAGTTTTTTGCGGTCTATTTTTCCTGATGAGTTGCGTGGAAATTCTGGTATTTCTATGATTTTTTTTGGTTTCATATAAAATGATATGTTGTTGTTTATGTAGTTTCTTATACTGTACATTGATATGTTTGTTTCGTGACTTACTATAAATAGTATTATGACTTTTGTGTTTTTAAATGGTATGGCTATTGGATATGTGTCAAAGTCGTTTCCTAGTAGTGTTTGTATCTTTTTTTCAACTTCGTTTAATGCTACTAAATATCCTCCGTTTACTTTTACTACGTCGTCGTCTCTTCCTATAAATTCTATTTCTCCTTTTGTTGATAATTTGACAATGTCTCCTGTTTTATATGCTTTTACATTTTCTTGTGTTATTGGGTTATAGATAGTTACAAATTTGTTTTCTGTTTGTTTTGGTAAATTTAAGTATCCTTTTGCTATATTTTTTATTGATGTTTTGTCTTCATATATTATTAGTTCTCCTTCTGTGTTTGGTGGTAAAAATTCTAGGTCTGAGTTTACTACTGCTAATCGTGATCCGTAAATTGGTCTGCCTATTGTGTTTGTGTTGCTTTTTGCGTCTTCTTTGCTGATTTGTTTACATGTTGTGAACATTGTTGTTTCTGTAGGTCCATATAAGTTTAATATTTTTAGTTCTGGATATTTTTTTATTAGGTTTTGGACAAGGTATGGTTTTAGTGATTCTCCTCCTGATCCTAATATTCGTAAACTTGTTAAGTTGTATTTTCCTGTTTTTTCTTGGTATGCTATTTGTTCTATCCATTTTGGTATTAAGAATGATCGTGTGACGTGGTGGTGTTCTATTAGATGTAATACTTTTTCTGGGTTTAGTTCGTCTTCTTTTTTTACAAGTAGTAGTGTTGCTCCAAATAGTAGTGCTGTGTATATGTCTATTCCTGAGGCGTCAAATGAGTATTTTAGTAGTGACATGCATACATCTTCGTGGCTTGCTTTTAGTGTGTTGTCTTTTTCTATTGATTTTATTAGGTTTACTATGTTTGTGTGTTTTACCATTGTTCCTTTTGGGTTTCCTGTTGAGCCTGATGTGTATATTATATATGCGACTGATTCTGGCAAAATGCTTGATGTGTCTAGTTGGACTTTTGGTGTTTTTTCAATGGTGTCTACTGTGAATATTGTGCTATTTATGTTTTTTAGTGTTTCTTTGTGTGTGCTGTCTGTTAGAATGCAAAATGGGTTGCAGTCTTTTAATATGTATTCTATTCTGCTTGTGTTTTCGTTTGGTAATATTGGTACATAACATGATCCTGCTTTTAGTACTGCTAGTATTGAGATTATCATGTTTAATGATTTGTCAAAAAATAGTACAATTGGTTTGCCTTTTGGTAATTTGTTGTTTATTAAAAATTTTGCTAAGTTGGTTGATTTTTGGTCTAATTCTGAGTATGTTAGTGTTTCTTCTCCACATATTAATGCTGTTTGTGTTGGATTTTTTTCTACTATTTTTTTGAATATGTTTACCACTGTGTCGTCTGTTTGTATGTTTCCACTGTTGTTGAATTTTTTTATTATTTCTACGGCTTCTTCTGGTAGGACATTTAGTTTTGATATGTTTTGTGTTCCTGATAATATTTGTTTTATTAGGTGTTTTATTATTTCGTTCATTTGGTTTATTTCTTTTTGTGTGAAACATGATGTCCAGTAGTCAAAGCTTAGGAGTTTGTCATGGTTTAATACTGTTAGGTGTATTGTTAGTGGGTTGTTTTGTTCTCCTAAGAAACACCATTCACAGTGTCCTTTGTCTCCGTCTGGCAATGTGTCGTGTAATTCGTTTATTTGGTAAGAGAATCCTACTTCGAATAATGAGTCTGTTTTGTTTGTGTTTTTGTGGTATAAATGTTGTACTTGTTGGCATGGGAAATTTGCGTGTTTAAATAAGGCCAAATTTGTTGTGTTAATATTTCGGCATAAAGATAAAAAATCATTATTGTTAATTGGATTTATTAGTAGTGGTAGGTTACATATATATAATCCTGTTGATTGAAATTCATTAACTCTTTTTTGTCTGTTTAAAAATGGTGTTCCAAATACCATGTTTTTTGAGTTATAAATTTTAGAAAAGTATATAGATAGAATTGCTAAGAAAAATGCGTATTCTGAAATAGAATTGGATTGACAAAAAGAGTCAATGTCCTTAGCTAATGTTGATGGTATTAAATGTTCTGAACGAATTGCGTCTTTTTGGAACATGTCGTCATTGTGAAATAGGCGCGTTGTGCCTAGGTTTGAAACGTATTTGTTCCAAAATGCGTAGTCTGTTTTGTATTTTGAAGATGTTAAATAGTCTTGCTCTCTTTTTATTAGGCTTGTGTAACTTGGTTTTGTGTAGTTGTCTAATGTTTCGCCTGAAAGCAATTTTGAGTAAATTTCTTTGATTTGTTCTGCGACTTGTGTCATTCCCCATCCGTCTGCTATGATGTGGTGTGATTTGTAAAATACATATGTGTGTGTTGGTGTGAATACAAGCCCAAATGCAAATAGTTGGACTAGTGATAGTTCGAAATTTTTATAGAACTCCTTTATTGGAGATATGTTTTCGTTGTTTATTTTATGTATGTTTATTATTGGTTTTTCTGGGTCGGCAAAGAATTGACTGTATGATCCGTCCTTGTTTCTTTTAAAGTGAATGTGAAATGAGTCATTCCTTTCTATTATTGTTTCTATTGTTTTCTTAAGTATTTTTGTGTCAAGTACACTGTTTAGTTTCATTACTGATAGTATGTGACTTACACTGCTGCATTTGTTGTTGACTTGGTCCATTTGTAATATATTCTTTTGTGGGTTTGTTAATTCATAAATTTTAAAAACTTCTTTTTTCTTCATTTTTTATTCACCTTTACAAAAACATTATAATTAAATTATACCAAATTTTGTGAATTTTGCAAAGTTTTTTGTTGAATTTTTTATGAGTTTTTATAAATTAGTTGAAAATAAGAAGTTTTTTGTTGGATTTTTTATGAATTTTTATAAATTAGTTGAAAATAAGAAATTTTTCGACAATTTTCGTAAGATTATATTGTTTTTTTATGCTATAATTAAGTTACTTAGTTTGTTTATATTTTTTTCTTCTTCATAAAGCGGGCTTTTTTAATGGCCTGCTATTTTTTTGTGTTTGTTCTTTTTTATGGTCTGTTTTTATTTTTTTTATTAAGTTTTTAAAATCTCTTGCATTTATTTATTTTTATCAATATAATATAGATAATTTATAAACAAGGAGGATGTTTGGATGAGAATTGGTACACCACAAAATGTTGAGAATACTGAAAATCGTCAATATAAAATTATTGCTGTTGATGATGAACAGGGTATTGTTGATTCTTTGTCTATTTTTTTAAAAAGGACTGGCTATCAGTTTACTGGAGTTACTGATCCTATGGAGGCTATTGAGAGGGTTAGAAATGAGCATTTTGATTTGATGATTTTGGATTTTATTATGACTCCTTTTCATGGTGATCAGGTTGTTGAGGAAATTCGTAAATTTAATAAGGATTTATATATTTTGTTGCTTACTGGTCATAAGGATTTGGCTCCTCCTTTGGAGACTATTAAGAGATTGGATATTCAGGGGTATTGCGAGAAAAGTGATAAGTTTGATCAGTTGTTATTGCTAATTGAGTCTGGTATTAAGTCTATTAAACAAATGAATGAGATTAAACATATTAATGATAAATTAACTGATACTTATGATAAGCTTGAACAGGCTTATTTAGATAGTATTCAGACTCTTCGTTATACCGTTGAGGCTAAGGATATTTATACTAGGGGACATTCTGATAGGGTTTCTGAATATTCTGTTTTGATTGGTGAAAAGTTGGGTTTGCCTGAGTCTGATATTAGGACTTTGAGAATTGGTGGTTTGTTCCATGATATTGGTAAGATTGGTGTTCCTGATAGTATTTTGCAAAAAGATTCTAAACTTACTGATGATGAGTATTCTCAAATTAAACAACATCCTAATATTGGTGTTCATATTTTGTCTCATGCTGCTATTTTTCAGGATATTTTGCCTATTGTTGAACATCATCATGAAAAGTTTGATGGTTCTGGTTATCCTGGTAAATTGGCTGGTGAGCAAATTCCTTTTTTGGCTAGGATTGCGGCTGTTGCTGATAGTTTTGATGCTATGACTTCTCGTCGTTCTTATCGTGATTCTCTTCCTTTAGAGACTGTTATTTCTGAGTTTGAGCGTTGTCGTGGTTCTCAGTTTGATCCTGAGTTGGATGATTTGTTTTTGGATATTTTGCGTAATGATTTTGATTCTATTAAGGAGATTATGGAGAAGTATAAATAGTAAATTTTAGTTTAGATACGTTGTGAAAGTTTGTAAAGAACTTTTCTATAATATAAAAAAACTCACATCTGTAACTTGGCGAGTTAGGTGTGAGTTTTTTTACTAATTTCGGCAAAATCACGTTTGTGGGTTTGTCTTTTTTTATTATACTTTAATATATTACTAAAGTTAATAAAATATGAAATTTTTGAATTTACTATATCTTATACTTTCATTGATAGTCCTACTTTTTGTCTTTCTATGTCTATTTTTATTACTTTTACTTTTACTATGTCTCCTACTGATACTATTTCAGATGGATTTTTTATGAATTTGTCACTCATTTCTGAAATATGTACTAGCCCGTCGTGTTTTACTCCTATGTCTATAAATGCTCCAAAGTCTATTACGTTTCTTACTGTTCCTGTTAATATCATTCCTTCTTTTAAATCTTCTAATTTTAAAACATCTGAACGTAGAATTGGTTTTGGCATATCTTCTCTTGGGTCTCTTCCTGGTTTTGATAGTTCTGATATTATATCTTCTAGTGTCATTTCTCCTATTTCTAGTTCTTTGGCTGTTTGTGTTATGTCTACTGATTTTAATTTTTGTCTTAATTCGTCTATTTTTTCTTTATTTTTTAAGTCTGTTTTGTTGAATCCTAAGTTTGCTAATAGTTTTTCTGTTGCTTCATAACTTTCTGGATGTACTGCTGTTATTTCTAATGGGTTGTCTCCGTCAAATATTCTTAAAAATCCTGCACATTGTTCAAATGCTACTTTTCCTAATTTTGGTACTTTTAATAGTTCTTTTCTGTTTTTTAGTTTTCCGTTTTCGTCTCTATATTTTACAATGTTTTTTGCTATTGTTCCATTTATTCCTGATACATAAGATAATAGTGATGGTGTTGCTGTGTTTACATCTACTCCTACTTTGTTTACACTGTCTTCTACTACGCCTGTAAGGCTTTCTGCTAATTTTTTTTGGTTTACATCGTGTTGATATTGTCCTACTCCTATTGCTTTTGGATCTATTTTTACTAGTTCTGCTAGTGGGTCTTGTAGTCTTCTTGCTATTGATATTGCTCCTCTTATTGATACATTTATGTCTGGATATTCTTCTGTTGCTAGTTTTGATGCTGAGTATACTGATGCTCCTGCTTCACTTACTATTACATAGTGTACTTCTCTTGGTGTTTCTTTTATCATGTCTGATACAAACATTTCTGATTCTCTTGATGCTGTTCCGTTTCCTATTGCTATCATGTCTATTTTGTCTTTTTCTATTAGTTTTAATAGTTCTTTTTTTGCTCCTTCTACATCATTTTGTGGTTCTGTTGGGTATACTGTTGTGTAGTCTAATACTTTTCCTGTTTCGTCTATTACTGCTATTTTACATCCTGTTCTATATGCTGGGTCAAATCCCATTACTGTTTTTCCTTTTATTGGTGCTCCTAGTAATAGTTGTTTTGAGTTTTGTCCGAATACTTTTATTGCTTTTTCTTCTGCTTTTTCTGTTAGATCTGAGCGTATTTCTCTGTCTATTGATGGTTCTATTAGCCTTTTGAATGAGTCTAGTATTGTTGCTTTTAGCATTTCTGTGAATTGTGTTTCTCCTTTTATTGTGTCTTTTTCTATATATATTAGTATTTTTTCTTCTGGTTTTTGTATTTTTACTTTTATATATTCTTCTTTTTCTCCTCTGTTTATTGCTAATATTCTATGGCTTGGTATATATTTTATTGGTTCTTGTTTGTCATAATACATTTCGTAGTTTGATTTTTTTTCTTCGTCTGTTGCTTTTGTTTCTATTTGTGCTTCTCTATAACATATTCTTTTTATTTCTTTTCTGTATTTACTGTTGTCTGATATGTTTTCTGCTATGATATCTAATGCTCCTTGTATTGCTTCTTCTGTTGTTTTTACTACTTTGTCTTTGTTTTTTTGGTCTTCTTCTGATAGTTTTTCTATGTTTATATATTGTTTTGCTATTTCTTCTATTGGTGTTGTTTCTTTTTGTTCTATTATTATTTCTGCTAGTGGTTCTAGTCCTTTTGCTTTTGCTACTGTTGCTCTTGTTTTTTTCTTTTGTTTATATGGTCTATATATGTCTTCTACTTCTGCTAGTGTTTTGCTTATTGCTACTGCTTTTACTATTTCGTCTGTTAGTTTTCCTTGTTCTTCTATTGTTTTGATAACTTCTTCTTTTCTTTGTTCTAAGTTTCTTAAGTATGTTAGTCTTTCTCCTAAATCCCTAAGTGTTTCGTCACTTAGTCCTCCTGTTGCTTCTTTTCTGTAACGTGCTATGAATGGTATTGTGTTTCCTTCATCTATTAGTTTTACTGCTGCTTCTACTTGGCTTTCTTTTATTTCTAATTCTTGTGCTATTGTGTTATTAATTTTGTTCATTTTTTCACTTTCCTTTCTTTATGGGTGTTTTTAGTTTTGTCGAATTTTGATTTTTTTATCCCTTATTTTATTGACTTTTTTCGTTGTTTATCATATCATATTTTTATGAAAAATGAAAGGGGGTTTTTTTATGATTTCTTCAGATTTTAGAACTGATGCTCGTAGAAAATTAGATGGTAAATGGGGTAAGGCTGTTTGCATAGTTTTGGCTTCTTTGCTTATTTCTATTGCTATTAATGCTATTCAAAGTATTTTTCCAGATGATAGCTTGATTTCTTCAGTGGCTTCATTAGCTGCTGCAATTATTGAAGTGCCTATTCAATTTGGTCTTATTTTTGCTTTTTTGAAATTATTTTTAGGTGAAGATGTTAAGGCTTTTGATTTTTTGAAATTAGGTTTTTCTGATGGTAATTTTTCAAGATCTTGGAAAGTTTCTTTTAGCATTTTTGGACAATTGGTTTTACCTATAGTTTTGTTTGTAATTGCTATTGTACTTATTGTTTTTTCAGTAGCAGGTGTAGCTGTATCTTCTACAATGCCTTTGGTAAATTCCTATAGTTCTTCTGCTTCTTATGCTTATGGTTTAGGGGCTCTTTCTGGATTTTCTTTAGTTTTATTTATTGCTGGTATGATTTTATTTATTGTTTCTTCGATCTTAATGGCTACTAGATCATACTATTATGCTTTATCTTATTTTATTGCTTTTGAAAATCCTTCTATGACTTCTAAGGAGTGTGTTTTAAAGAGCAAAGAACTTATGATTGGTAATCGTGGTAAATTGTTCTGCTTACAATTTTCTTTTATTGGTTGGGCAATTTTGGCTACTTTTACTTTGGGTATTGGATTTTTATGGTTGATACCTTATATGCAATTTGCAACTATTTCTTTCTATAAATCTTTGACTTCTGATAATTATGTTGAAATTTCTGATTTAGGAAGTGAGCAATAGTGTTTTGGGTGTTTTTGGGGACGGACTCAAAAAACATCTAAGTTTATTATTAATTATTTTCTAGTGCATAAATTTTTCTTTATTTATGCACTTACTTTTTATAAAATTTATTTGAAAAGTTAAGGTGCTTTTTGAGTATGGTCTCAAAAAACACCTTAGCGTTATATTCCTAAATATTCGTTATATGTTATTTCTTTGTCTATTACTTCTCCGTTTTCTTTGATGTCTATTATTCTGTTTGCTACTGTTTGCATTAGTTGGTGGTCGTGTGATGTGAATAGTATGTTTCCTTTGAAGTTTTGCATTCCGTTGTTTACTGCTGTTATACTTTCCATGTCTAAGTGGTTTGTTGGTTCGTCAAATATTAGGAAGTTTGCTCCTGATAGCATTATTTTTGATAATACACATCTTACTTTTTCTCCTCCTGATAGTACTTTTACTTCTTTTAGTGCTTCGTCTCCTGAGAATAACATTCTTCCTAAAAAACTTCTTACGTATGTTTCGTCTGGGTCTTTTGAGTATTTTCTTAGCCAGTCTGTTATATTTTCGTTTGTTTCAAATAGGTAGTTGTTGTCTTTTGGGAAATAGCTTTGTGTTATTGTTGTTCCCCATATTAGTTCTCCTTCGTCTGGTTCTATTTCTCCTGCTATTATTTGGAATAATATTGTTTTTGCGTTTTCGTTGTCTGCTAAAAATGCTATTTTGTTGTCTTGTTTTACTGTGAATGATATGTTGTTTAGTAGTTTTACTCCGTCTACTGTTTTTGATATATTTTTTACTTGTAGTATTTCTTTTCCTGGTTCTCTGTCTGGTTTGAAGTCTACATATGGATATTTTCTGTTTGATGGTTTTATTTCGTCTAGTTGTATTTTTTCTAGTGTCTTTTTTCTTGATGTTGCTTGTTTTGATTTTGAGGCGTTTGCACTGAATCTTGCTATGAAGTCTTGTAGTTCTTTTATTTTTTCTTCTTTTTTCTTGTTTTGTTCTCTTGCTTGTTTTAATGCTAATTGACTTGATTCATACCAGAAGTCGTAGTTTCCTGGGTATAGTGTTATTTTTCCAAAGTCTACATCTGCTATATATGTACATACTTTGTTTAGGAAGTATCTGTCATGTGATACTACTATTACTGTGTTTTCGTAGTTTATTAGAAATTCTTGTAACCATTCTATGCTTTTTAGGTCTAAGTCGTTTGTTGGTTCGTCTAATAGTAATACGTCTGGGTTTCCGAATAGGCTTTGTGCTAGTAAGATTTTTACTTTTATTCTTGGTTCTATTTCTTTCATTTGTTTATAGTGGTCTTCTGGTGCTATTCCTAAGTCGTTTAGTAACATTGCTGCGTCTGATTCGGCGTTCCATCCGTCTAATTCTGCAAATCTTTCTTCTAGTTTTGCTGCTTTCATTCCGTCTTCTTCTGAGAAGTCTGGTTTGCTATATATTGCGTCTTTTTCTTTCATTATACTGTATAGTTCTTTGTTTCCCATTACTACTGTGTCTATTACTGTGTAGTCTTCATATGCAAAGTGGTCTTGTTTTAGTACTGATAGTCTTGCTCCTTTTTCTAGACTTACGTCTCCTTTGCTTGGTTCTATTTCTCCTGATAGTACTTTTAAAAATGTTGATTTTCCTGCTCCGTTTGCTCCTATTATTCCGTAACAGTTTCCTTTTGTAAATTTGATATTTACATCTTCAAATAATACTCTTTTTCCAAATCTTACTGTGACTCCGTTTGCATTTAACATTTTATTTTCTCCTCTCTCTTTTTTTCATTTTTGCTATTATATAATATTTTTTGCTTTTTTTCAAGTTTCAGCTGAATATGATTCAAAAAGAGAACATTTTGAAGGTTAATACCTAATTTTAAAGAACTCCATTTTGAACTATACCCTACTAAATTGGATATTGAGTTCAAGATAGAGTTCTTTTTATTAATTTTTTAGTTCTTTTTTTGTTTTCTGTAAGCTATCTTTTCGATTTTTACAATTTAATTACTTTATATTCAATTATAATATTTTTAGTCATCAAATAATAGTTTTATTCCCCATATTCCTGATATTCCTACTAATGCATAAATTATTCTTGATATTACTGTCATATCTCCAAATATCGTTCCTACTAGGTTGAAATTAAAAAATCCTATTAGTCCCCAATTTATTGCACCTATTATGATTAATACTAGTGCTATTTTATCTATAACTTTCATTTTTAACCCCTTTCCTAAGTTTCTTAAAAAATACATGATTGATTTTGTAGTTTTTTTCAATTTTCTATTTTTTAAGTTTCTTATATTTTTTCTATTCTTTCTAATACTATTATTTTCTTTTTTTAAAAATTTATTCTTTTATTTTTATTGAATTTTTTACAAATTTTGCTATAATGTTTGTAGATATTAAATATGCACGAACTTTAAAATGTTCTAATAAGTACTAATTTTATTAATGTTTATTTTTGTTCTTGCTTTTTGAAAGGGGAGTTTTATATGGCGAGAAATCGTAGAAATACTCGTGGTTATGGTAATCCTAGACGTTTTGCTTCAAAGGGTATTCGTTTTTTATTTTTTACTGTTTTAGTTTTTGCTGTTATTTTTTTATTTCTTTTTGTTTTTACTAAAGTTAAAAATTATAATATTTTAAGGAGTTTGTCTAAAAAGTCTAATGAAGTTGTTTCTTTAGATGATAGTTCTGATTCTGATGATTCTCAAAAAAATGATGATATTAATAAAAAGTTTAAGACGTCTTTTACTTTGACTGCTATTGGTGATATTATGTGTCATAATACTCAGTATTGGGATGCTTATATTAAGTCTACTGATGAGTATGATTTTTCTTATGTTTTTGATGATATTAAAGATTATACTTTATCTCCTGATATTACTGTTGCTAATTTGGAGACTAGCTTTGCGGGTAAGGATCGTGGTTATAGTAATTATCCGACTTTTAATTCTCCTGATAGCTTGGCTAAGGCTGTTGCTGATATTGGCGTTGATGTTATTTCTACTGCTGGTAATCATTGTTTGGATATGGGCTTTTCTGGTCTTTCTAGGACTATTGATGTTTTGGATTCTTATGGTATTTCTCATCTGGGTACTTATAAATCTGAAGAGGCTCAAAAGGAGATTTTGTTTAAAACTGTTAAGGGTATTAAAATTGCTTTTATTGATTATACATACGGAACTAATGGTATTCCTGTTCCTAAGGGGAAGGATTTTTGTGTTAATTTGATTAATAGAGATTTGATTAAATCTCAAATTGATAAGGCGAAATCTGAAGAGGCTGATATTATTGTTGCTTGTATGCATTGGGGTACTGAGTATAGGACTACTGCTAATGATGAACAAATTGATTTGGCTGACTTTTTGTTTCAGAATGGTGTTGATATTATTTTGGGTAATCATCCTCATACCTTGGAGCCTATGGAAAAAAGAACTGTTACTTTGTCTGATGGTTCTTCTAAGGATTGTTTTGTTATTTATGCTTTGGGAAATTTTATTTGTGATCAGAATGCTGAAAATACTCGTAATTCTATTATTTTGAATTTGAATCTTTCTTTTGATTCTGATAAAAAACTTTCTTTTGATAGTATTTCCTATGTTCCTATTTATATGTATAAGAATCCTAATGTTTCTTCTCATAAATTTAAACTTTTGAATATTGAGAAATCTATTGCTAGATTTGATGCTGGTTTGGATACTTCTATTGGTAAGGCTAAATATGAGTATCTTAAAGTTCAACTTCAGAAAATTAAGAGTATTCTTGGTGATAAATTTTAAGTTTTATTTGGCTCTTAATTATATTATTGAGTGCTTTTCTTCTGAAAAAACTCAAATTATAAAATAGTTTTTATAATTTGAGTTTTTTACTTTTTATTAATAGTTTTCTGCTTTTATTTCAAAGTATGCTTTTGGGTGTGCACATATTGGACATATTTCTGGTGCTTTTGTTCCTACTACTATGTGTCCGCAGTTTCTGCATTTCCAGATTTTTATTTCTCCTGCTTCAAATACTTTTCCGTCTTTTACATTTTCTAATAATTTTTTGTATCTTTCTTCATGTTCTTTTTCGATTTTTGCTACTCCGTCAAATAGGTATGCTATGTGGTCAAATCCTTCTTCTCTAGCTTCTTTTGCCATTCTTTCATACATGTCTGTCCATTCATAGTTTTCTCCTTCTGCTGCTGCTTTTAAGTTTTCTTCTGTTGTTCCTATTTCTCCTCCGTTTAATAATTTGAACCATAGTTTTGCGTGTTCTTTTTCGTTATCTGCTGTTTCTTGGAATATTGCTGCTATTTGCTCATATCCTTCTTTTTTTGCTTTACTTGCAAAATATGTGTATTTGTTTCTTGCTTGTGATTCTCCTGCAAATGCTTCCATTAAATTTTTTTCTGTTTTACTTCCTTTTAATTCCATTTTATTTCCTCCTTGTTTTTTCTTTATTTTTTGCTTTTTTTCTTTTGTTATTCACTTTTTTATATATTTATTTTTATTTTTGGTGCACCATCTCGGACTCGAACCGAGGGTCTTCTGATTAAGAGTCAGCTGCTTTACCAACTAAGCTAATGGTGCATTTTTTATTATTATTTTTTCTTTTGCGTATTCATTATAATACTTTTTTTATTTATTTGTCAATACAATTGTTTATTTTTTTATTGTCTGTAGTTTTATGTAAATTGTTTTTTGAATCTATTGACAATTTTACCAAATCAGTTTAAAATTATTATATAGTATATGTTCGATTAAAGAAATTTTTGTTTTTTTAGTCTATTTTGCGTATATGAGGGATTTGGGCTAGTTTTATTTAGCTATGCGAGAAAGGAATGTGATTTATAATGATTAAAATTTATAATACAGATGTAGATACTAACAAATTTGAAGAAATAAAAGAATTCAAAAAAGGAAGTTGGATTAATCTCGTAAATCCTTCGGAAGATGAAATTAAAAAAGTTTGTGATAGTATTAATATTCAAGAAGATTTTATACGTGATGCTTTGGATTTTGAGGAAAAGGCTAGAATTGATACTGAGGAAGATGATGAAACTATTTTGTTTGTTGTTGATGTTCCTATAAAGGAAAAATCTGAAGAGAGTGATATTTATTCTACTATGCCTTTAGGGATGATTGTTGTTAGAGATGATTTTTTTATTACTGTTTCTTTGAGAAAAAATAAGGTTATTGAGGATTTTGAAAAACGTAAAATTAAAAATTTTCAAACTTATAAAAAAACTCGTTTTATTTTTCAAATTCTTTATTTGAATTCTTCTTATTTTTTGACTAATTTGAAACAAATTAATAAGGAAACTGAAATTGCTGAGTATATATTAAAAAATTCTATGAAAAATAAAGAGCTTTTGAAAATGTTAAGTTTGGAAAAAGGTTTGGTTTATTTTACTACTTCTTTAAAGTCTAATGAATTGGTTATGGAAAAAACTTTGAAGGGTAAAATTATTAAGTTATATGATGAGGATGAGGATATTCTTGAGGATGCTATTATTGAGAATAGACAGGCTATTGAGATGGCTAAGATTTATAGTGATATTTTGAATGGTACTATGGAGGCTTATGCTTCTATAATTTCTAATAATCTTAATACTGTCATGAAAACTTTGACTTCTATTACTATTGTTCTTGCTGTTCCTACTATGATTTCTAGTTTTTGGGGGATGAATGTTCAGATTCCTTTTCAAAATAATCCTTTTGGTTTTGTAATTATGATTTTTGTTTCTGTAGTTCTTACTTTATTAGTTACTTGGCTTTTGAAGAAAAAGGATATGCTTAATTAATTTTGATTTTATATATTTTATAACATTATATTTTTAATATAGTGTTATTTTTTTTATTTTTTTGAATATATTTTTTAGAGATACTTTTTGTGTCTTTAATAATTTTTGAAAGGGTTGATTTTGTTTTGAAAAAAATTTTATTTAAGGGTGTTGGTACTGCTATTGCTACTCCTTTTAATTCTGATGGTGTTAATATTCCTGCTTTTGAAAAGTTGTTGAGTTTTCAGTTGTTAAATTCTGTTGATAGCATTATAGTTTGTGGTACGACTGGTGAAGCTTCTACAATGTCAGATGATGAAAAGTCTTCTATTATAAAATGTGCTGTTGATTTTGTTGATAAAAAAATTCCTATTATTGTTGGTTGTGGTAGTAATGATACTAATAAGGCTATTTTTAATGCTAAAATGGCTGAGTCCTTAGGGGCTGACGGTCTTTTAGTTGTTACTCCTTATTATAATAAATGTACTCAGTCTGGTTTGATTAAACATTATTCTAAAATTGCTGAAAGTGTTTCTATTCCGATTATTTTGTATAATGTTCCTAGTAGAACTGGTGTAAATATTGAACCTGAAACCTGTTTTGAACTTTCTAAAGTTTCTAATATTGTTGCTATTAAGGAGGCTAGTGGTAATATTTCTCAGGTTGCTAAAATCTCTGCTTTATGTAATGATAATCTTTTTATTTATTCTGGAAATGATGATCAAGTTATTCCTATTTTGTCTTTAGGTGGTATTGGTGTTATTTCTGTTTTGTCTAATATTAAGCCTTTGGAGACTCATAATATGGTTACTTCTTTTTTTGATGGGAATTTGTCTGCTTCTAAAAATTTGCAGTTGGGTTTATTGCCTCTTATTTCTGCTCTTTTTTGTGAAGTTAATCCTATTCCTGTTAAATATGCTCTTAATATTTTGGGCTTTGATTTTGGTGTTCCTAGACTTCCTCTTTCTGAACTTTCTTCTAAAAATAAATTACTTTTGGATAATTTATTAGCATAATTTTATTTAAAATTTATAAATTGCATTTTGTTTTTCATTTTATATTATATATAACATTAAAAACGGTACTTTGTGCTATATAATTGATTTATTCTTATTATAGCCTGTGTACCGTTTTTATTTTTAGTATTGTAGTAAGTTGTAACATATTTGCTTTTATAAAATGTTATTATACATATTTTATGAATTTTTACTTTTTTATTGTTTTGTTTTTATTTATTCTGCTTTCTCATTTGTTTTTGTGCTGTCACTTTTTTGTGTTGATTGTGTTGTTTTATTATTATTTGTTGGTGTGGCGTCTGTTTTTTGTTTTTCAGTTGACGGTGTTGTTTGTTGTTTATTTGTTGTTCCTGAGTTTGTTTCTTTATTGTTCGTTTCTTTGTTGTTTGTTGTTCCGTTGTTTGTGTTTGTCGTTTCTGCCTTTGTTGTATTGTTTGTTTCTGTTTTAGTTGTTGTGTTTGTTGCTCCTTTTGTTCCTCTTAATACTATTCTTTGCATTGCGTCATATATGTCTCTTGATATGATTTTTGTTTCTATTATTTTTCCATTTAACATTTTTGTCATGTATGTTTCTGTTTTTTTGCCATTTGCTCCTTTTTGTTTTACTTTTTCTGTTCCTACTACTAATGTTGGATCGTCTACATATTTTGTTGATGTTGGTATTGTTGATACTGTTACTGTTCTAAATGAAAATGTGTATTCTTCACTTTCTTTTATTCCGTATAATGATACTGTTGCTACTCCGTTTTTTGCTGATGCTATTATTTTTACTGGATATTTTCTTGTGTTTTTAAATTTGAAGTCTGTCATTCCGTATACTACTGTTGCATCCATTCCTGCTTCTACATAAGATGTTACAAATTGATGGTTTTTTCTTTCTACTATTTCTAAATTGGCTCTTAATACTGTATTATATAGTGTTGTTGATATTTGGCATATTCCTCCTCCTATTCCGTCTACTACTTGGCCTGCTTCGTATACTTTTGCGTTTTTGTATCCTGCTGCTGCTGTTCTTGCTCCTAATGTTTTGTTGTATGAAAATGTTTCATTTGGCATTACTACTTTTCCGTTTATTTTGTTGCATGCTATTTGTAGGTTTGTTGTTCTGTCTTTGTCTCCTCCATCATAGTTTGTTCTGAATGTTGCTAATTGGTCTGGAAATGCTTCTGTTCCTATTTGACTTGTTGTTACTTTTGGTTTTGTTATTTTTAGTTCTATTTCATATTCTTCTTTTTCTTCTTCTAATGCTTTTTTAGCTGTTTCTACGTCAAAGTCTATTCCTTCTTCTTCTGGGTGTATTTCGAATGGGTTTTGTGTGTAATATGCGTCTTTAACTTCTTTATATATTTCTTCATGTATTTTGTCTATGTCTATCGCTGTTGGATTTTCTTCTGTTACTGGTATGTTTATATAGTTTGTTATTTTTTCTGTTCCTTTTAGTTTTTCTTTTAATTCTTCTAGCATTTTATCTGTGTTTATTTTTACTCCTGATTGTCCTTTTGTTATTATTAGCTTATTGTCTTCTATATAATATGATGATTCTATTACTACTCCTGGTAGGTTTGTGCCTAAATCTTCTATTATCTTTTTTGCTGCTTCTTCGTTTATTTGCATTTCTACTTTTATATCTTTTTTTCCTATTAGTGCAAATAGTATGTTATAGTTATTTTCAAATATGTTTCCGCCTTTTCCTATGTTAGTTGCTTGTTTTACTGCTTTTTCTATATTGTATTGTGTTTCAAATAGATTTGCATTTATTGTTGATTCGTATTCATTATATTGTACTGGTATTTCTGTTTCTAGCTTTTCTTTATATATTGTTTCTAGTTTTCCTTTTGCTTCGTCTGCTGATAGTCCTGATACATCTATTCCTTCTATTTTTACTCCACTTGCTATTGTTTCTTTATTTATGTTTGCAAATGCAAATATTGTTGATATTATTATTCCCATTATTAATATTATCAATATTGTTATTGGTATCCATTTTCTTTTTTTCTTTTTTTCTTTCATTTTGTCTTTTTCTTTCTTTATTTTCTTTGGTTTTTCTTTTATTTGTTTAAATTCTTCTTCTCTTTTTTTTGTGTTTTCTTCTTTTTGCTTTTCTTCTTCTCGTTCTTTTAAGTTTTCTTCCATTTTCATTTCCCCTTATTGTTTTTTCTATTTAAAATTTTAGCACAAATATTTTTTTTTTACAATATTTTTTATGTTTTTTCTATTGCTTTAATTTTCCTTATTTTATCTTATGTTTGCTTTTTTATTTTATTCTTCTTTTTATTTTTTTGACAATTTTTTTCATTTTTTTCAAAAAAACTCTTGCACATTGTTGATTTTAATATTATAATGTTTGTAGCAAAAGATAAATAAGGAGTTTTGAACATGGAATTAATGAAAAATATATTTTTTAATACTGATAAATTAATTGAAAATAGTAATGTTAAAATATCTTATACTGGTGAATTTTTTCAAGATGGATCTGAAGATGTTTTTATTCATTATGGTTTTGGTCATAATTGGGATAATATTAATGAGATTCAAATGGAAAAAACGGAATTAGGTTTTCAGGCTGAACTTCTATTGTGCGAAGGTGATACTTTTAATTTTTGTTTTAGAAATTCTAATGGTCAATGGGATAATAATGATGGTCAAAATTATGTTTTTCAATTGGAAAAACCTCAAACAGAATTGATTGTTTTAGAGGATGTGCCTTCTTCTATTGGTGCTCCTAGAAAACTTAGAAAATCTTATTTATGGAGTAAAAAAATTCGTTTGGCTGTTTATAAGATTATTACTTATCTTCCAAAATTGATTTCTGGAAATTATAAGAAAAAAAATAGAGCTTTTGATCAAGCTCAATAATTGTTGATTTTTAAGGATATTTATGAATATCCTTTTTTTGTTTTTCTAATAGCTTTTTTTATGTTATACTCCATCCTCCATTTATTGCTATTATTTGTCCTGTTACATATTTATCTTCTATAAGCCATTTTATACATCTTGCTATGTCTTCACATTCTCCTAATTTTTGTAGTGGTATTTCGTCTTTTATTTCTTCTAGTTCTTTTTTATTGTATCCTGCATTCATTTCTGTTTTTATAAATCCTGGTGCTATTGAATTTACTTGTATTCCTGATGGTCCTAATTCTTTTGCTAATGCTTTTGTTAATCCGTCTACTCCTGCTTTTGATATTGAGTATACTACTTCCATTGATGCTCCTATCTGTCCCCATATTGATGATATATTTATTATTTTTCCTTTTTTATTTTGTATCATGTTTTTTGTTACTTGTTGAGTTATGTAGAATGTTCCATATAGATTTGTGTTTATTATTTCGTCCCAATCTTTTTTTGTCACTTCTGTTGATAATTGTATTTTGTCTATTCCTGCATTATTAATTAAAATATCTATTTTTTTATATTTTTTTATTGTGTATTCTACCATTTTTTTTATTTCTTCTTCTTTTGAAATATCTGCTTTGTATATTTCTATTTCTTTGTTTTCTTTTTTTAACTCTTCTTTTAATTTCTGTGCTTCTTTTTCTGATTTGTTATAATTTGCGATTACTGTATGTCCTTCTTTTGCTAATGTTTTTGCTATTTCTTTTCCTATTCCTCTTGATGCACCTGTTACTATTATAATTTTTTTTTCCATTTTATTTGCTTTCCTTTCTGATTTTATTATATTATTTGTATAATTTTTTACTTTTCTTTATAAATTATTTGCTTTGCTTAGCAATTTTATTTGTATTTTTTATTGAATATTTGCATTTTTTATTATTTATATTTCTTATTGAATTTTTGTATATTTGTTGAATTTATTTTTTTGTTTTGCGTAAAACAAAAAGCCAGTAATTCTGCTTTTGCAAAACTACTGACAATTTTGGAGCCACTTATCCGACTTGAACGGATGACCCTCGCATTACAAGTGCGATGCTCTACCAGCTGAGCTAAAGTGGCAAAATATATAAATATTTTGGTGACCCCGACGGGAATCGAACCCATGTCTCCGCCGTGAAAGGGCGATGTCTTAACCGCTTGACCACGGGGCCTTAATATAAAGAACTAAATAACTGTTTGTTTTAGTTATTTAGTTCTTGGTGAGCTATCCGCGACTCGAACGCGGGACAACTTGATTAAAAGTCAAGTGCTCTACCACCTGAGCTAATAGCCCATTTGCGTGTTCTCCATAACGCTTTTATATAATACTATGTTTTTTTACATTTGTCAATACTTTTTTACAAATTTTTTAAAATTTATTGTTTTTGTATATTCTGTGTATAAAAAACAAAGATGCGGATTTTTTAATTCTTTATATTTTTTTGTTTTTATCCGCTCTTTTTATGTTATTTTTGCTTGATTATTTATTTAATTTTTCAACAACTTCGTTTACATCTATTCCATGTACTGCACATGCTTCTTCTAATGTCTCCATTTGTGAAGCTGGACATCCTAAACAATGCATACCTACTTCTAGTAATAATTCTGCTTTTTCTGGAGCTTTTTCTAATATTTCTCCTATTGTTGTGTCTTTATTTATTTCCATTGCTTATATCCTCCTTTTCTATTTTATAAATTTTGGTATTTTTTTAATTTTATCATATTTTTTAAAAAAAGTATAGACAAATTAATAATTTTGTTGTATTATAGTTTTGCAATCCATTCTTAAAGGTGGTGGAATTATGCAATTCTTAATTAATTTATTTTTCTTTTCATTTATTATCTGTTTTTTTATTTCTTTATATTCATTATATATGTTTTTTTATATAAAGTTTTTTCATAACAAACAAGGATCAAAATTACAAATTAAAAGAAATATTAATTCTTAATTTTCTTTTTTTAATTATTTTTTGGAGGTGATTTTATTCGTCATAAATTTTCTTTTTGCTTTTCCTTTTTTCTTTTTATATTTTTTTGTGTTTTAAATTTTAAATTTTTTTATCCTATTTATGTAGCAGATGAAATTATTATTCCTTACGCAATTCATCCTTTTGATATTTGTTCTTCACAGCCTGTTCTTTGGAATTTTATTAAAAATACTTATCTTTTTACTTTTCCTTTTTCTAGTTTTATTTTTATAAGGTTTCTGTATACCCGTTTTTTTATTCATTTTTCTTTTAGGAATTTTAATTTTTTTAATACTACTGAATTTGCAGATATTTCGTTTTTGAATAATAATTTTAGTCTTTTTGTTGGTAACAATTATTCTGATAATTCTCCTATTTATTTACAAGAATCTGGTTTATTTCAAAATTTTTTAATTACTGGGACTATTGGAACTGGTAAAACTTCTTCAGCTATTTATCCTTTTGTTGAACAATTTATAAAATATAATAGTGAAAATTTAACTGATAAATTTGGTATGCTTATTTTAGATGTAAAAGGTAATTTTTATAATTATGTTTCTAATATTGTTTGCAAATATGATTTGCAAAATGATCTATTTGTTATTTCTTTGCATAACAATGTTTTTTACAATCCTTTGCATAAGCCTAATTTGAAACCTCAGATTTTGGCAAATCGTTTAAAGACAATTTTAACTTTATTTTCTGAAAATAATTCTGAATCTTATTGGCTTGATAAAGCTGAACAAATTTTAGCAGAGGCTATTAAATTATGTAGATTATATAATAATGGCTATGTTACTTTTTTGGAACTTCATAAGTTGATTACTGATACTTCTTATTATTTTTCTAAAGTAAACTTTTTACGTGATTTATTCGTTAGCTCTAATTTTTCTAATCGTGATATTTATGAATTAAATGAGTGTTTGAATTTTTTTCAAAATGAATTTTTGTGCTTAGATGAACGTACTAAAGGTATTTTAGTTTCTGAAATTACTCGCATTACTAATGTTTTTGTTTCAGATTATGATGTTTGTTCAACTTTTTGTCCTCCAAAAGATAAATTAAACTTTGATGGTTTTTCTGATATTATTCAAAATGGTAAAATTGTTGTTTTAAATATTAATGTTTCAGAATACACATTTTTGTCTAAAATTATTGCTACTTATTTGAAATTAGACTTTCAAACTGAGGTTATGTCTTTTTTGGCAAATAATATTGCTAAAAAAAATATTTTTGTTTGTGATGAGTATGATAAATTTTGTACTAAAACTGATGCTGATTTCTTTTCTATGAGTAGAGAAGCTAAATGTATTAATATTGTTTCTACTCAAAGTTATTCTTCTTTAAAAAATACTCTTAAAGATGATGCTAGTGTTAAAGTTATTATTCAAAATTTGGTTAATAAAATTTGGTTTAGAACTGATGATATTTTTACTATTGAAGAGGCTCAAAAACAATTAGGGAAAGAGGATAAAGAAAAAATTTCTAAAAGTGTTTCTGAAAATGCTAAAGAGACAAAATTTAGTTATATAACTAATACTTTGAATTCTGAAAATTCTAATATTTCTGAATCTTATAGTACTGTTATTCAAAATGATTTTATTTATGATACAAAATTTTTTACTCAGAATTTAGAAACTTTTTCTGCTTTGTCTTTTTTGTCAGATGGTAAAAAAATTTTTATTCCTCAAAAAATAAAAATGATTTCTTATTTTAAATAAATTTTTATTTATTATTATTATTATTATTTATTTATTATTATTTTTTATTATTATTTTTTATTATTATTTTTTTATTATTATTTTTTTATTATTATTTTTTTATTATTATTTTTTTATTAT
>MNRQ01000021.1:40318-57218 GCA_001916035.1 Clostridium sp. 27_14 | reverse complement strand
TTTATTATTATTTTTTTATTATTATTTTTTTATTATTATTTTTTTATTATTATTTTTTTATTATTATTTTTTTTATTATTATTTTTTTAAGGAGGTTTTATGGATAATATTAAATTTTTAAAAAGACAAAAAAAATTATTCTTATTAATTTTTACTTTTCTTTTAACATTAATTTTTATATTTTATTTTACAGAAATTTATGCTGCTTTAGGTGATCCCAAATTAATCAGTAAAATTAATTCTGCTTTTGAAACAATTGAGGGTTGGTTATTAAAAATTTCTACTCCTGCAGCTGCTGTTGCAGTCGGAACTGGAGTATTTATGAAGAAGTTTAGTTTTGGTGATGAGGAAAGAATTAGAATGGGCAAAAAAATTATTAAAGGGTCATTATTTTCTTACGCTTTCATACTTGCTATAGATTTAATACTTTCTGCTATTAAGTCTCTTATTAGTTAATTTATGTTTACTTTACTTTATGTTAATTTTGTTTATGTCTACTTTTATTGTTCGTTTTTTATGAATTTTTTTACATGAGAAAGGAGGTTGTTTTGGAACAATCAAATGTTACCCAAACTATATTAAATACTATTAATTATATTTTTGAAACTTTATTAAGTTCTATTGATAATCGTTTATATGGCATATTAGATGATTTAACTTTTGTAAGTTCTGATATTTTGCATGATAATTATTTTTCGAAAATTTTTGGTACTTCTACTTCAAATGGAATTTTATTAATTGCAAATTCTTTATTACTTGCTATTTTATTATATTTTGCAATTAAATATTTTATTTCTCATATTACATATATGGAATCTGAAAAACCTTTTTCTTTTATTTTTAAATTAATTATTTATGGATTATGTATGAATTTTTCTTATTTTTTATTGGAACAAATTTTAAATATTAATTCTTATATTACTTTGGCAATAAGAGATCTTGGAAATCAACTTTTTGGAAAATCTATATGTTTTTCTGAATTAATTTCTATTATTAATAATAGTGTTTCTATTGATAATTCTTCACTAAATATTTTTTCCCTTGATGGTTTATTAAAGACTACTATGTCAATCTCTTTACTTGGTTTAGTTTTTTCTTATTCTTTACGATATATTTTAATTAAAATATTTATTCTAATAGCTCCATTTGCTATTTTATCTAAAGCGTCTTCTTCTTTATCTTGGTTTTTTAAGGCTTGGTCTAGAAATTTGTTTTCTCTTTTATTTATTCAAATAATTGTTTCTTTTGTTTTGTTGATTTTATTTTCTATGAAATATGATTCTGCTAATTTATTTACTAAATTTATTTATATTGGTGGAATTTATGCATTATTGCAAGTAAATTCTTTTGTTCGCGATTTTGTTGGTGGCGTTTCCACAAATATTTCACAGGGTGTTAATAACTTTATGTCTTTTAAAAGATGATTCTTATTATTTATTTTATTATTATTATTTTTTATTTTATTTTTAGAGAGGAGATGTTATGAATTTTATTTTTCCAAAAAATTATAATTTTAAAAATAAATTTTTGGGTTTTATAGATTATCCTACTATTTTTTTGAACATAATTTGGGATAGTATAATTTTTTTAATTATTAATTTATTTTTTAAAAGTCTTCATTTCAAAATTTTCTTATTTATAATATTATGCTTTCCTTTTTTATTAATTAGTTTTGTTGGTCTTAATGGTGAAAATTTTATTTATGTTTTAAGATATTTAATTTCTTTTATTTTTAAACAAAAATTGTATTTGTACTCAAAAAATTATTTTAGATATTTTTCGAATTATAATAAAAAATTATAATATTGTATTTTAAATTGATTTTTTTAAATTTTTTTTAATTTTACCTCTTTCATATTGAATTTTTTATATAAAAAGGATATAATCTATTCACAACATATGAAAGAGGGGATTCATTATGAAATTAGAACAAAAAGAAAAGGCTTTATTGTTTTCTGAAACAATGATTCCAGATATTTTTTTTGCTGAACATTTATCTCAAATTCCAGGGGATTTTTTAAAAATTTATATGTATATGATTTTTTTATCTAAATATGGAAAAGATATTAAGATAAATGATTTGTCTAAAAAACTTAATCTTCCAATTAAGACTATTACTGATGGGGTTAAATTTTTAGAAAAGCAAGAGCTTATTGTAAAAAAAAATTCTGGTTTTGTTATTGTTGATTTGCAGGAATCTACTCTTAATAAATTGTATAAACCTAATTTAACTCCTTCTAAGGAAACCATTGAAAAAACTTCAAAAAATAAACAACGTGCTAAAGCTATTGATCATATTAATAATATGTATTTTCAAGGAATTATGGGACCTTCATGGTATAATGATATAGATTTATGGTTTTCTAAGTATAATTTTGATGATCAAGTTATGATTGCTCTTTTTGATTATTGTTATAATCGTTCTGCATTACATAAAAATTATGTTCAAACTGTTGCAGAGGCTTGGGGTAGTAGTAAAATTCATACTTGGACTGATTTAGATGTATATTATCAAAAACGTGAAAAATTAAATTCAATAAAACGTGATATCGCTAAAAAACTTGGAAAACATTCTGGTTTAACACAATATGAAGAAGCCTATATAGAGAATTGGGTGTTAGATTTTGGATATGATATGAATATTATTGAAATTGCTTTAAAGAAAACAACTTCAAAACAAAATCCTACTTTTGATTATATTAATAATATTATAACTGATTGGCATGATAGAAACTTGAAATCTCCTGATGAGATAGAGGCTTTTTTGGAACAACGTAAAAAACAAATTAGAGATACTAAAGATTTAAAGGCTAAAGTTACTAAAGCTAATCATGAACAACGTGAATATAATAATTTAGATTTTTTATATGCAAATATTGGTATGCAAAAAGGAGATATAGATGACAAATGATATTTTAAATTCTCTTTTGAGAGATTATGAACGTAAAAAATTAAATGCTGAATTGGATTTGGAAAGAAGAAAAGATCTTATTTATAAACTTATTCCTCGATTATTAGAAATTGATACAGAACTTAATTCTTTGGGAATTCAGAGTGCTAAAAGTATTTTGTTTTCCCCTGAAAAAAAAGATTTTTATTTGAATGATTTGAACAAAAAAATTAAGGATTTAAAAGATGAAAAAGAATTTATTTTGATAAAAAATGGTTATTCTAAAGATTATTTTGAGCCTTTTTATGAATGTAAACTTTGCAATGATACTGGGTTTGTTACTGATGAAAATTTTAAGACTTCTATGTGTTCTTGTTTAAAGCAGAAACTTTTAAATATTTCTTTTAATAAATCTAATATGTATAATTTAAAAAAAGAAAATTTTGAAAATTTTAATGATTCATTTTTTTCTGATGAAGTTGATTTATCAAAATATAAGTTTAATATTTCACCTAGAAAAAACATTCAAAATATAAAAAACAAGTCAATTGAATTTATTAAAAATTTTGATAATTCTGATTCAAAAAATCTTTTGTTTACAGGTGCTACTGGTTTACGGTAAAACTTTTATGTCGAACTGTATTGCTTCTGAATTAATAAAAAAAGGGAAGACTGTTTTATATCAAACTGCTCCTGTATTGCTTGAAAGCGTAATAGATTTTAAATTTGGTAAGTCTAAAAATTCTAAAGATGATGTATTACAATCTGTTCTTGAGTCTGATTTATTGATAATTGATGATTTAGGTACTGAGTCTATTAATTCTTTAAAATTAAGTGAACTTTTTACTATTATTAATACTCGTATTTTGAATCTTAATAATCATATTACGAAAACTATTATTTCTACTAATTTGAATATGAATGATATTTTTTCTATTTATCAAGATAGAATTGGTTCTAGGATTGCTGGTTATTATGATATTTATTATTTCTTTGGTGAAGATTTAAGATTAAAAAATAGATAATTTATCATGTTTATGAAAAAGGTACTAACTAAATATTTATGAGAATACCACAAAAAAACAAAGCATTATTAATTTAATGTTTTGTTTTTGTTATATAAGTATAATAATAAAGTTATACATAACTTTATTATTATACTTTATTTTTATAAACTTTTTTGTTGCATATAAATGCTTGTTTTTCTTAATATAAAATTTACTTTGTAACTAAGCACTTTTTTTATTCTTCTTCTTGCATTTCTGGTGTTAATGTCTCTATACTTACAACTTTTCCTCCATCTGATGTTCTCATTAATGTAACTCCCTGTGTTGCTCTTCCTAATACACTAATGTCTTTAACTTTTATTCTTATTATTGTTCCTGTATCTGTAATTAGCATTACATCTTCATCATCATTTGCTATTCTTACGCCTACTATTTTTCCTGTTTTTGGAGTAATTTTGTATGTTACTACACCTTTTCCTCCTCTTAGCTGTACTCTGTATTCGTCTAATTCTGTACGTTTTCCGAATCCGTTTTCAGTTATTGCAAGCAATGTTGCTTTTCCTCCTCTTATTATTGATTCCATTCCTATTACTTCATCATCACTTTCTACTCTAATTCCTAGAACTCCTTGTGATGTTCTTCCAATAGGACGTACATCTTTTTCATCAAATGTTATACATAACCCATTTCTTGTAACTAGTACTACATTGTCTTCTCCATCTGTTAATCTTACAGCTATTAATTCATCGTCTTCTTTTAATGTTATTCCTTGTAGTCCTGTTTTTTTGCTTGAATTATATTCTGTTAATGCTGTCTTTTTTATCAATCCTCTTTTTGTTCCCATTAATAGATATTTGCCTTCTGCGAAGTTTTGTATTGGTATTACTGCTGATATTTTTTCTCCTGGGTCTAAACTTAATAGATTTACTATTGCTGTTCCTTTTGCTGTTCTTCCTGCTTCTGGTATTTCATATCCTCTTAGTTTATATAGCTTTCCTTTATTTGAGAAGAATAATATTGTATCATGTGTTGATGCTATAAATATTTTCTTTACAAAATCTTCAGCTCTTGTTGCTATTCCTGTTATTCCTTTTCCTCCACGTTTTTGACTCTTATATGTATCTATTGGCATTCTTTTTATATATCCAAAATGTGTTAGTGCTATAACTGTTTGTTCTTCTTTTATTAAGTCTTCAACTAAAAATTCTCCTTCTGCAGGTATTATTTTTGTTAGTCTATCGTCTCCGAATTTTGTTTTTATTTCTATTAGTTCTTCTTTTATTATATCAAACACTAATTTTTCACTTGCTAAAATGTCTCTTAAATGTGCTATTAGTTGCATTAATTCGTTATATTCATTTTCAATTTTTTCTCTTTGTAATCCTGATAGTGTTTTTAATCTCATATCTAGAATTGATTGTGCTTGTATATCTGATAAACCAAATCTTTTCATTAATCTTTCTTTGGCATCATCATAAGATGAACGTATTATTTCTATAACTTCATCTATATTGTCTAGTGCTATTTTTAATCCTTCTAAAATGTGTGCTCTTGCTAATGCTTTGTCTAAATCAAATTGTGTCCTTCTTAATATTACTTCTTTTCTATGTTCTATATAGCAATCTAATATTTGTCTTAATGTTAATATTTTTGGAACTCCATTTACTAATGCTAACATTATTATTCCAAATGTTTCTTGCATTTGTGTATGTTTATATAATTGATTTAATACTACTTGTGCATTTGCGTCTCTTTTTAGTTCTATTACTACTCTTGTTTTTTCTTTTCTGTCTGATTCATCTCTTACTTCTGATATACCTTCTATTTTTTTCTCTTTTGTTAAGTCTGATATTGTTTTTACTAATTTTGCTTTGTTTACTTGATATGGTAATGATGTTACTATTATTTTTTGTCTATTTCCACTCATTTCTTCTATTTCTGCTTCTGCTCTCATTAGGACTTTTCCTCTTCCTGTTTTGTATGCTTGTCTTATTCCTTCTGTTCCCATGATTGTTGCTCCAGTTGGAAAGTCTGGTCCTTTTATAATTTGCATTAGATCTTCGTCTGTTACATTGTCATCATCTATTATTTTTATAATTCCATCTATTACTTCTTTTAAATTATGTGGTGGTATATTTGTTGCCATACCTACGGCTATTCCTGATGATCCATTTACTAATAATTCTGGTATTCTTGCTGGTAATACTGTTGGTTCTTGTAATCTGTCATCATAGTTTGGCATAAAGTCTACTGTATTTTTTTCAATATCTGTTAACATATATTCTGATATTTTTGCCATTCTTGCTTCTGTGTACCTCATGGCTGCTGCTCCATCACCATCTACAGATCCGAAGTTTCCATGTCCATCTATTAATGGATATCTCATTGTGAAATCTTGTGCTAGTCTAACCATTGCGTCATATACTGAACTATCCCCGTGTGGATGGTATCTTCCTAATACGGATCCTACTGTATTGGCACATTTACGGTATGCTTTATCTGCTGTAATTCCATCTTCGTGCATAGAATATAGGATTCTTCTATGTACTGGTTTTAACCCATCTCTTACATCTGGTAATGCACGTGATACAATAACGCTCATGGCATAGTCGATATAGGCTGTTCTCATTTCTTTTTCAATGTCTCTTTCTATGATTTTTCCGTCTCGTCTTTCTTGTCTTTCTTCCATGTTTTATCTCATTCCTTCCTTAAGGTTTAAATCTAGTTAAAAAATAATTATTTCTTTTAAGTTTTATTATATAGAAATTTTGTTTTTATAATTTTTTCTATTATGTTTTGTTAATAATTTTTGTATCAAAGATATAATTATCTTTCAACTTTTCCCTATTTTGCTTAGTTTCCTATATGTGTATTATACTAAAACAAATGGAATTTTGCAAGCAATTTTCAATTTAAATTTCTTTATTCCCTAACATTTTTATTATATTTTGTATTAGATTTTTTAGTTAAAAGTAAAGTACTAATTTATTAATTACTAACTAGTACTTTTTTTGGGTAAACTAATTTTATTACTTCTAACATATCTTTAACTTTTATTTATTATTTTAATAATTTTTTATATTTTTTATATTTTTTATTTTAATTTTTCTGCTAATTCAAAAACCTCTTTTGGTAAATCAAAGTTTTGTCCATTATTTTTTATAAGAGTATGTATGTTTTCAATTGTTCTTGCTTCATTTATTGTTTTTTCAATTGGTATTAAATTTTTAAGTTCTTTTTTTATTTTTTTATATTCTCTATCCATTCCTTCGAAATTTTTTTCTTCATAATAGTTTTTCCAATTGCTTATATATTTGTTTGTATATTCCGAAGATTTTATTTGATCTGTAAATGTTTTTTCTATATTGCTTTCTACATTATTTAATATAATATTTTTTCCATCTTTTATTGTTTTAGCTATATTGTAATCTATAAGTCCTTTACTTTGTACTTTATTAATAACACTATCTAGTAATGTGGATATTCCATCAATTATTCCTCCTGTTTTTACTGCTGTTTGCATTTGATTTATATTTTCAAAATTTCCTGTTACAATTCCTATTGTACTTTTTCCAATTTCAATCGTATCATCAATTGTTTTACTTATTCCTTCTTTTAGTCCATTTTTTAATAAATTGTTTTTTATATTTATAACTTGATCATCTATAAAATCTGGTAATATTGCCCTTATTCCTATATCAATTGCTGTATTTATTGTTTTTCCTAGAGTAGTTTCTAAGAAATTTTTTTGATCTTTTTCGTTTAATAAATCATTTTTTATTTCTATTTTATTATTTGTTTCTAATTCCATATAAACCTCTTTTCTTTCTGTTTTTTATTTTTTTACTATTAATTTATTATTATTTATTTTTATTACATTTTTTTAATAGAAAAAATAATAAATTATCTTTTTTACTTAATTATTTTTAATTTTGTTGTTATTTTTTCTTTTTTAAATATATTTTTAATTATAGAACTATTAATTGTGTTATTTTTGTTATTATTTTCTTTTTTTAAAAATATATATGTATTTTTGTTTTCTAAAAAATTATATTTTCTTAGTTCTTTTTTTAATTCTTTTATTTCTATATAATTATTTGATATAATAAATATATTTTTTTCTATTTTTTTATTTAATTCTTTTTTTAGTTCTACATTTTCTTTTTTATTTAAAAAATATATTATAATTAAATAATATTTTTTTGAATTTTTTTGTATTATATTTATTATTTTATTTATGTAATATTCTTCGTTTTTATTTTTATAATATTTTAGTCCTGTTATCAATTTTATATTTTCGTTTATTTTTACAAATAATGCATTTTCTATTTTTTTATTTATATTTTTTTGTTTTGAGTTTTCTATATATTTTATTTTTTTATCTATTATCTTTTCTATATTTTTTTTATTAAATATATCTTGGATTATTTTATTTTCTAAATTTATATTTATTATTAATATTTTTTTATTTTTTTTTATTGCTTTTGTGGCTAATTTTTTTATTATAAAACTTCCTTCTTTTTTTTCGTTTTCATTTATTATTATTGCATTTTTTATTTTATTATCTTTTTTTTCTGTTTTTTTAGTTCTTTTTTTTAACAAATTTTTTTCTATCTTATTTTCTACTTTTTTTTCTATTTTGTTTTTTATTTTTCTTGATTTGTTTTCTTTTTTATTTTCTTCTATTATTTTTTTTAATTCTCTTATTTCTTTTTGTAATTCCTCTTCTTTATTTTTATTTTCTTTTTTTATTATTTGTATTAATTTTTCTTTATTTATTTCATTATTATAATATATATTTTTTATATTTAATTTTTTTAATTTTTGTTCTTTTTCTATATCTTCTTTTTCCAATATAAATATTAACTCTATTTTTTCATTTATTTTTTTTATTTTATTTACTAAATCTTCTATTTCTATTTTTCCTGGTAGATCATAATTTATAATTATTAGATTAATTTCTTTTTTTTCTTCTAATATTTCTATTATTCCTTCTTTGTATATTATATCTTTATTTATTATTTTTAAATTTTTTTCTTTTTTTATTTCATTATTTAATTCTGGATTATTTATTGCAGTAATTATATTTTTCACTTTTAATAAAATTCCTTTCTTTTAATGTTCATATTTTTTATTTTCTTCTATTATTTTTTTTTCTGTTTCTGATGATTCAATTTTTGTTAATATATGATCTTCTCCAACAAACATTAAACATTCTCCTCTTTTTAGTGATTTTATTTCTACTTTTTCTTGTTCGGATAGATTAGTATATTCACTTAATATTTTTATGTTTTCTTCCTCTAGTGAAAAAAATGTTTTTATGCTTGAATTATTTAAAATACTTTTTCCGTATGTTCCGTTTTCTAGGCTAAATATATCTGATATATCCTGAGTTATTGCTACACTGCTTCCTCCATATTTTCTTATTGTTTTGAATATTTTATATATAAAACTTGCTACATTTTTATTTGATGTTACTCCTATTAGTCTCCATATTTCATCCATGTATATAGCTTTTTTTTCATTTCTATTTTCTTTTATCTTATCCCAGAAAATATCAGTAAATAAATACATACCATATTGTATATTTTCTTCTCCTAAATCATAAATATCTGCTATTATTAGTTCATTGTTTATTTCAATATTTGTATAATTATTAAAAAATTTCATTGATCCTTCTATAAATGGTATTAATTTTATTTTAAATTTTTTTGTTCTTTCGTCTTTTCCTAATATGTCATATAAGTCTTTTAAAATTGGCATATCTTTTGTTGTTTTAAATTCTTTTAATATTTTATTTTTATCTTTTTTATAAAGTGTTTCGTCATCAAATGTTATGTTTTTTATTTTATATGTTTCTATTAATTTTTCTTCTATTAATGCTTTTTCTTCTTCATCTAATTCTCCAAATATTAAATTAAAAAATCCTATTAATTTTGATATTTTTGTTGCTAAATATCCTTTTTCTCCTTCTTCTATGCTTTCTTTTCTTATGTCTAGTATATTTATGTATGTTTCTGATGTTGGTCCTATTTTTATTAGTGTTCCTCCAAGTTCTTTGCAGATGTTTGTATATTCTCTATCTGGATCTATTATATATTGTTTTATCCCTAGTAGTTTGTACCTTAATATTAATAATTTAGTATAGAATGATTTTCCTGCTCCACTTGTTCCAAATATACACATATTTGCATTTTTATATTTTTGAGTATTGTATCTATCTATAAATACCATTGAATTGTTATAAATATTTGTTCCTATAAATATTCCTTCTGCATCAAATATTGTTGATGAAATGAATGGATATGTTGCTAACAATCCACTTGTTAAAACATTTCTTCTTGCTGCTTCTTTTATTATTTCTTTGTTTTCCATAAATGGTAATGTTGATAAAAATATTTCTTCTTCCCTAAAGTTTGCTCTTTTTGTTTGTATTCCTTTACTTTGTGTTATTCCTTCTATTTTGTTTAGGTAATATTCTAATTTTTTTAATTCTGTATCATAAATAACTATATAGATATATAGAAAATACAAGTCTTCGTTATTTATTTGCATTTCTTTTCTTATATATTTTGCGTCATTATATGTAAATGCTGCTATATCTATATCTTGTCTGTTTTCATTACTTTCTTTTAATTCTACTCCTACATTTCCTATATGATATGTTAAATCTTTTATTGTTTTATATGAATCTTGTTTTTCATAAAATATTGATATATTCATATTTATGTTTGTTTCGATTAGTGTTTTTAATATTAAATCTGTTTGCTCTCTATAGTAATCTATACAAATTAATCCTGCATAATACAGATTATCTATTTCTATATATTTTGAATTTTTTAAATTTATATATGCTGGATATATTTTTTCTTCTTCTTTTACTATTCCTTTATATATATTTTTTTCTTCTTCCATTAATTATAAGTGATGTTAAAGTCACTTTCTCCTTTCTATTATTTAGTTTACATTGTACATTTTATTGTAAACTCATTTTTTGTTTTAATATTCTTCCTATTTTTGATCTTTTGTTTCTGCTTTTTTATGTTTTTTCTTTATTAAAAGGCTTTACGGATATATTGGTTTCTTTTATTTTTTATTTCTATTTTTTTTATATCTTTTTATGTTTTATGTCTACTTTTTTTTGCTTTTTTTAGAAATTTTGTTTGTATTTTTTCCATATTACATTTATTATTTTTTTCTAATTTATTAAATTTTTTCTGGTGTTGAGGAATGAAAATAAAATTTTTATTGTTTCCTCTTTTTCTGAAATTTCTTGAACTGAATTTCCACATCTTGATAAACATTCTTTGATTTTAAAATATTTTTCATTTAATTCGTTTTTTATGATTTCTTCTATTTCTATATTATTTTTTGTATTATTTTTTTCATTATTAATTACGATATAAAATTCTTTTGTTGATGATTTTTTTGATAAATTTATTGATTTTATATATTTAATATATTCTTTTCCTATATCTTCTATTTTTTTATTTTTTTCTATATTTTTTTGGATTTTTAAAATATGATCATCTAAATTTTCTTTTTTACTTTGAATTAAAATTTGTATTGGAAAGTTACATGTTTTTAAAAATATTTTATATGAATTAATTATTGATTTTTTTTCTAATTCTGATTTTAAATTATAATTAATTGGCATTATTTTTATTATTTTTATATAATTATTATTTTTTAATTTTATTGTTCCATCTTTATATATTTTTTCTAATGGTATCCACTCTTTTATAGTTTTTTCTTTTATTTTTATCACCTCTCTTTTTTTGCAATTTTACTATCTATTATTACTTCTGTCAATAATAAATTTTCGACAAAACTCGACTTTTCCTTATTTTTTTACATTTTTTTGTCACTTTTTCACTTTTTTGTTTTTTTCCCTTTTATTTTCGTTTTATTTATGTTTATTTTTTTAGAATATATTTATTTGTTTAATTTTTATTATTTTATTATTTCTTAATTTAATTAATTGTTTTTTTATATATTTATAATTTTTTTATTTTTTATGTATATTTTTTTTATTTTTGTTCATAATATTATTGTAAGGTTGATAACAGTTGAGCCAAGAGTAATAATAGATTTTTATCAGTTTATTATTATTCGGACAAAGATGTATGAAAGTGTATGTTTTTATATTTTCATATGTCGGCGAGAAGAATTTATTATGTGTATGTAAGCTATTTAATTATTTATAGTTGTAATATATGTAATAAATTCGAGCTAAGATTATTTTTATATTTTATTATGGTTATTATTAGTCCTTTTTTAGGATGAATATAGTTATTCTATGGTGTTCTAATAGTCGAGCGACTGATTAATATATGTGGTATCCGGCTTATTTATATAGTAATATATATTAGGTTTAAATATTAGATATATTAGTCTTAGCTAAGATTGTTATTGGCTTTTCAGATTAATAGGAAAGATTTTTTCTTTCCTATTAAATTTTTTATATTTATTTTAATATTTTATATTTAAAAATAAAGTATATATAAAGTAAAAACTGAATATAAAAAATGAGACTTGAATTATATTTTTACACAAATCTCATTTTTATTTTTTTCTTTTTAAATATCTAAGTTTGTAACATATTTTGCATTTTGTTGAATAAATTCTCTTCTTGGTTCTACTTCGTCTCCCATTAATAATGTAAATATTTCATCTGCTTTTATAGCATCATCCATTGTTACTTTAACTAAGATTCTTTTATCTGGATCCATTGTTGTTTCCCATAATTGTTCTGGGTTCATTTCTCCTAAACCTTTATATCTTTGAAGTCCTAATGTGCTTCTTTCTATTCCCTTAGCTTCTAAGTCTTTATATGCTTTTGCCAAATCTTCATCTGTGTAACAATAAATGTCTTCCATTCCTTTTTTAGATAATTTATATAGTGGTGGTTGAGCTAAATATACGTTTCCATTTTCTATTAATGGTCTCATGTATCTAAAGAAGAATGTTAATAGTAATGTTCTAATATGTGCACCGTCTACATCTGCATCTGCCATTATTATTACTTTTCCATATCTTATTTTTGTAATGTCAAAATCTGCTCCTATTCCTGCTCCTATAGCTACAATTACTGGATTTAATTTATCATTTCCGTAAATTTTGTCTGCTCTTGCTTTTTCAACATTTAACATTTTTCCCCATAATGGTAAAATTGCTTGGAATTTTCTATCTCTTCCTTGTTTTGCACTTCCTCCAGCTGAATCCCCTTCGACTATATATACTTCACATTCATCTGCTATTTTGCTACTGCAATCTGCTAATTTACCTGGTAATGTTGAAGTTTCTAGACTGCTTTTCTTTCTTACTAATTCTCTTGCTTTTCTTGCTGCTTCTCTTGCTCTTGATGCACTGACACATTTTTCTAATATTGCTTTTGCTACTTGTGGATTTTCTTCTAAAAATGTTGATAATGCTTCATTTACCATACTAAGTACAACACCTGTTACTTCACTGTTTCCTAGTTTTGTTTTTGTTTGTCCTTCAAATTGTGGTTCTTTTACTTTTACAGATATTACTGCTGTTATTCCTTCCCTAATGTCTTCACCTTGTAAATTATTATCTTTTTCCTTTAAAATATTGTGGCTTCTTGCATAGTCATTAAAAACTTTTGTTAGTGCTCTTTTAAATCCTTCTAAGTGTGTTCCACCTTCGATTGTATTTATGTTATTAACAAATGTGTATATATTTTCTGAGTAAGCTGTTGTATATTGAATAGCTATTTCTACTGGTACTTCTCCTTGTTTTTCTATATAAATTGGTGTTGGATGGATTTTTTCTTTATTTTTATTTAGGTATTCTACAAATGATATTAATCCTCCTTCATAACAAAATTCTGCTTTTTTTGGTGTTTCTTCTCTTTGGTCTTCTATTGTTATTTTTAATCCTTTTGTTAAAAATGCTATTTCTCTTAATCTTTTTTCTAATACTTCATATTCATACTCTAGGCTTTCAAATATTGTATTATCAGCTAAAAATCTTACTTTTGTTCCAGTTTTTTTAGAGTCCCCTATTCTTTTTAGTTTCTCAACAGTTTTTCCTTTTTCAAATTTCATTTCAAAAATTCCACCATCTCTTTGGATAGTTACTTCTGTCCAAGATGATAATGCGTTTACAACTGATGCTCCAACTCCATGTAAACCTCCTGAAACTTTGTATCCGCTGTCTCCTCCAAATTTTCCTCCTGCGTGTAATACTGTATAAACTGTTTCTGCAGTAGATATATGTGTTTTTGGGTGTATTTCTACTGGTATTCCTCTACCGTTATCTATTACTGTTATTATATTTCCTTTTTCTATTATAACATTTATTTCTGTGCAATATCCTGCTAGAGCTTCATCTACTCCATTGTCTACTATTTCATATACCATGTGATGTAAGCCTCTTACAGATGTGCTTCCTATATACATTCCTGGTCTTTTTCTTACGGCTTCTAGTCCTTCTAGTACTTGTATTTGTTCTGCGCCATATTCGTGTTGGTATTTTTCCATTTTGTTTTCCTCCTATTTTTAGTTTATTATTTTTCCTTCTTTAACATTATATTCTAAATATTCAAAATTTTCAAGTGCTAATTTGTCAGTACATGTTATTATTACTTGTGTTTCTTTGATATGTTTTACTAAACTTTCTCTTCTACTTTTATCTAGTTCTGACATAAAATCATCTAATAATAAAATTGGATATTCACCTATTTCATCATATATTAAATTTAGCTCTGATAATTTTAATGTTAAAACTGAAGTTCTTTGTTGACCTTGTGATCCATATATGTTTATTTGCTTTCCATTTATATATATCACAAAATCATCTCTATGTACACCCTTTGTTGTAAATCCCTTTAAAATATCTAATTTTCTTCTTTCTTTTAATAATTTTATATATTTTTCTTTGTTTTCACATTCTGTTATGTATTCTATTTTTATTTTTTCCTTATTATTAGTGATTTCTTTATGCAAATTTTCCATCTTTGGTATTAGCTTATTTATGAATTCTTTTCTATATTCATATATTTTTACTGCATATTCTGATAATTTTTCGTCCCATATTTCTAAAAGATTTTCATCTTTATTTTCTTCTTTAATTTGTTTTAAATAATTATTTCTTTGTTCTATTGTTTTTTGATATAATGATAATATATGAATATAATTTGGTCTTAATTGGCTAATCATAATATCTAGGAATTTTCTTCTTTGGTCTGGTCCTCCTTTTATAATTTCTATATCGTCTGGTGTGAAAATTACTATATTTATTTTTCCTAATAACTCACTTAACTTTTTTATTTTTATTTCGTTTATAAAAATGTTTTTTTTATTTCCTATTTCTATTTTTATTTTTCCTTCTCTATCTGATTTTTCATATTCCACTTCTACGGAACAAATATCTTCATTTATTTTTATCATTTCTTTATCTTTTTTTGCTCTAAAAGATTTTCCCATACTACATAAAAATATTGATTCAATTATATTTGTTTTTCCTTGTGCGTTTTCTCCGTATAGAATATTTATATTTTTATTTAATTTTATTTTTTCTTCCTTATAATTTCTGAAATTTTTTAATTGTATTTCTTTTATCCACATTTTTTTCACCACTTTTCTTTTTATACTATATCATCTTTTTTTATTTTTGGCTATACTTTATTTTTATTTTTTTTATTATTTTTACATATATTTTTATAATTTTATTTTATTTTTCCTTTTTTATTTTATTTTTTTTTATGTTTTCCACAAATTTTAATATTTTTTATGTGTTTTTTTGTTTATTTTTCTTATTTTCTTTTTATTTTTATTTTTTTATTAATTATATAATTTATTTATTTATTTTTGTTTTTTTCTATATTTTTATTTTCGCTTGTTTTTATTTTTTTTTATTTTTATTATTATATTATTTTCTAGTTTTTTCTTTACTATTTTATTCTAATTTATTCTATTTTTTATATTATTTTTTATTGTTTTTTTCTAATTTTATATTATTTTTTAGATTTTGTTTTAGATTTGCTTTATTTTTTTCTACTTTATTTATTTAATCTTGCTTTTTGGTATTACTTTTCCACAGTTTTTAATGTGTTTTACTTGTTTTTTTCATTTTTTATTTTATTTTTATTATTTTCGTTTTATTTTTATTTGTTTTTTTCATTATATAATTTATTTACTTATTTTTATTTTTTTCTATATTTTTATTTTCGTTTGCTTTTATTTTTATTTAATTTTTTTGTTTCTTATTTTTCTTTTATTTCTTTTGTAAATTTTTTTAATTTATTCTATTTTCTATCATTTTTATTTTATATTTTTTCTTTTTAATATTATTTAATAAATTTTTTTATTTAATTTCAATTTTTGTATTAGTTTTCCACAGTTTTTTATATTTGTTATTCTTTTTTTATTTTATTTTTTATTTATTACTATTATTTTCGCTTTATTTTTATTTTTCTATTTATAATATAATTTATTTGTTTAATTTTATTTTTTTATATATTCTTATTTTCGTTTGTTTTTTATTTTTTATTTATTTGTTATTTTTATACTATTTCTTTTGCTGCTATTTTTTTTTATTTATTCTATTTTTTTATATTTTTTTCTTTTTTATCTTACTTTTTTTCATTTATTGCTATTTTTGTATTACTTTTTGTAATTTATTTGTTTTTTTTTATTTTATTTTAATTTTTTACATTAGTTTTCCACAGTTTTTTATATCTTTTTTTGTTTTTTTTTCTATTTTTTATTTATTTCTATTATTTTCGCTTTATTTTTATTTTTTTATTCATTATATAATTTGTTTATTTATTTTTATTTTTTTCTATATTTTTATTTTCGTTTATTTTAATTTTTTATTTATTTGTTGTTTTTATATTATTTTCTTTTGTTTTCTTTTTTTTACTATTTTTTTCTATTTTATTCTATTTTTTCTGTTTTTATTTTGAGATTTTTATTCTTTTTGATTTTTTTGTTTCTCATTTTTCTATTATTTCCTCTCTTTTTCTTTTTTTTGC
>MNRQ01000021.1:28891-40311 GCA_001916035.1 Clostridium sp. 27_14 | reverse complement strand
TATTTTGAGATTTTTATTCTTTTTGATTTTTTTGTTTCTCATTTTTCTATTATTTCCTCTCTTTTTCTTTTTTTTGCTATTTTTTTCTAATTTATTCTATTTTTTCTGTTTTTATTTTGAGTTTTTTATTCTTTTTGATTTTTTGTTTCTTATTTTTCTATTGTTTTCTCTTGTTTTCTATTTTTTGCTATTTTTTTCTATTTTTTTCTAATTTATTCTATTTTTTCTGTTTTTATTTTGAGATTTTTATTCTTTTTGATTTTTTTGTTTCTCATTTTTCTATTATTTCCTATTTTGAGATTTTTATTCTTTTTGATTTTTTTGTTTCTCATTTTTCTATTATTTCCTCTCTTTTTCTTTTTTTTGCTATTTTTTTCTAATTTATTCTAATTTTTTTGATTTTATTTTTTTTTCTTTTATATTTTTTTGGCAAAAAAAAAGAAGCTATTTTTTGTAACTTCTTTTTGATTTTTATTAATCTTCTTTTATTCTTATTGGTAAAATCATATATACATAGTCATTGTTTTCAGTTGATTTTATTAAACATGGTGATATGCTGCTTCCAAATTCTACATAAACTTCTTCGTCATCTATTACTTTTAGGCTATCTAAGAAGTATTTTGGATTGAAGCCTGCTTCTAAATTTTTTCCTTCAGTTGAAATAAATAGTTCTTCTTTTGCATCTCCTGTTTGGTTTGTGCATGATATTGTTACTTTTCCAATGTCTACTACTACTTTTACTGGGTATTTTTTTTCTTTTTCTACACTTGATGATGATATTAAGCTTATTCTTTCAAAACAATCTTGTAAGTTTGAACGATTTACTCTTATTCTTGTTTCCCATGTATTTGGTATTACATTTTTATAGTTTAAAAATTCTCCATCTAGTATTCTTGTTACTATTTTACAATTGTCCATTTCAAAAAGTGCTTGATTTTTTGATATTCCTATTTTTACTGGTTCAAATGAGTCTAATAATATTTTATTTACTTCGTTTAGTGTTTTTCCTGGTATTACTGCGTTAAAATCATTTGTTTTTTGTGTTAAATATACACTTCTTAGTGCTAATCTGAATCCGTCTACTGCTACTATGTTTAATTTATTGTTTTCTGTTTCTATTAAACAGCCTGTGAATATTGGTCTGCTTTCTTCTGTACTTACTGCAAAGATTGTTCTTTTTATCATGTTTTTTAATGTGTTTTGTTCTAGTTCTATTGAGTTTTCTACTTCTATTTTTGGTAATTCTGGAAATTCATCTGGATTCATTGTTGCTAATTTGTAATGTGATCCTTCACATTCTATTTCTAATATATTTTTTTCGTTAAGAGTTATATATATTTCTGTGTCTGGTAATTTTCTTATTATTTCACTAAACATTGTTGCGTTTACTACTGTACTTCCTTGTTCTTTTACATCACATTCTATTACATATTCTATTCCTAGTTCTAGGTCATAAGTTGTTAGTTTTACTTCATTGTCATTAGTTTGTATTAGTATTCCTTCTAGTATTGGCATTGTAGTTTTTGATGCTACTCCTTTTACTACGGAATTAATGGCTTTAATCATATTTTCTTTGTAACATACGATTTTCATTTTTTTTCCTCCTTGTATTTTATTATAAATAATATAATATATTTAGTAGTAGTAGTATTAGGTGTTGTGGAAACTGTGGAAAACTATGTGGAAACTTAGCGTCCCTAGAAAAAAGCCTGTGTATAAAATTGTGGAAAACTGTCGATTTTATCCACACCGTTTCCACATGTGGATAACTTTTTTGTGGATAATTGAGTTATCAACACTTTATCCACACACAATCCACAGATGCCTGTGGATAACCAATCTGGCTTTTCCGTAAGTAAAGCTAGCTCGTTTTTTTCCAAACAGTTATTTTTCCAAACATAGATTTCAAAAAATAAATCTTTCTTTACAGACGCCTAATCTTCTTCACTTGTGATTATGTTTTTCACACTTTCCACAATTAACTTGGTGTTATTTTTATCACGTACTTCTTTTTTTATTTTGTTATATGCATGCATTACTGTTGAGTGATCTCTGTCTCCAAAATCTTTGCCAATTTGTGGAAAAGACATGTTTGCGACATCTCTGCATAAAAACATTGCGATTTGTCTTGGGAAAGCTATGTCATTTGATCTTTTTTCACTTGCTAAATCGTTTTTGTTTATGCTGAAATATTTTGCAACTGTTTCTTTTATGAAATCACTTGATATTACTTTTTCACTTTTTAATTTGAATTCGTTTATTATTAGTTCTGCATGTTCCATTGTTATTGGACTGTGTGTTAATGCTGCTCTTGCAACTATTTTGTTGAAAACTCCTTCAAGTTCACGAATGTTTGAATCAATATTTGTTGCAATATTTGATAATATTGCGTCGTCTATTATAATTTTTTCGTCTTGAGCTTTTTTCCTTAGTATTGCTAAACGTGTTTCATAGTCTGGACAAGAAATATCTGCTAATAGTCCCCATTCAAACCTTGATTTTAAGCGGTCTTCTAGGAATTGAATATCTCTTGGTGGTGTATCACTGGATATTATGATTTGTTTTCCGTCTTCTCTTAATGCGTTAAATGTGTGGAAAAATTCTTCTTGGACTCTGTCTTTTCCTGCTATGAATTGGATATCGTCAATTAAAAGTACATCTATGTTTCTGTATTTGTTTCTAAACATTTCAGTTTTGTTATCTTTTATTGAGTTTACTAGTTGATTTGTAAATTTTTCTGATGTTACGTATAGAACATTGGCTTTTCTGTTTTCTTCAATGATTCTATTTCCAATTGCTTGCATTAAGTGGGTTTTTCCTAATCCAACACCACCATATAAAAATAGCGGATTATAAGATTTTCCTGGTTCGTTTCCTACTGCTAATGCTGCTGCATGTGCGAATCTGTTATTATTTCCTACGACAAATGTGTCAAAAGTATATTTTGGATTTAGTGTTTGATGATTTGATTCTAGTTCAGATTCTGGTACACTTGATGATGTATCAGTTATTATATCGCCTTCTTCACCATCTTCGTTTCCATCTTTGTCTTTTTTTGATAAGTCTATTACAGAAAATGTGTATTCCTTGTTGGTTATGTATTTTATTGTGTTGAAAAGTAAGTCTTTGAATCGATTTTCTATAAAGTCTCTTTGATATTCAGACAATGTTGTAAAAACGATGTTATTGTCATCAATACTTTTAATTCCTAAAGAACTGATCCATGTGTCATAGGAAATTGATGAGACTTCGCCTTTTAATGTGTCTTTGATTTTTACTAAAAGTTCGTCTTTGTCAATCTCCATCTATAATTCATCCTTTCTATAAAGTTATCCACAGAGTTATCCACAACTGTTGATAACTTTGTAATATGTCTGTAAAAAAAGCTGATTTTTTACGAACACTATTTTGAAAAAAACTGTTTTTGAAAAATCTCTTTTTTTTGTACCCCCATATAATAGCAGATTTTTTGTCGAGAAGTCAATAAAATTGTGGAAAAAAATTTTTTCCTGTGGAAAACTTTTCAAAAAACTGTGGATAACTTTCTTATGTTACAAAAATATTACAACCAAATTTAATTTTTGTCAAAATAAAATAAATGTTTTGTGAAATCTTTTTAAATAGCTGATTTGGAGCTAAAATTTGCTAAATATTATTCTTTTGGAATTTGTTCTTAAAATCTTTGTAAGTTTATAATATTAGTGGGGTAGAAAGTTTTTTAAATGAGATTTAAAAAATTTGTCGAAAAAAATTTTTTTTAATTTGCTTGACAATTCTATTGATTGTGGGGTATAATCGATTTACTTGAATTTTAAAAATTGGCTAATAGTCCGTTTTTATAAAGTCGAATAAAATTCCATTTGTGGAATTAAATATAAAAAACATTAGGAGGTGCTAGTATGAAGAGAACATTCCAACCAAAAAATAGACAAGAAAAAAGAGAACATGGTTTCATGAAAAGAATGAAAACAAGATCAGGAAGAAATGTATTAAAAGCAAGAAGAGCAAAAGGTAGAAAAAGATTAGCTGCTTAGTTTAAGTTTGGCAGAAGAGTATTGTTGAATATAAGATGTTGCAATTTGGCTATTTTAGCGAAATTGCCATTTTAATTTTCAATTTTATTTTTTCATTTTAGTTGCCTATTTGCTTTAGACAAAGGGGAATGGTAATGAAAAAAACGAAAATGTTAAAAAAGAATTATGAATTTAAAAAAGTTTTGACAAAGGGAAAGTGCTTTTCTGGGAAATATATTATGGCATTTATCCAAAAAAACAATAGTAAAAGATTGAATTTTTTAGGTTTAGCTATAAGTACTAAAGTATGTAAAGCTGTTGGAAGAAATAGGTTGAAACGTTTGATACGTGAAAGCTATCTTTTAGAGGAATCTAAGATTCCAGAAGGATATTCAATTGTGTTTTTGTGGAATAAAAGAGAAAAACCAGAAAATGCATATTTTAAAAATATTTATGATGATGTAAAAAAAATATTTTCAAAAGCAGAACTTTATAGTGAAAAAGGTTAAAATAATGAAAAATTTATTAGTTAATATAATTTGCTGGTATCAAAAGCATATTTCTTTATGGATTACTAGTAAAAATATACGATGTAAATTTTATCCAACATGTTCTGATTACATGAAGGAAGCACTAGAAAAATATGGTGTTTTTAAAGGATTAAGGCTTGGAATATGGAGATTAATTCGTTGTAATCCTTTTTCAAAAGGTGGATATGATCCGCTAAAATAACCAGGAGGAGTAAAAATGTTTCAATTTTTTGCAAATATATTTGGTTATGTTTTGAATTTTATTTATAATTTAGTTCATAACTATGGTTTGGCAATGATTTTATTTACGTTAGTAATGAAATTATTAATGCTTCCACTGTCAATAAAACAGCAGAAAACCATGAAAAAAAGTGCTAAATTGAATGAACAAATGCAAGTTTTGCAATTTAAGTATAAAAATGATCCAGAAAAGTTAAATCAAGAAATGATGAAACTTTATAAAGAGGAAAATATGAGTCCTTTTAGTGGTTGTTTGGGAACTATATTGCAATTTGTATTATTAATTTCAATTTTTTATATGGTAAGATGTCCTTTAACATATATGAAAAAGATAGACTCTAATAATATTAATAATTATATTGCACAATTGCAGGAATCTCAAAAGACTGTAAGTGCAGCTTATCCAGAGATTGATTTGATAAGAGAAGTTAAATTCTTAGAAGAAAAGAATCCAGATGATGAAGAGGTAAAGAAAATTGATGTAAATATGAGCTTTTTAGGTTTGGATTTAAGCAAAATTCCTCAACAAAATTTGAGTGATTGGACTGTTTATATTATTCCAATTCTATATATTATATCAACATTTGTTTCAATGAAAATTACAACATCAATACAAAAAAAGGAAAAGCAAGCTAGAAAGGAAGCAAAACAGACTAAGAAAATTGAGAAAAATGTTGATGAAAAGAAAGTTGATGGAGAAGAAGAAACAACATCAATGGTGAAAAAAGAAGAGGAAGAATATGATGTTATGGAACAGACAAATAAAATGATGTCTTGGATGATGCCTATTATGTCAGTTTCAATTTCTTTAGTTGCGCCTTTAGGACTAGCATTATATTGGCTTGTAAATAATATTGCTATGATAGGTGAAAGATTAGTGTTAAATAAAGTTATTAAAGATGATTAAACTTAGAGTTAAAAGGAGGTCTTTATATGTCTAAAACAATTATTGCAGAAGGAAGAACAACAAATGAAGCTATTGAAAAAGGTTTAAAAGAATTAGGAGTTTCTAGAGATCGCGTAGAAATAAAGGTTTTAGAAGATGAAAAACGTAGTTTTTTTAGTATTTTAACACCTCGTGTAGTAAAAATAGAAATGACATTAAAAGATGATATAGAACAAAAAATAGATAAGAAATCTAGCAACAAGGTAAAAAAAGAGATACATATAACGTTAGAAAATCAAGAGAAAGCAAAGAAAAATGTGGAAGAATTTTTAAAAGATTTTATAAAAAATCTTCCAGAAGGTACAAATTATAAGGTTGAGAGTGATGAAAGTGGGTTAAATGTAGCTTTATTTAATGATAAATTAGGCTTTTTAATAGGATATAGAGGTGAAACTTTATATGCACTTCAAATTATTTTGTCAGCTGTAGCTTCTAAGGATGTAGACCAAAAAATAAGAGTTATACTTGATATAGAAGGGTATAAACAAAAAAGACAAAAAACTTTAGAGGATTTGGCAGAAAAAGTTGCAAGAACAGTAATAAGAACAAGAAAATCAGTTACTTTAGAGCCTATGCAACCATATGAAAGAAAAATAATTCATAGTAAATTGCAAGATAATCCTAAAGTAGAGACTACTAGTATAGGTGAAGAACCACATAGAAAAGTAGTAATATCATTGAAAAATAAATAAAAATCGGGGGTCAAAGGTCGGATTTTACAGTTTAGTAAATTCTATCTTTGGCTTTTTTTGACATTATTGGAAATAATAAGAAACTTTAAATTTTATGACTCAAAGTGAAAATAAAATAGGAGGTAAAAAAATGAGTGTAATAGCTTCTATATCTACGGCACCACGGGATTGGTGGAATAGGTATTGTACGAATGAGTGGAAAGGAATGTTTTGAAATATTAGATAAAATTTTTCTTCCAAAAAAGATGGAAAATATAGAAAATATAAAAGGATATACGATGAAATATGGTCATATTGTAGAAAATTTAAAAGAATATGATGGTTTTGAAGTGCCTGAAAGTGCTATTGTTGATGAGGTTTTAGTTTCTTACTTTAAAGAGCCTATGAGTTATACAACTGAAAATATGTGTGAAATAAATACACATGGTGGAAATATTGTTGTAAAAAAGATATTGGAATTATGTTTAAAAAATGGTGCGGAAATGGCTGAGCCAGGCGAATTTACTAAACGAGCTTTTTTAAATGGTCGTATTGATTTACTTCAGGCTGAGTCTGTTATTGATATTATAGATGCTAAGTCTGAAAGAGAATTGAAGGCAGGTATGAATCAGTTAGAGGGCAGAGTTTCTAAGGAAATACATGATATAAAGCAAAAAATAATGGATGTTATGGTCAATGTTGAAGTTGATATAGATTATCCTGAATATGATGTTGAAGAGGTTACAAATACTGAAATTAATGAAATGTTAGATGTGGTTATAGCTGATTTAAGTCGTTTGGAAAAAAGTTTTGATAATGGGAAAATACTTAAAGATGGAGTAAAAACAGCTATTATTGGAAAACCAAATGCAGGAAAATCATCACTTTTAAATTGTATTTTAAATGAAGAAAGAGCTATAGTTACTGAGATAGAAGGGACTACAAGAGATACTATAGAAGAATTTGTAACAGTAGAGGGTGTTCCATTAAAATTGATTGATACTGCAGGAATACGCGAAGCTAAGGATGAGGTAGAAAAGATAGGGATTACTAAGTCAAAAGAAATTGCAAAAGATGCGGACTTAATTATAGCTATTTTTGATAGTAGCAAAGATTTGACAGATGAAGATAAGGAAATTTTGGATATTATTAAGAATAAGACAGCTATTGTGGTTTTAAATAAAATGGATTTGCTTAATAAAATCGATGAAAATATGGCAGAAATTAAGAATGTTTCTAAATATATTGTTAAAATGTCTACATTGGAGCAAAAAGGAATTGATGATTTGTATAAAAGTATAGGAAATTTATTTTCTATGGAGGAGATTAGCCTTGATAATACTATAGTTATTACTAATATAAGGCATAAAAACTTAATTAGTAAAGCATTGAATTCTTGTAGAGAAGCTAAAAAATCAATGGAATTAGGTATGCCTTTAGATATTATAGCTATATTTTTAAAAGAAATTTTAGAAAATTTAGGAGAAATTACAGGAGAAACAGTTACTGATGATATTATTGATGAAATTTTTTCTAAATTTTGTTTGGGAAAATAAAATGAATTTTAAATTGAAAATAATTTTATAAAAATGATAAACGAAAATCAAAATAAAAGCAAAATGATATTTTAATAACATATTTGTAAAAGATGATAACAAAATTAAAATATGACGAATTTCATTATACAAAAGCATATATTTATTTAAAAGTTGAAACTGCTTTTTTAAAAATGTAAATTTTGAAAAAGTTTTCCACAATTTGATTTTATACTTGGCAATTTTTTGAGTTGCTTTAAAGAAATTTTTATGTTATGAAATAAAAAAGATATGTATGCTAATAAAAAGATGAGTATTTAAAATTTATTATATAAAAATTAATGTTATTAATGTATACTTTTAATTTTTCTAATGTTATAACAGAAAATCGTATAATTTGCTAAGAAATAACAATAAAATGTGTGGAATTTTATTAAAAAATTTAGAAAAAATGATTATCCAAACAAAAGTTATTAAAATAAAATGATAAGAAGTCTAAAAACTGTGGAAAACAATACACTTTTAATACTGCAAATGTGGAAAACAATTTTGAAATAGTTACATAAAGTAAAAAAAGAAAATTTTAAAAATTTTAAAGAAAAAAACTATAAAAATGGTTTAAAAACATTGAAAAGTGGCGTAGTGTTAATAAAGAGTTTACATAACACTAAATAACTTATAGGTTAAAATTCAACTTTAAATAAATAAAACACTGTTTTCGGTTTCACATGAAAGGAAAAAAATCTGTGAAACATTGATAAAAAGTCCGTGTGAAACATTTTCATATAGCCCTAGAGCCCCAACGGATTAGGACGCATTTTTTGTTGTGAAACATTTTTTGTAACTATAACTAAATAAGGGGGGATATACCTTATGAGGTTATAACCCGGGAGGGTTATAAATAAGGAGAATTGTTGTTGAAAATTTTTATTATGTATGTTTTGAATAGGTTAAGAAAGGAATGTATAAAAAATGGAAAAAATAAATGAAAAAAAATTTGATGTGAAAGAATATGAAGCAGGTCAATATGATGTTGCGGTTGTTGGAGCTGGACATGCAGGCTGTGAGGCAGCTTTGGCAGCTGCTCGTTTGGGTATGAAAACATTAGTGTTTTCTATTAGTTTAGAAAATATAGCAAATATGCCATGTAATCCACATATAGGGGGAAGTTCAAAAGGCCATTTAGTTAGAGAAATAGATGCTTTGGGTGGAGAAATGGGGAAAAATATAGATAAGAGTATGATTCAAATAAAAATGTTAAATACTTCTAAGGGACCAGCAGTACATTCTTTAAGAGCACAAGCAGATAGAAAGAAATATCAAATGGAAATGAAGCATACTTTGGAATTGCAAGAGAATCTTTGTGTAAAACAGGGAGAAATTGTGGATATCATAGTTGAAAACAATAAAATTATGGCGGTTAAGACTGCTGTTGGAGCGATATATAGAGTAAAAGCTGTTATATTGGCTACAGGAACATATTTAAAAAGTAAAATATACATAGGGGAGTTTTCAGAAGAGAGTGGACCTGATGGAGTTGCAGCTGCGAATAGGCTTTCTGATTGTTTAAAGAAATTAGGAATTGAATTAGTACGCTTTAAAACAGGTACACCGGCTCGTATAAATCGTAGAAGTATTGATTTTTCTAAAATGGAAGTTCAAAAAGGTGATGATAATATAGTTCCATTTTCTTTTGATGATAAAATTAAAAATTTTGAGCAAGTAGATTGCTATTTGACTTATACGAATGAGAAAACACATGAAATAATAAGAAATAATTTATCAAGATCACCTTTGTATGCAGGAAAAATAGAAGGAACTGGACCAAGATATTGTCCATCAATAGAGGATAAAGTAGTAAGATTTAGTGATAAACCAAGGCATCAAGCATTTGTAGAGCCAGTGGGATTAGATACAGAAGAAATGTATATACAAGGAATGAGTTCTTCATTACCAGAAGAAGTTCAAATTGCATTATATCATACAATACCAGGATTAGAACATGCTGAATTTACAAGGCCTGCTTATGCTATTGAATATGATTGTATAAAACCAGATGAATTAAAGCTATCCTTAGAGTATAAAGGTATAAACGGATTATTTATGGCAGGACAGATTAATGGAACATCTGGGTATGAAGAAGCTGCTTGCCAAGGTTTAATTGCAGGAATAAATGCAGCACAGGAAATAAAAGGAAAGAATCCTGTAATATTAGACAGAACACAAGGATATATAGGCGTTTTGATAGATGATATAGTAACAAAAGGTACAAATGAACCATATAGAATGATGACTTCAAGGGCAGAATATAGACTTTTATTGAGACAAGATAATGCAGATTTACGTTTAACAGAAATAGGACATGAAGTAGGTTTGATTTCAGAAGAAAGATATCAAAAATTTTTAAATAAAAAGAAAAATATAGAAGAAGAAGTTAAAAGATTAAAAAAGACTGTGGTTAAGCCAACAGAAGAAGTTAATGATTTTTTAATAAGTGTTGGAACAAGTCCTTTGACTACAGGAACTAAATTAGCAGAGTTGCTAAAAAGGACAGAAGTAACTTATGAAAATATGTCAATTATTGATAATGAAAGGCCAAAACTTGATTTGCAAGAAGCAGAAGAAGTAGAGATACAAGTAAAATATGAAGGGTATTTAAAAATGCAAGAGCAGCAAGTTGAAAAATTTAAAAAATTAGAAGAAAAATTATTGCCTGAAGATATTTGTTACGAAGATGTTAAAGGAATACGTATAGAAGCAAGACAAAAGTTGGAAAAGTTGAGACCTCGTTCTATAGGGCAAGCATCAAGGATTTCAGGGGTTTCTCCGGCAGACATTTCAGTGTTATTAATATATTTACAAACTAGAAATAATAAACAGAGCTAAAAAGTATTGAAAAATAGAAATTTAAATAATAATTTACATTTGTAAGTAAAAATGAGTTAAAAATGTAAAAAAATTCACAATTGTGAATAAAATGTGGAAATTTATGATTAGAATATAGAAGTTATGGAATTGGATAATTTTTTAATAATTCACAAGTGTGAATAAGTTGTGGAAAACTATATAAAAAAGAGGTTTACTGTGAAAAATATAAATAGAAAAGAGGAATGTTGTAAATAATGGAATATGAAGAATTTAAAAGTGAATTAATAAAACAATTAAAAAAAGTGGATATTGAAATTGACGAAGAAAAGGTAATCAAGTTTTATAAATATATGAATTTATTAATAGAATGGAATAAAAAGATAAATTTAACAGCAATTATAGAGCCAAATGATATAATATTAAAGCATTTTGTTGATAGTTTAACAATAGTAAAGGAGATAGGCCAAAATGGTAAATTAGCCGATATAGGTACAGGAGCAGGATTTCCTGGAATACCAATTAAAATTTTTATACCAGAAATAGATGTTACCTTAATAGATTCATTAAATAAAAGAATAAATTTTCTAAATGAAGTTATTGAACAGCTAGAACTAAAA
>MNRQ01000021.1:0-28874 GCA_001916035.1 Clostridium sp. 27_14 | reverse complement strand
GAAGATTTAGGAAAAGATAAAAAATATAGAGAAAAATTTGATTATGTAACGTCAAGAGCAGTGGCTAATTTAAGTGTTCTTTCTGAATATGTGTTGCCTTTAGTTAAAATAGGAGGAAAATGTATATGCATGAAAGGTTCAAATGTTGAAGAAGAAGTAGAAGAATCAAAAAAAGCAATAAATATTTTAGGAGGTAAAATAGAAAAGATAGATACTTTCTTTTTAGCAGATACAGATATGGGAAGAAATATAGTTTCAATAAAAAAACAAAAAGGAACGCCTAATAAATATCCTAGAAAAGCAGGTATTCCAGCAAAAGAACCAATAAAGTAAAATGTGAAAACATTGAAAAATAAAAAAGGTTGTATTTAATATAAAGTTAGCAAATGCTTGAAAAATGAGGATTTTACTAAAAAATGTGAAAGATAATATAAAAGAAAAATTTGAGTTAAAAACTCAAATTTTTTTTTGCAAATTATAAAAAATACATTGACTTTTTAAAAAAAATTATATATGATGTATATATAAACAAAATAAGACTAATAAATAAAATTTAACTATAAAATGGGGGCAGATAAATGGGAAAAGTTATATCAGTAGCTAATCAAAAAGGTGGTGTAGGTAAGACAACTACAACTGTTAATTTATGTACATTTTTAGCAAAAAAAGGAAAAACAGTTTTGCTAATAGATGCAGACCCACAAGGAAATGCTTCAAGTGGACTTGGAACAGATAGAAAAGTAGAGTTTTCTACTTATGATATTCTTGTAGGAGATACACAAATGCAAGAAGCGTTAGTAAAAACATCTGTAAAAAATCTATATATATGCCCATCAAACATAAGTTTGGCTGGAGCAGAAGTAGAATTGGTATCAATGATGTCAAGAGAGCAGAGATTGAAAGAAAAATTGGACGAAATAAAAGATAGCTTTGATTATATTTTGATAGATTGTCCTCCATCATTAGGTCTTATAACGTTAAATTCATTTACAGCTTCTGATAGTGTTTTAATACCAGTACAATGTGAATATTATGCGTTAGAAGGCTTAGGACAACTTTTAAATACAGTAAATTTGGTAAAAAAACATCTTAATAAAAATTTACAAATAGAGGGAGCTTTGCTTACAATGTATGATATAAGAACAAATTTGTCTAATCAAGTTGTTAAAGAGGTAAAAAAATACTTTGGAGATAAAGTATATAAGACTGTAATACCTAGAAATGTTAGATTAAGTGAAGCACCAAGTTATGGTATGCCAATTACAGAATATGATCCTCGTTCAAAGGGGGCAAAAAGTTATGATAAATTTACAAAGGAATTCTTGAAGAAAAACGATGAAGAAAAGAAAGCTAGACATATGGAATAAAAAAGTAAATATTGCTTAATAAAGAAAGGAGCTGTGTGAGAATGACAAAAAAATCAGGTTTAGGGAAAGGTTTGGATGCTTTATTTGGACCAGTACCAGATGAAGAGAAACAACAGGAAACAGATATATTTAAAAAGCTAAAAGTAACTGAAATAGAGCCAAATAAGGAACAAGCTAGAAAAGTATTTGATCAAGAGGCATTAGAAGAGTTGGCAGAGTCAATAAAAAAATATGGACTTATTCAACCAATTGTTGTAGCTAAAAAAGATGGATATTATTCTATAATAGCTGGAGAGAGAAGATGGAGAGCTTGCAAAATAGCAGGAATTGAAGAAATACCAGCTATTATACGTGAAGATGATGAAAAAATTAATTCGCAGATATCTCTTATAGAGAATTTGCAAAGAGAAGATTTGAATGCTTATGAAAAGGCGATGGGAATAAAAAATCTTGTTGAAAAATATGGAATGACGCAAGAAGAAGTTGCAAAACAGTTAGGAAAAAGTAGAAGTGCTATTTGTAATACATTAAGAGTACTTAATTTGGATCCAAGAGTATTAGAACTTGTGAAAGAGGGAAAACTAGTAGAAGGTCATTGTAGAGCTTTACTTTCTATTCAAGACCCGGAAAAACAATATGCGATGGCTTTAAAGATGATCGAAAGAGGTGTTACTGTAAGGCAAGCAGAACATGCTATGCAAAAAGAACATCCGGAATCTAAAGAACAGTTACAGAGAAAACAAATTTTATATCAGGATATAGAAAATACTTTTAAGAATTTTTTTGGAACTAAGGTTAGACTAGATGCAGGAAGGAAGAAGGGAAAAATTATAATAGAATATAGTAGTAATGATGATTTAGAAAGAATTTTAAATTTAATGAAGTAGCGTGAAAGGATGATGATTATGGAAAATATTATGGCTTTATTAAAAACAGATAATTTTTTAATTATTTTTGCTATTTTATTAATAGTATTACTTATTAGTTATGTTGTTTTAATTATAAAAACATCTAATTTGAATAAGCGTTATAAGCAATTTATGAAGAAATTAGGTAATGGAAAAAATATTGAAGAAGATTTGGAAAATTATATGTATAGGGTAGAAAAAGTTGAAAGGCAAAATTCAGAATTACATTTAATTTGCAAAGAAATGGGAAATCAATTATCAGGATGTGTTCAAAAAATAGGAATAGTTAGATATAATGCTTTTAAAGATACTGGTAGTGATTTGAGTTTTGCATTAGCATTACTTGATGAAGATAATACAGGTGTTGTTATGAATGGAATATATTCAAGAGAAATGTCTAATATTTATGCAAAGCCTGTTGAAAAAGGTAAATCTCCTTATACTATTTCTGAGGAAGAAAAATTGGCTATTGATAAGGCAATAAATTCTAAAAATATTTATAAACTAGATAAATAGAAAAATAGAAAATATGACTTAAGGTAAAACCTAAAAATATGTGGCTTATGATCAAATTTTAAAGCTTGAGATTTGATTATAAGCCGATTTTACAAAAAAACAATATTGTTATATAACTTTTTTGTAAAATAGTTATATTTTAATTTTAAAGTGCTAAATGTTTTTGCAAAAAATTGAGTTTTTGTATTGACAAATGTTTTTAAAAATGGTAATATAAATACTGTCGTGAGGCACAAGTTGACATTTGTTTTTATTTGGAGAGGTGGTCGAGTTGGTTTATGGCACCAGTCTTGAAAATTGGCGTGCGTTTATAGCGTACCGTGGGTTCGAATCCCACCCTCTCCGCCAACAATTTTTGATATAAGACCATGAATTTATGAAAGTAGATTTTTTGTTTTATATCTTTTTATTTTATATTATGTAGGTGTACCCAAGTGGTGAAGGGGGCAGTTTGCTAAACTGCTAGGTCGAGTAATCGGCGCGGAGGTTCGAACCCTCTCACCTACGCCATAACAGATAGATATAGAGATTAAATTCTTTATATCTTTTTTCTTTTCTGTGAAGTAGTTTGAACTTAATTTTATGTTAATAGTGTTTATAGGAAAAGCTAAAATTTTTATTGTAATAAAGTTTTATTGTTAATTTTTGTTTTAGTTTTTTAACATGTTTTTATGTCGAAAAATATTGTAAAAAAGTTTATACTTTGCTATAATATAATTAGATTATTGCATTTTGAAAGGAATAGAAATATGAAGAAAAAGATTATTTTTATGATAATAATATTTATATTTTTTATATTGTTAGCAACGAAAGTTAAAGCGATGACAATTACTGATTTTGTGAATGATACTACATATGTTTTAGATGATGGCACTTTAAATATTAATTCAGAAAATGCAGTAGCATGGGTAAATAAATATTTACAAATAGAGTATGATTCCAAAGTAGATGATGATGATGATGCTAAATTTTTAGCAGAAATATCTCAGACTTTGGCGAATAGATTAGATCCTAAAAATAAAAAGTATGCAGCTGATATATATAGTGCGTTATATTCGCAAAAAAAGAAAACAGATAACACTACTTTAGTTGATTCTGTGAAATCTAAAATTACTGAATTTAAGAATACATTCAAAAAAGCGGGAAAAAAAGATATAGCAAAGGAATTTGAAAAAGCAGAAACAAAGGCGGAGACTACAAAAAATAATTCTTCAAAAAGAGATGAACAGGAATCTAAAAATCATAATACTCTCACTGGTGATGATGAAAAAGAAAAAGAAGATAAGGAAGAGAAAAATAATAAAATTTATAATCAGCCCGGAATAGTATCGGCTGGAAATGCAAGTGCTACATTAGATGACATGATAACAGATGCAGATTCTTTTATTTCAGATTCGAAAGGAAAGACTATAAATGCTACAGATTTGCAGGAATTTTCATCTACAATTTATAATATTGCATTACAAGTAGGTATAGGTGTTGCTGTTGTAGTAGGGTTAGCTTTAGGAATACAATTTATGTTGTCTAGTGTAGAGGGAAAAGCAGATGTAAAGAAGGCATTAGTAGTTTATGTTATTGGTTGTATAGCTATTTTTGGAGCATTTGGAATTTGGAAGTTAATTATAGAAGTTATGAAACAAATATAAAAATGGATTAAAAGGGGGATTATTATATGAAGAAAAAAGGATTGAAAATTATATTTATTTTTTTTATTTTTGCATTTATTATGGGAAATTTAACTGTGGTTTTTGCAGATGAATATAAAGGTCATAAAGCTGATGGTCCATGGGATGCTTTTTATAACTATTTTATAGATATGTGGGCATCCGATCAGTCAAAATTAACCACGGCGGAATTGGAGAGATTTGTAAAAGGGCCTACTGATAAGGAAATGGACTTGCTAAAGGAAGGAAGGGGGCCTACTCATTATCCAGATGATACGGGAATAAAAGAAGATGTTATGAATTTAATACAAACAAGAAATAAAAGCGGGGATAATAGTGGAAAATTAGATAATGATGCTTGGAAAAAGAAGAGAAAAGAGGTTGTTAATTTATATACCGATAAAATAGCTAAAGAAAAGGATAAAACTAAAAAGAAGAAATTGTATGAGCAACTTATAAAAAAAGTAGAAGAAATGGATAAATTAAATAGTAAAAAAACTTTAGAGGATTCTGATATACAAAGTATGTATTCAGAGGCTATACAAGCATTAAAAAAAGAACCGACTATATATGAAAATCAAGTTAGTGAAAAAGATATAAAAAATTCTGAAGAAAAAAATAATAAAATATATAATCAACCTGGAATAGTTTCAGCTGGAAATGCTAGTTCGACATTAGATGATATGATGACAGATGCGGATTCTTTTGTTGCTAATAGTAAAAGTGATTCAATAGATTCAAAAAGTTTGCAAGATTTTTCATCTACAATTTATAATATAGCATTACAAATAGGTATAGGTGTTGCTGTTGTAGTAGGATTAGCTTTAGGAATACAGTTTATGTTAGCTGGTGTAGATGGACAGGCAGATGTAAAGAAAGCCTTAATTGCGTATGTGGTTGGCTGTATAGCTATCTTTGGTGCATTTGGAGTTTGGAAGTTAGTTATAGAAGTTATGCAACAAATTTAATATGTTGATAAGTAGAGAAAAAAGTGATATAATGTTAATATAAATAAAACCTAAGGGGGTAAATGTTATGATAAGCTTATTGGTAGCGTTTTTTGCATTAATTATTGCTACGAGTTTTTTATGGAATTTTTTTATAGGAAAGGTGATTATAATTTTTATAATTGCAATGGCAGTAATATCTTTCTTGTATAATTGCATAAAATAAAAAAGTTTAAAAGTGGTCTTTTTAATAAGAGGCCATTTTTTTAATGTTAAATTATAAAAATGCAGGAAGTTTTTGTATGGACTAAAGTATCTATATAAGTGCACTTTGCAATATTTTTTTGTTTAAAACTATTGTTTTTATTTTATATATATATTATAATAAAATTAGTTGAGAATGGAAAGATGGTGATAATATGAGAAGGTCACGGAATAATAATTTCTTTTTTAATAATATTTTTTGTGTTTTGTGTTTCAGCTATTCCAAATTATAGTTATGCAGATGACATAGGTTTAGGTGACTTGAATAGTTATGCGGGAACATCAACAGGTAAATCGAAAAAATATACTGATAGAATGAAAAAAGTTTTTTCAATATTAAGAGTAGTTGGAACTATTTTGTCGGTTGTTATTTTAACTGCGATTGGATTGAAATTTATGATGGGAAGTGTAGAAGAGAAAGCTGAATATAAGAAATCTTTGTTGCCTTATGCAATTGGAGCGGCTATAATATTTACAGGATCATGGCTTCCACAACTTATATTTGACTTGACAAATGAAGTTCTTTAGTTTATTATAAAAATGTAATGTTAAAATTTTATTATATTAATGTACTTGCAAATTTTGTTGAATTATGGTAAAATATAATAAGTTATGTAGTTTTTAAAATTTTTTAAATATAAATAAATTATAAAAAATGAAAGGGAGGCTATAAAATGAATGTTAAAAAAATACAAAAAATAGTTGCAGTTATGATGATGGTAATAATGTTAGTTTCTATGATTAATATTATATCTTTAGCAGCTGATATAACTCCGAAAGATATAACAGCAGGTGAAGTTAAAACAGATTCTATATCAATTGCTGGTAAAAAATTAGTTGGAGTTTTCCAAGCTATAGGAATTGTTTTATCAGTTGTTGTTTTAACAGTAATTGGTATAAAATACTTAATGGGTAGTGCTGAGGAAAAAGCTGATTACAAGAAGAGTTTAATACCTTATGTTGTTGGTGCAGCTTTAGTATTTACAGCTTCAGTTTTTGCACAGAGTATTTACGAATTTTTCAATGGTTGGACAACAGCTTAGGAAGAAAAAATCACCGAAGAGGACTTGTTATAGTTCGATGAGGTGATTTTTTTATATTCTAGTAAAGTTCTCTAAACTTCCTAGAATATAAAAATAAAACAATTTACATAAATTGATATTGGTAAACTTTTTTTAAATTTCTCTATGTCATAAATATTACAAATATATTAAATTTTAAATAAATTATACTTTTTTACGCAAAAATCTTACAATTTTTGCGTTTTTTTGGTATAATGATATTAAGTGTAAATGGGTGAAAAAGGAGGAAGAAGTATATGAATACTTATAATATACCAAGGAATGTAAAAGGTGAAGGAAGAATACTATATGTATTTTCAACAAAAGCTTTAATATATACGTTTATAGGGATAGCAATAGGATTTATATTTTATTTAGTTTTTAATGCATTAAACCTTCAAACTGTAGGAATTATTATATTAGCAATATTTGGATTAATAGGATTTGTTATAGCAACATTTAAAGTACCTGATACTACAGCTTTTGAAATAACAAGAAAAACAGGTGGAGAAAATATTGATGATGTTATAAGAAGAGCTTTCAAATTTAAAATGGAACATAATAAAGTTTATTTATATACAATAGAACCAAAAAATGAAAAAACAAAAGAAGAAGAGGGAGGAAAAGAAAATGGATAATGATATAACAAAAATACTTACAGTTGTTTTAGGTTTAGCAATTATATTATTAGTAATATTTGTTATTATATTTATAATTGTACAAATAAAAGTACATAAAAAAAATAAAATACAAAAAGCAAAAATAAATGAAGGAAATAAAAAATTAAAAAAAGACGAGAAAAAGGGTAATATAAGTGGGACGACATCATATAATAAACAATCAATTTTTGATTTTATGGAATTTAATGGTGTAGAAGATAATATGATTGTTCAGAAAAATGGTAAACGTTATATTATGGTTATAGAGTGTCAAGGTATAAATTATGATTTAATGTCACAAATGGAAAAAGTAGGTGTAGAAGAGGGATTTCAACAATTTTTGAATACTTTAAGATTTCCAATCCAAATATATATTCAAACAAGAACAATAAATTTGGAAAGTAGTATACAAGGTTATAAAGCTAAATTAAAAGAAATTGAAAGTAAATATAATAGAACAATATATGATTATAATAGAATGGTACAAAGTGAAGAATATACAAAACAACAATTAGATGCAGCATTTTTTAATTTAACAAAACAAAGAAATTTATATGAATATGCTAGGGATATTGTGGAAAATACAGAAAGAATGAGTTTAAATAGAAATATATTGAACAAAAAATATTATGTTATATTAGCATATATGCCTGAGGAAGCTGGTAGTACATCTTATGATGTAGAAGAATTAAGAAATATGGCTTTTTCAGAATTATATACAAAAGCTCAAGCTTTAATTAGAACATTATCAGGATGTTCAGTAAATGGTAAAATATTGGATTCTAGTGAATTAGTAGAATTATTATATGTTGCATATAATAGAGATGATTTTGAGATATTTGGAGTTGATAAAGCAATACAGGCAGGTTATGAAGATTTATATTCTGTAGCTCCTGATATTTTTGAAAAGAAAATAAAGGTTTTAGATGAACAGATTAAAAATGGTGCAATTGATTTGGCAAATGATGCAATATCAAAAGTTAAAGCTAAATCAAAAGCAGAACAATTAGCAGAAGAAAAAGAGAAAAGAATGGATGACTTAATTAGCCAAATGGCAAAAATGATATTAGAAGAAAATCAAAAAGTTATTGGTGTAGATGTTGCTAAAAAAGCAGTTGAAGAGATTACGGAAGAGGATAAACAAAAGAAAGAGGGAGGTAAGCAAAATGAGAAAAAAGAAAAAGGAACTACAACTAGAGGAAGAGCAAAATCAGATAAATAGAACAGAAGAAGTTGAATTTTTGAAAAAGAGAACTATAAAAGAATTGATTGCACCTGCAGGTATTGATGCTTCAAAAATAGATCATTTAGAAATAATATCAAATGTTAAAAAATATGCTAGAAGTTTTTTTATATCAACATTACCACGTATGTGTACTTTTCCAGAATTATTTAGGGATTTATACTTTTTTGGAGATATAAATACATCTATTTATATAAGTCCAGTTTCAGAAGCTAAATCTCAAAATGAGTTAAATAAGGTTATAAATGAATTGGAAACAGAAAGAATTGTTGCAGCAGATAGAGGTAATATAAATAGAGAGAGTACATTAACACAAAAAAGATTTGAGGCAGAACAATTAAGAGATGAAATTGCGGCAGGGTTTAATAAAATGTATGAGGCTTCTGTTATATCAACATTATATACATATACTTTAGAGGATTTAGATAGACTTACAAAAATGTTGGCAACTGAAATGTCAAAATCTTTGGTAAATATTAAAAGTGCTTGGGGAATCCAGGAAGATGCTTTTAAATCAAATTTGCCTTTTATGGATGATAAAGTTAAAAAAATACATTCTTTTGATAGTCGTTCTATGGGAACTGTTTTTCCATTTACTACTTCAGAAGTTGGACATCCTTCAGGAGTTCCGTTAGGATTTAATAAACAAACTGGTACTCCAATATTGTTTGATAATTTTGCACCTTCTTTAACAAATTATAATATGGTTATATTTGCTAAGTCTGGTGCTGGTAAATCAGTAACAATGAAAACTTTGATTTCACGTTCTTCAGTTTTAATGGGAATTGAAAGTTTGGCTTTGGATGCTGAAGGTGAGTATACAATAGTTGCTGATAGTTTGGGTGGAATTAATGTGGTTATTAGTCCAAATTCTAAAACTGTTATAAATTTGTTTGATATTGAACCTGAGAGAGTAAAAGATGAAATTACTGGTAGGGAAAAGATAGTTTTAAATGTTGAAAATAAAGTTGAGGATGTTACTCAAGCTTTAGTTACTATGGCAAAGGGGAGTACAAGAAGTACAGATGTTAATGAGCTTACAAAACAAGTTATAGCTGAATCTGTTGCAGAAGAGTATGAAAGTTTAGGAATCACTAGTGATCCTAATAGTTTGTATAAACAGGGAACAGATTTACAAAAGGGTGATAGACTTTATAGTGAGAAAAAGGAAATGCCTACAATTGGTAGTTGGTACAAAAGAATAGAGAGAAAGGCGATGATGAATGACAATAAAGATTATAGTTTTCATTATAGTTATTTGCTAAAGGTTATGAAACAATATATTAGAGAGTATAATGGTCAGATGGCATATTTTGATGGTCAATCAACATTTGAGTTATTAGATGGAGCTCCTTTTATAAATTTAGATATTTCTCAATTGGAGGAAAGATTTGCTAGACCTCTTGCACAACAAATATTGCTTTCTTGGATTTGGGAAAAATATGTTAAGAAAAATAGTGAGGATAGGACAAAGGCAAAACAAAAAAGAGTTTTAGTTGATGAGGCTTGGATGTTATTACCTTATCCAGAGGCAGTAGATTTTTTAAATAAAATGGCAAGACGTGCTAGAAAAAGAAATGTTTCTCTTGCTATTATTTCTCAAAGATTTCAGGATTTTTATGAAAAACCAGAGGCACAAGCAGTTTTAACTTCGTCTGATACAAAATTGTTTTTGGCTCAAGATAAGTCAGAAATTCAATATTTAAAAGAAGTATTTAAACTTAGTGATGGTGAAGCAGGATTTTTGATTAATTGTTTAAAAGGTGAGGGCTTGCTAAAAGTTGGTGGAGAAACGGCTATTATTCAAATTACTCCTACGCAAAAAGAGTTTGAGTTTGTTGAAACAAATGTTAATAAAATGGTTAGAATGCAGAAGATGAAAAATGGTATGAAATAATGAAGAAAGTTGGAAAATTTAAGTTTCTGATTTGACAAATGTCTTAGGAAAGGGATGAGATAAAAAATGAAATTTTGTACGAAAAAAAAGAATAATCAAAAGATGTTTATTGTTTTGTTGATAATCATTGTTCTGAATTTTTCTATACCAAATTATTCTAAAGCATTTAGTTTTGGTGAAATAGCAGGTGATTTGTTAAAGGAATTAGTTAATATGGTTGCTTCTGTTGGAGATGTAGTGATGGGTGCTTTAAATCATTTTATGTTAGGAACAGAAAAAATTATTACTTCTTCAATGCTTTCTCAAGATGATCCTAATTTGAGTAATGGTGATTCGTGGCTAAAATATGATAAGAGTAAAGCTGGAGCTACAAGAGAGGTTAGTAGTGATGATTTGGACGGATTTTTATGGACGGATTGGAAAATACCAAACTTCTTGTATTGTCCAGAAAATATATTTGCCAATAAAATTGCTATACTTGATGTAAACTTTATTAGGCAACATTATTATACAGGTGTTGAAGTAGGTGCTAGTTCAGATAGTGATAGTGAGAAAAGGGCTAAATCTGCAGCAGGTAGTGAATATGGTATAAGGGATACTATAGGTTCATGGTATAAAGCTTTTAGAAATATTGCTGTTGTTGGACTTTTAACAGTTTTGGTTTATTTGGGTATACGTATTGTTATAAGTTCTACTGCAGCTGATAAGGCTAAATATAAGGAAAATTTACAGGATTGGTTAGTTGCGTTGTGTTTAGTTTTTATAATACATTTTATAATGTCTGGAATTATGATGTTAACTGATAAATTTACAGAAATGCTTGATAATACTATAAATAAACCAATAGCAGTTAAAGTAACTGGTTCAGATGTGAAATTTAATACTAACTTAGTTGGTTATGTTAGATTTATGGCACAAAGCCCTGATTTTGGAAATTGTACAGCATATACTATTATGTATTTAGCTTTAGTTTTGTATACAGTAATGTTTACATTTACATATTTTAAGAGGTTTTTGTATATGGCGTTTTTTACAATGATTGCACCTTTGGTTGCATTGACTTATCCTATTGATAAAGTAAAAGATGGTAAAGCCCAAGCTTTTGATATGTGGTTTAAGGAATATACAATGAATGCTATTATACAACCAATACATTTGATATTGTATTCAGTGTTTATAGGAAGTGCTATTGATTTAGCAGTGTCAAATCCTCTTTATGCGATTGTTGCTATGGCATTTTTAACATCAGCTGAAAAATTTGTAAAGCAGATGTTCGGATTAGATAAGGCTAAGACACCAGCAGGATTAGCTGCAATGGCAGGTGGAGCTTTAGCTATGAAAGGTATAGGTAATGTTGTAGGAAAACTTAGTGGAAAAGGTGGTTCAAGTAATAAACTTGCTACTTCTGGAGCTGATGATGTAAGTAAAATGATAAGCAGAGGTAAAAACCCAGGTACAAGTATGGATTCAATGGCTACATTGGCTGCTGGAACAGGAGCAGGTGCAGTAGCTGGAGGTGCAGCAGGTGCGGCAGGTTCTGCGGCAGGGACTGCATCAGGAGCCTTTGCTGGAGGTCCTGCAAGAAAAGAGTATGATCAACAGGCTAATAATGGAAATGAAGCAAGTGGAAATCAACAAAATAATCAAAATTCTCAACAAGATGGTGGAAGTCAGACTGGAGTTAATAATCCTCTTGGTGGAGATAAGCCATTGAGTCAACAAGATTTGGATAAGTTAGATATGGATAGAAGCGCTTGGGAAAGAGAGGCTAATAATCCAGATTTGAGTGAAAAAGATAGAGAAAATGCAAGAGCACATATTGCGGAAATAGATGAAATGAAAAATAAAAATACGAAAAAGGCGGAAAGAGATATTTGGAGAGAAATGGCTAGTAATCCTGATGTAACAGCAGAAATGAATAAATTAAATGATGATGCAGGAGAAAATCAAGAGGATCAAAGTTCAAATACAAATGCTAATGAAAATACAAATTCAGATGTATCATCACAAAACCAATATGAAAATGGAGATTTAAAAGAAGTGGTTTCAGAAGGTACTCCAAGAAGAAATTGGCGTAGAAGAATTAAAGATGGAGTTTCTTATGCTGCTAGTAAGAAGGTAAGAAATTTACAAAGAGCAATTCAGCCAAGTAATATTGGAAAAAATGTTTATAAGGTAGCTAAAAAGACAGCTTCTACAGGAGCACATGCACTTATAAGAGGAGGTGCGGCAGCAGCAGTTACAGCAGCTGCTGGAACTGCAGTAGGTGCGGCAGCCGTTGTTTCTGGAGATAAAGCAGGTTCTATGCTAGCAACAGGTGGAACAATAATTGCAGCGGGTGCTAAAGGTGCAGGTGGTAGAGCGGTTTCTGGTTTTGATAATGTAGTAGGTGGAGTTGCAAATGCTGGAAAAGAGACTGTTCAAGACTTTAGAGAAGGTGCATATACGACTGACGAATTGAAGCAAAAGAAACAAGCTAAGTTTGATAAGGAATGGAAGAGAAAAGAAGAAAATTATAAGTATTTAATGAAAAATGCTAAAAATATTCAATCTGCAAAAGAAGCTAAGGCATTTATAAATGATGAACAAACTCAAAAATATCTTGATCATGGTATTACTGATATTGGAATTATATACAATGCTAGAACTATGGCACAAGATAAGGGCTGGTCAGATGAGCAAGCAATTGCAAGGGCACAAATTGCTCAAGGTAGAGGTAAGAACTTGAAGAATAATGATTCTGCTCAAAATGCTCTTGAAAAGAGACTAATGAGTGAAAATAGTGCTATTACATCAGATATGGCTAAAAATTGGGTTAAAGAAATAACTAAAATAGCAGATGTATAAAAAATTCTTTTTAACTTTATTTAGGAAGGAAAGTGATAAAATATGAACAAGTGGATAAGATTTTATAATCAAAACAGAGGAAAAGTATTTTTAACTATTATTGTAATAATATTCATTTTGGTCATGATTTCACTATTTAACAATGTATATAAACAAAAAAGTATAGAAGAATCTGAAAAGATAGCTGAAGAAGCTAATGATGTGGAAAAAAACAAATATCATAATGAAAGTAAATCATTGGTTTCAGGTGGGGAAGTATCTGGAACTAAGAAAAATGATTTTGGTGATTTAATAGAAACTTTTTTAAGCTATTGTAAAAACCATGAGCCTGCAAAGGCTTATGGTTTACTTTCAAATGATTGCAAAAATGTATTGTATCCTGATGAATTTATTTTTGAAGAACAATATTATAAAACAAAGTTTTCAACATCAAAAAGATATAGTTTTCAGTCTTGGACTTCTTCGGATTCATATATATATTTAGTTAAAATTTTTGATGATATGTTAGCAACAGGTACAGGTTCTTCACAAAATTATATTCAAGATTATTTTAGTGTTATAGAAGAAGATGGTCAGTATAGATTAAATATAAATGGATTTGTTGGAAAAGTAGAAATAAATAAAACAGGTTCTAAGGATAATGTAACAATTACAGTGAAGGATCGAATTGTATATATGGATTATAGTGTATATACAATTAGTATAAAAAATAATAGACAGTCTACAGTGCTTTTAGATTCTAGGAAAAAAACGGATACTACATATATTGTGGATGAGAATAATGTTAAATTTGAATCTTTATTGTATGAGAATAGAGATGAAGATTTAAAGGTTGCATCAGGCGAGACAAAACAATTACAAATTAAGTTTAGTGATTCTTATCGAGAAAAAATAGGAATTAAGCAAATGGTTTTTGAAGATGTTTATTTAGATGATAATTTTGTTTATTTTGGTAGTAATAATGAAAAAATAGAAGTAAAGCTTAAGGAATAATAGTTGTGCAAAGTGAGGTGAGGTAATTGGCAGAAAATGATAATAATAAAAATAATTTTACAGGAAAAATAAAAGGCAAAACTAAAGGTAAAATAAAGGCTAAAATGGCTGCGTGGTTTACTAAAACTTTTATTATTTTCGTAATGAAGGTTTTACCAATATTTTTATTGGTGTGTATGGTTCATACGGCTTTTAGCTGGATTTCAGATTTAGTTGAAAGTGTTAAAAATCCGGCGGATATTTATGAAATTATGGGAATAGATAATATATCAGATCTTATCTGTGTTGCTGGTAATGCTGATGATGGCTATTATTTGGCATATAAGCAAGGTATTGATGAGAAATTAGATGAGGTTGTTAAAAGATATAATAAAGGTAGTCGTCAGTATGTGAAAAAAGATGTTATTAAGAAGATGCTTGATGCAGAGTTGTATACTCAATATCCTAATTTGGGTGGTAAGATTGGTAAAGAGGCAGATGTTAAAATAGGAGAGTCTTCTAATGCTGCTTCAGGTGGTTCTGATTTTAGTGGCACTTTGTATTGGCCGACAGATAGCACGTATGTAAGCTCTTTTTTTGGATTAAGAAATTCACCTACTGCTGGTGCTTCAACAAATCATGGTGGTATAGATATATCTGCTGTTACAGGTGCAAATGTATATGCTTGTTTAGATGGAACTGTTACTATTGCTGAACATTCTGATAGTGCTGGAAACTATGTAGCTATTGATCATGGAAATGGTTATGTTACTAAATATATGCATAATAGTCAGTTAAAGGTTTCTGTTGGTGATAAAGTAACTGCTGGACAAGTTATTGCTTTAGCAGGAAGTACAGGTATTTCAACTGGACCTCATGTTCATTTTCAAGTTGAAAAGGATGGAGAAAAGGTTGATCCTTTGACTTTTAAATATAATAATGGAAAGGGTGCTAGTTCATCTTCTAGTGATAGCTCTTCTACTACTTCTACTGGTACAACTACTTCTTCTGCTAATAAAGTTACAAGTTTAGACGGATTTTTGTTTATTGGTGATTCTATTACAGATGGTATGAAATCAGAGGCTAATGTAGTTGATTCTACTTGTACTGTTAGAGCTGTTGTGGGCGTTGGTTCTAAGTATTGGCTAGATCACTATAGTGAGATTTCATCTGTTAGTGATGTTAAAGGTATAAATATTATGCTTGGTACAAATGATTATGATTATGGTATAAGTTATATGAAACAGCTTTTGGAAAAATTACATGGTACATTTTCTAATGTTACTATTTATGTTGATAATTTATTACCAGATAAGGATTCAAATACTTCAGAATTTAAAAGTTATGTTTCACAATTGAAAGAATTTTGTACCTCTAATTCTTCTTATATAAAATTTATAGATCCTACAAGTGGAGTTGAAATAGGTTCAGATGGTACTCATCCTACAATAAATGGTTATAAAACTTTGTGGAATAATATAAAGAGTGCGATATTAAATGGTGGTGGCTCTTCATCATCTTCAGTAGCACCTCTTATAATAGCAAAAGATACTGGTGAAGGACAAGATGGTTTTCAAGGGGCAATACGTATAAGAAGAGTTACACCTAATAAAACAATAGGTGCACTTACAAATGTAGGTACTGGTGCAACTCAAACTACTACGGTTGTGACAGGAGGATTAGGGACAAAAGAAGATATACCAGAAAGTGTTAAAAAGCAAATGGAAGGAATTTCAATGCAACATTTTTCTGGTGTGGATTATAGTGACTTGTCATATTTGACAATACCTTATTTTGATTTTAATGGTAGTGTTCAACAGGGACATATGGTTGTTAATAAAAAATTAGCTGATGAAGTTTTACTTATTTTCCAGGAATTATACAAGATTAAGTATCCTATTGAAAAAATGGAATTAATAGATAATTTTTCAGGTAGTAAGAAGTTAACAGGTGATGCGTTGGATTATGCTTCAATAGAAGCTAATAATACATCAGCATTTAATGACAGAAAAGTTGTTACTAATGATGGTGTGCAGAATACAGTATCTAAACATGCTTTAGGACAGGCTATAGATATAAATCCACAAATAAATCCTTATATAAATCCAGATGGTTCATTTAGCCATGATAATGCTAAAAAATATGTAAAAGAGAGAAAGAGCCAGGAGGGTTGGTCAGATACTGAAAAGGCAGCTTGTATTACACCAGATTCTGAGATTTATAAAATATTTACTAAATATGGTTGGACATGGTTAGGAAATTCTAGTTATACGGGTGATACACAGCATTTTGAGAAAGCAGATTTAACAAATGTAAAGACTATAGAGAATCGAGAAGATGTGGCAGGTACATCTTCTAGTACAACAGATACAACAGATAGTAATAATACTAAAAAAGATGGTGATAATTCAAATACAAATAATAGTAATAATTCAAGTGCTTCATCATCAAATACAAGTAAACAAAGTGAAGTGGAAGAATATTTAAAGAGTGCTGCTTCTGGAACATGGAGTGTTTATGCTAAAGATTTGACAAGTAATAGTGATATTGCTTCTGTAAATGCAGATGCTAAGATGCAATCAGCTAGTGTTATTAAATTGTTTATTATGGCTACTGCTTATGATGAAATGGCTAAAGGAAATATGGTTCCTACAGAAGTTAGTTCAGATATAAAATTAATGATTACACAAAGTGAGAATTTTGCTACTAATAGAATGATTGATAGATTAGGTTTTGATAAAATAAATAATTACATTAGAAGTAATGGGTATACAAATACTGAATTGAATAGATATATGCTTAAAAGTAATGCAAATGGTGATAATTATACATCTTCTAAAGATGCTGCTAAGATATTGGAAAATATATATAATCATAAATGTGTAAGTTATGAAGCGTCTGAGCAGATGATGGCTTATTTAAAAGCTCAGCAATTGCGTTCTAAAATTCCGGATGGTGTGCCAAGTGGAGTACAAACAGCTAATAAAACAGGTGAGTTAGATACTGTGGAAAATGATGCGGCAATTGTTTTTAAAGATAATGCTCCTTATGTTTTGGTTGTAATGTCTTCTGGTTTATCTGATACAGCAAAGGCAAGACAAAATATTGTTGATATTTCTAAAATAGTTTATGGAGATGGTGCTTCAGTGGGTGGAAATAGTGCTACAGTAGGTTCTGTTACAACAGCTATAAATTCTAAAATTTATGATTTAAAATATATACCAGAATCAGATTTTGATAAACTTGTGTCAGATAATGATACTAAGGCTTTGGAATATTTTACATTAGATGGTGAGTGGAAATTAATTACTGCTAAATGGAGTTATTCAAGTGATGATGGTGTAACTATTTCTAAAAATTCTCCTATTAATTATAGGTCTACTGTTGATAAATATACTACACCTTTTGAATATTTGATGGATTATTATATTGATGTTAAAAATAGAGATTTTATGTTTGATTTTACAGATTTAGTGCTAAAAAGTGAGTTGATTTTGGCTGTTGAAGACAATGTTACTACAACGCAAACAACAACTCAGTCTAGTATATCTTATGCAGATGGAACTTCAGAAGGAGGTACATCAGAAGTTAAATTGACAGAATTTGTTTCAGATACAATGGAATTAACTTATGTTGATACGTGGTTCGTTAAGTTTACGAAAGAATCAAGCTACTCTGCTGCATCATTTAATTCTACACAGGGGGCTTTAACAGGAACTCAGGGACAGTTAATAGGAAATTATAAAACTACAGCATATTGTTATGTTTGTAATGATGATGGTAATGGGAATTTTGGAACTAGTGTTACTGCATCTGGAGCTCAAGCAACACCTAATAGAACTGTTGCTATTCATGCTAATGGTGATCCGTATGGATTAAAATTAGGAGATCAAATTATGATAGAAGGTGATCCAACAGTATATGTTGTTGAGGATACTGGAACTGGGCAGCCTGGAGCGTGGAGAGATATATATATAGAAGCACCTACTGATGAAAATGGACAAAAATATTGTGCATGTAATAGTTCGCCAGTTGGTGATAGAAATGTTAATGTATATTGGGCTCAAGATGTAAAGGCAGCAACAGAATCAAATTCTACAGATGATGATAATAGTAAAGCACTTATAAATACAGTTGCTAGTGTTAAAGGAACAGTTACAGAAAATATTTCAGTATCTACAAATTCATCATCAGGACCTTCAAAAATGGTTTTGGATAAAAATACTCATGGTTACTATTATGTTAGTTCTACAAAAATAGATACAATAACGACTCATAGTATAGCTATAAAATATGATACAGGTGAGTCAGAAATTAAAGGTAATGAAAATAAATTTATTAAATTATTTAAAGATAATAAAGAGGCTAAAAGTGATTTGAAACCTAAATGGTTGATTACTACTGTAGAAAAAGGTGAAAAGACAGCAAGCTTTACAGATTTGACTAAGTATTTACTATATAAGCTAACAGGTGAGAGTTTTGGCGTTACAGAATTTGATTTTAGTATTTATGAGCCAGGTTCTTTTAGTTCAATGAGTAGAGGTGGAGGATATGATCAGTTTATTAGATGGTTTCATGCATGGGAAGGTATGAGTGGCTCACTTAGTGCGGATGGTACAAAATATATAATTGGTGATGATGGTTATGGAAATATAACTGTAGGATATGGTGTTGATATTTTTAATGGAGGTTTTGCTGAAAGATTTGCTGCGGCGGGATACCCTACAAGTGTTGGTTCTGAAGTTGATAAGGAATTTGTTGATAATTTAGAGAAAGAAGAGATAAACGAAGCTTTACAGATAGTTGAATCTAAGTGTGGAGGTTTAAATTTAACACAATATCAAAAATATGCGTTAGTAAGTAGAATATATAACTGTGGAGATAGTGGAGCTTTTTCTAATAGAAATGGAAAAGATTTTGTTTCAGCTTTTACTTCATATTGGAATCAAGATAAAGATTTGGAATATAAAGTTCCAGCTAATGATGGAATGTTTTCACATCCTCTTTATACTAATTATATGTGTTTACCAAATACTGCTAAGGTTGGAAATTCATCAGTATATTCACCAGGCGTGGATGCTAGAAGAAAGGCTGAGTGGCTTTTATTTAAAACAGGTTATTATGATAGAATCGATGAGTTCTATGAAGACGGAGGCAATATTGTGAATGCAGCTGCAATTGTACATGATTTTATTTCAAGTAATGGATATCATTATAGTCTAGGAGATGACTTGCCAGGAACTGTTAATGATGTGAAAAATGCTAGAGCGGTTTGTTGTGCGACTTTTGTTTCTTGGACATTGTATGAAGCAGGATATGACTGGATGGTAGATTGTACAGGTATAAATAGTTGTGCTACATTATTACCATTTTTAGAGGCACATGGTGGAACAAAAATTATGAATCCTACAATGGATATGTTGCAACCAGGAGATATATTATTTTACGGTAGTGGTGGTTCATCACATACAGATATATATATAGGTGACGGATTGTGGTATAATTGTGGTAGTAATGATACAGTGCAAAGAAAGGACCCATATTCAAAAGCGATAAGAGCAGATGTGTATTGTGTAATACGATTTGATAGTTAAGGAGTGAAGAATGGAAAGTAAATTGAGAATATTGAAAAAAATTATAATAATAATGATTGTTGTTATTTGTGTATTATCTATGGTTTATTTTTTGATAATAAAAAAATTAGACCAAAACGTAAATGATTTTGCTAATAATACTCCAACTGATACAACACCAATAGAATTACAAAAAGATATTCAAGAAGTTAAAACTAGAGATATGTATTATGTTATGAAAGATATTACAAAGAGGTATTTTGAATATATTAAAGAATATAATGAAGATTCGTATTATTCAAAAATAGAAGGAACTGTTAATTATACTGAGGAAGATAAAAAAGCACAATATGAAATTTTATATAAATTTCTTGATAGTCAGTATTTAAAAGATAATAAAATTTTGGAAAATGATATAAAAAATATAATACTTAAATATAAAAATGCAGATGATTTTAGGATAAATAAAATGTATTATAATGATATTGATGATAATAATACTATGATTTATGCGGACATAGAATTATTAAAAGAAAATAAAAAATTAAGTGATAGAGTTGTTATAGCGAGATTAGATAGAAAAAATGGACTATTTGGTATAATACCAGTTGATGTTGAAAATAATCAAATATTGGAGAATAGAATAAAAACAGCTACTAGTGAAATAGAAAAAAACGTATATAATCAATATCAGTTTAAACATATAGATGACATCCAAATGATAGAAGATATTTTAGTTAATTATAAAAATGCAGTTTTATATAATAGAGAAGAAGGATATAATTTATTAGATAAAGACTACAGAGAAAAAAGATTTGGAAACTATAATACATTTTCTAAATATGTGGAAAATAATATAAAAGAAATATCAAGTTTATCATTTACTCAATATCTTGTAAATGATAAAAATGGAAATAAGGAATATGTATGTAAGGATAAATATGAGAATCTATATATTTTTGATGAAAAATCTGTTATGAATTATACAGTAAAACTAGATACATATACATTAGATAATGAAAAATTTAATGAAAAATATAATTCATCAAATGCACAATATAAAGTAATGATGAATGTAGATAAAGTAAGACAAATGATGAATGCAAGAGATTACAGAACAATGTTTAATTACTTAGATGAAAAATTTAGAACAACTTATTTTGAAAATAATGTAGATAAATTTGAAGAATATATGAAAAAACATTTTTCATCACATTATAATTTTGAATTTGGAGATTATTCAGAAGATTCAGGAATATCAATACAAGAAGTTACTATAAGAGATATGAATGAAAAAAATAGTGGAGATATATCAGAAAGATTTTATATGCAATTAAAAGATGGAACAGATTTTGTAATGTCATTTAATGTAATAGGAAAATAAAAGAAAGAAAACCTAGTATTATTATAAAAATAGTATTAGGTTTTTTTGCTATTTAAAAACTTTTTTGAAAAATAGAGCATAATTTATAATATAAAATAAAATTAATTTAGAAAGAAGGAATCTATGAAAAATAAAAAAATAAGTTTGTGCTTAGCAGGAGGAGGAATAAAAGGTGTAGCACATATAGGAGTATTAAAAGCAATAGAAGAAAAAAATATAGAAATAGAATATATAGGTGGAACATCATCAGGAAGTATAGTATCAAGTTTATATGCAGCTGGATTTACGGCAGAAGAAATTTATAATATATTTAAAAAATATTGCAAAAAAATAAGATATGCAGATTTAAAAAATATAATTAAATTAATTTATGGACTAATAATTGAGCAAAAAATAATTATTGATGGATTAAGTTCAGGAAAAGAAATAGAAAAATTAATTAATAAAGAATGTAATAAAAAAGGAATTTATAATATATCTGATATAAGAAAGCCACTTGTGGTACCAAGTGTAAATATGAATACAGGAGATGTTATATGTTTTACCTCTTGCTTAAAAAGAAGTGAATTTTCGGATAAAATAAAATTTATTAACAATATTCCTATAGGAAAAGCAGTAAGAGCGAGTTGTAGTTATCCAGTTGTTTTCTCTCCAGTTGAGTATGAAGATATGGAGTTAATAGATGGTGGTATTAGGGAAAATGTACCTTGGAAGGAATTAGAATTGTTGGGTGCAAAAAATATTGTGAATGTTGTTTTTGAAACAGATAAAAATGATAATTGTTGTGAAAATCTTGTAGAAGTGGCAGGGCGATCTATTGATTTGTTATGTAGAGAATTATCTAATTATGAAATGCAAGGTACGTATAATAATTTAGAAATTAAAACTAAAAAAATAGGTTTATTAGATATTAGTAAGTTAGAAGAATTATATTATTTGGGATATAAACAAGCAAAAGAATTTTTTGAAATATTTTAGATAAAAAATAAAAATAAATAATAAAAAAATAAATAATAAAAAAATAGATAATAAAAAAATAAATAAATAAATAATAAAAAAATAAATAATAAAAAAAATAAATAATAAAAAAATAAATAATAAAAAAAATAAATAATAAAAAAAATAAATAATAAAAAAAACAAATAATGAAAAAACAAATAATAAAAAAACAAATAATAAAAAAATAAATAATAAAAAAATAAACAATAAAAAAATAAACAATAAAAAATAAATAATAAAAAAATAAATAATAAATAAAATAAATTCTAAAAAATACAGAACGAAAATATTTTAAAGTCTGTGTTTTTTAGAATTTAAAAAGTTTGTTTATATTCTAGGAAAGTTCTCTGAACTTCCTAGAATATAAAATATAACAATGCCGCGATATTTGCTTTGCAAATTTCGCGCATGAACAAAGACTCGGACTTTAAAATGTCTAAATAAGTGCAAATGTTATTAATGTCTGCTTTTGTTCTTGTTTTTTAGTACAAAATTAAGAAATTGTATTTTTTTCTTTTGGATTAATATTTTTATTTTCTAAATTATTTTCTGATTTGTTTTCTAAATCTATAGAATGTTTTTCAGATTCTTTTTTCTTCAAATTGTCTTTTGCGACAGTCATTAAAAGTTTAATACGATTAGCTTGATTTACTTCACTTGCGCCTGGGTCATAATCAACAGGAGAAATATTTGCATCTGGATATTTTTCACGTATTGTTTTTATTACACCTTTACCTACAACGTGGTTAGGTAAACATGCAAATGGTTGTACACATACAATATTTGGGATATCATTTTCTATATATTCTATCATTTCTGCTGTTAAGAACCAGCCTTCACCTGTTTGATTTCCTATTGATAATACATCTTTTACTTGTTCTTCTAAATGCCAGATATCACATGGCATCATATATCCTTTTTTAGAATTTGATAAGGCTATTTTTACATCTTTTTCTAATAGATCTATTAATTTAATTGCTATTTTACTTATTTTTGCAGATGTTTTATTTGTGTTTAATAATGTATTAAATGTTATTTTGTGTGTTGCCATGAATTTTACAAATCCCATGAATTCTGGTAGTATTACTTCTGCACCTTCTTTTTCTAAAAGGTCTGCTACATAATTGTTTCCATAAGGATGATATTTTATTAATACTTCTCCAACTATTCCTACCCTAGGCTTTGGTGTACTTATGTCTAGTTCAATTTTTTCAAAGTCGTTTACTATGTCATAAATACTTTGTTTAAATTCTTTGTTTGTGCATTTTACTATTAGTTTTTTGCATTTTTCCATCCATGTATCAAATAATTTTTTTGTTTCTCCTTTATGTACTTCATAAGCTCTATTTCTAGTTAACATTTTTTGTAGTAAATCTCCATAAAGTACACATTTTATAAGTTTTTCTAATAGTTCAGGTGTTAGCTTAAATCCTGGCATTTTTTCCATACCAACTATATTGAATGAAATTACTGGTACATTTCCAAATCCAGCATCTTTTAATGCTTTACGTATAAATCCAATATAGTTGGTAGCTCTACATCCGCCACCAGTTTGTGACATTATTAAAGCTGTTTTATTTAAGTCATATTCTCCTGATTGTAATGCTTCTATCATTTGTCCTGTTGTTAAAATTGATGGGTAACATGCATCATTGTTAACATATTTTAATCCTGTTTCTACAGTATGATTTGTACATTCTTTTAGTAATTTTACTTTATAACCACAAGATGCGACTGCTGTTTCTAATAGTTCAAAGTGAATTGGTGCCATTTGTGGAATTAGGATTGTATAATCTTTACGCATTTCTTTTGTAAAGATATTTTTCTTTAATTCATAATTTCCTAAATTTTGTTCTTCTTCTTTTTTCTGAATACGTTTATTCATGCTTGCTAGTAGAGAACGAATACGGATACGTACGGCTCCTAAGTTATTTACTTCGTCTATTTTTATTAATGTGTACATTTTGTCATAGCTTGATAATATTTCTTCTACTTGATCTGTTGTTACAGCATCTACTCCACATCCGAAAGAGTTTAATTGTACAAGTTCTAAATTGTCATGTTTTCCTACAAAATCTGCTGCAGCATATAATCTGGCATGAAATACCCATTGATCAACAACTCTTATAGGACGGATTACTTCAGTCTTATCTGATACACTATCTTCTGTTAAGACGCATAGCCCTAGAGATGTTATTAATGTATCAATTCCATGGTTTATTTCAGGGTCTACATGATATGGTCTACCTGCTAAAACAATTCCTCTTAAATTATTTTCTTCTATATATTTTACTGTTTCTGTTCCTTTGTTACGGATGTCTTGTTTGCATTTTTGGTATTCTTGTTCGGCTTTGTCAGCTGCTTCTAATAATTCTTTTTTGTTGAAATTATATTCTTTAAATTCAGGCAATTCTAATATTTTTTTAACTAGATTCTTTTTGTCAAAAGGTAAAAATGGATTTATAAATTTTATGTCTTTTGACTTTAAGCCTTCTACATTATTTTTTAGTACTTCTGAATATGATATTACGATAGGACAATTGTAGTGGTTATCAGCTTTTTCATATTCTTTTCTTGAATATGGCATACATGGATAAAATATTGTTTTAATTCCTTGTTCTAGTAAACTTTCTATATGTCCATGTGATAGTTTTGCAGGGTAACATACAGATTCTGATGGCATTGATTCCATACCTTTTTCGTAAGTTTTTCTTGTACTTTTTTCTGATATTATTACACGGAAACCAAGGCTTGTTAAAAAAGTGAACCAGAAAGGATAGTCTTCATACATATTTAAAACTCTAGGGATTCCAATAGTTCCTCTAGGTGCGTTTTTTTCTTCTAATGGTATATAATCGAAAATTCTTTTATATTTATATTGTACTAAATTTGGTAAATTTTTATTTTTTGAAGATATTCCGGCTCCTTTTTCGCAACGATTTCCAGATATGTGTATTGCTCCATTACTAAATTTATTTATTGTTAATTTACAATGATTTTCACAATTATTACATCTTGCATAAGTTACTTTTATTTCTAGTTTGTTTATTTCATCTGTTGTTAAAATATGTGAATGATATTCCATGTCAAAGTTTGCTTCGTATTGTTCTTTTGATAATAAAGCCATTCCATAAGCACCCATTAATCCAGAAATGTCAGGGCGTATAACGTTTTTGCCTACTATTTTTTCAAAGGCTCGTAATACAGCGTCATTATAGAATGTTCCGCCTTGAACAACTATATGGTCACCTAATGTTGAAGTGTCACGTACTTTCATAACTTTTTGGATAGCATTTTTTATTACTGAATATGATAAACCACTAGAGATATCTCCTACTGTATAGCCTTCCTTTTGTGCTTGTTTTATTTTAGAGTTCATGAATACAGTACATCTTGATCCTAAGTCTACAGGTCGTTTAGCTTCAATGGCTTCTTGTACAAATTCATTTATGTCTAATTTTAAACTTTTTGCAAATGTTTCTATAAAAGAACCGCAACCTGAGGAACATGCTTCGTTTAACATGATATTATCAATTGCACCATTTTTCATTTTTATATATTTCATATCTTGACCACCAATGTCAATTATTGCTGTTACATAAGGTTCGAATTGTTTGGCAGCAGTGTAATGGGCAATTGTTTCTATTTCATTTAAGTCTACGTTTAATGCTGTTTGAATTAGTTTTTCCCCATAACCTGTTACACCACTATATCTTAAAATAGCTTTTTCTGGTAAACTTGAGTATAGTTCTTTTAGCATTTTCATAACGCTTTTTAAAGGATTTCCTTCATTACTTCCATATAGAGAGTATAATAGGTTTCCTTCTCTATCAATTAATGCTAATTTTGTTGTAGTAGAACCTGCATCAATACCTAAGAAGCAATCTCCTTCAAAATTTTTTAAATCTTTTTTTCCTATTTTTGCTTTATTGTGTCTTTCCTTGAATTGTTTATAATCTTCTTTATTTTTGAAAAGAGGTTCTATGGGTTGGGTTGTGTTATCTTTTGAAATTCTTAAATTGTTTATTTTTTGTTCTAGTTCTTCTGTTGTGATAGCAGAAGTTTCTAATGAATCTATGGCAGCACCTTTGGCTACTAAAAGATGAGCGTCTTCAGGAACAATTATATGTTCTGGAGTTAGGTGTAATGTTTCAATAAAGCGTTTTCTTAGCTCTGATAAATAGTTTAAAGGTCCGCCTAAAAAGGCTATATTTCCTCTTATTGGTCTACCACAAGCTAGCCCACTTATTGTTTGATTTACAACAGCTTGAAAAATTGAAGCAGCTATGTCTTCTTTGGCAGCACCTTCGTTTATAAGTGGCTGTACATCAGTTTTTGCAAAAACTCCACAACGAGATGCAATAGGGTAAATTGTTTTATATCCTTTGGCAAGTTCATTCAGACCAGCTGTATCTGTGTGTAATAGAGATGCCATTTGATCTAAAAATGCACCGGTTCCACCTGCACAAGTTCCGTTCATACGTTGCTCAATTGATTGGTCAAAATATATGATTTTTGCGTCTTCTCCACCTAGTTCGATAACAACGTCTGTTTCAGGTATATATTTTTCTACAACTCTTTTACAAGATACAACTTCTTGTATGAATTCTACGTTTAAAAATTTGCTTGCAGACATTGCTCCAGAACCTGTTAATGCTATTGTAAAAGAATTTTCAGGATATTTTTTTATTAAGTTTTCTAATACATTGCATACGGTATTTTTGGTATCAGAAAAATGTCTTTGGTAATCTTCATATATTGTATTTAAATTAGAATCCATTACAATAATTTTTACTGTTGTTGATCCAACATCTAATCCTACATGTAATATATTATTTTTTTGTTCTGTATTTTTTTCCATTTTTTATCATCCTTTCTAAATGATTAGAAATAGTAATCTTTCTTCTTTTTATAAAGCGATTTTACACCTTTATTTTATACGGAAATTGCGATTTTGTCAAATGTAAAATATTAGAAAAAAAGTGGTAAAGTTAAGAAAAAATATTATTAAATTTTATAGTCATAATTTGGACAAACAAGACATAAATTTTTTAGTAAATAATGATTATTGGAGGTTGTTTATATGGGAAGTAAAAAAACAATAACTATATTTGGGATTCTTCTTATTTTAATATTAGTAGGTGGATTTTTTGGAATAAAATATGCAAAAAATAGAACTCAAAATGAAATGAAAGAATATACACCAGAACAAGAAATTACAGATGAACAATCTAGGCAAACTATTGTAAGTTTATTTTTCGTAGATGGAGAAACAGGTCAATTAGTACCAGAGGCTAGATTAGTAGATATTTAATTTATTAATAGAAGGACCTAAAAATGAAAAGCTAAAAAAGATAATTCCAGATAATACCAAAGTTTTGAAGTCTTATACAGAAAAGGATTGCTTAATTTTAGATTTTTCTTCTGACATTTTGTCTTATGATAAAGAAGATAAAAATTCTAAACAAAATTTGATTAATAGTATAGTTTATACTATGACACAATTTACGGAAATCAATAGTGTTAAAATTTTGGTCGAGGGTGAGGAAAAAGAGGAATTTAAAATTTAATTTGCTTGAAATGAAAAATAGAAAAATAAGTTTGATATGTTAGGAAAAAAATATACTTTCTTAATATATCAAACTACAATTATTTTAAAAATTTATAAAGATGTATATATTTAGAAGCTTTATCTAAATTATTAAGAAAAGATTCAACTTCATTTAAAGATTTTAAAGTATTTTTTTTATAATCTCTGAATGTGAGTTTTTTCTTTTTAGGAGGTTTAGGTTTTGGCTTATTTTCGTTGCCTCTATTATTATAATTTTCTATATGCATTAATTGACTTCCTTTTTTATAGTCCATGCTAATCAAAGTCCTTTCCTTGAAAAAATAATAATTTTAATATATAATATGGTAAATAAAAAAATAAGTGATATTATAATGTAATTAAGATTACACTTGAAAGGTATAAAAATGGAAATAAAAGAAAATGAAAGAATAGATGAATTGGGAATTAAAGATTTAAAAATAATACAAAATAAAGAATGGTTTTGTTTTGGGATAGATAGTGTGTTATTAGTAAATTTTGCAAAAAATATAAAAAAAGATGCAAATGTTTTGGATTTAGGAACTGGTTCAGGGGTTATGCCTATACTATTATGTGGAAAAACGGAATTAAAAAAAGTTGTTGGGGTAGAAATACAAAAAGAAGTATGTAATATGGCAAAGCGTAGTATTGAATTAAATAAATTAAATGAAAAATTTGAAATTATAAATGATTCAATTTTAAATTTGAATAAATATTATGAAAAACAATTATTTGATGTAGTAATAACAAATCCTCCATATAAAAAGAAAAATACAGGAATAATAAATCCAGATGAACCTAAAATGATAGCAAGGCATGAGATAACAGCTGATTTAGAGGATTTTATTCGTGTGGCAAAAGATATGTTAAAAGATAAGGGTGAATTTTATATAGTACATAGACCAGAAAGGTTAGTAGATATTTTTGATTTGATGAGAAAATATAAAATAGAGCCTAAAGAAATTCGTTTTATATTTTCTAAA
>MNRQ01000020.1:150968-208048 GCA_001916035.1 Clostridium sp. 27_14 | reverse complement strand
TATAACGAAATATGATTATGGAAAAATACTTCAAAAACTAGAAAACGAGATAAAATTAATAAATAACAATATTGATCAAATGTATGTTGATAAATTAAATAATAAAATAAGTGAAGAAATGTATGAAAGGCTATTCTCAAAATTAAAAAATGAAATAAAGCAAAAAGAAAACGAATACATAGAAATTAAAAGACAAAAAGAAGAATCAAAAAAAGATGATACTGAAAAAATAAAAAGTATTATACGAGAATTTTTGAGTCTAAATAAACCAACACCAGAAATTATGAAAGTAATTATTAATAGAATTGAAATTCATCAAGATAAACAAGTAGATTTATATTTTAATTTTAAACAATTAAATAATCTGAAGGAAGACTAATTTAATATTAAATATTAGATTAGTCAAAAATAAAAATTAAAACTGTCTATTTTAAAATCAACCAGAAGGAATATCAATGGCTGTTCCAATGAAAAATGGAGGAATGTCAAAATTAAAAGTTATATTTTATGTAATTTTATCAGGAATAACAACAGGAATAGGTGCATTTTTTGGAGCAATATTAGGAACTATATCAACAAATGTAATAGCAATATGTTTAAGTTTTGCAGCAGGAGCAATGCTATATATAGTATCTGGTGAATTAATACCAGAATCAAATCAATTATATCATGGAAGAATGACTGCTATTGGTAATATTATTGGTTTTTTAATAGGAATGTTTGCAATGAACTTAAATATCTAGTATTAATATGTGATAATTGACTTTTCTTATATATAAAATTAAAATGCACAAAAAATTTATTTCATGAATTTTAATGAATGAACACAGATGCGGACTTTAAATATTTGGAATAGTGTAAATGCTAGTAATGTCCGCTTTGGGTTCGAGATTATGCTTCATAATATTCTTCTGTATTAGAATATAAATCATCAAGACTAATATTTAAAACCTTGCAAAAAGCCAAAGCTTCAAAGTCCTTAACTGTTTTTTTACCATATTCAATTTCATATATGTCACTAATATACATAGTAACACCAATTAGATCAAGTTTTCTACAAATTTCAGGCTGTGAAATTTTTCGTTGTTTTCTAAACTTTCTTAAATTCTTACCAATAATATTCAAATTCCCATTTAAAGTTTTAACTTTCATACAAATACCTCAATTCTTATAAAACTCATAACTATTATTCTATACTAAACTTATGGGTTTAATTACAGTAACACTCTGTAAATTCTACAAAATATGACAAAATTTTTACGATTTATAACTTATTGTTTTGGATAAGCTAGAGTGAAAGTATAGTATTTTTGCAGTTTTATCAATAAACTATGCATAATAATTTTAGTGTGACTTTTGTGTACTAATAAACAAATTAATTAAAGACAAATATGTAATACATAATTTATAAATATGTGGTTCACAGTTTATTAAGTGAAGTATAAATTTATAGATAAACTATTGATATTTTTGGAGTTTTATAGTAAAATACAAACAGACTTTTGAATACAAAAAATAGTTATATTTGGTTATATAAGAAATGAAAGGATGATATAGATGACAGAAATAGAAAATGACCTATTAAAAGGATTAAATGACAAACAATATGAAGCAGTAACAAGTATAGAAGGACCATGTTTAGTAATAGCAGGAGCAGGAAGTGGAAAAACAAAAGTACTAACACATAAAATAGCATATTTAATGAAAGAAAAAGATGTAAAACCATGGAACATATTAGCAATAACATTTACAAACAAAGCAGCAAATGAAATGAAAGAAAGAATAGCAAATTTAGTAGGAGATGATGCACAAGATATATGGATGGGAACATTTCATTCAATATGTGTAAAAATCTTAAGAAGATTTATAGACAGAATTGGATTTGACACATCATTTATTATATTTGATTCATCTGACCAAAAAACAATGGTAAAAGCATGTATGAGGGACTTAGGAATAGATGACAAGAAAATGACAGATAGAAGTGTACAATTTGAAATAAGTAATGCAAAAAATGAAATGTTAGAACCAGTAGCATATACGGCAAGTGCAGTAGGAGATTATAGAAAGGAACAAATAGCAAAAGTATATGAACTATATCAAAAAAGACTAAAAGAAAATAATGCTATAGATTTTGATGATATTATAAATTATGCAATTAAAATATTAATGGAAAATCCAGATGTACTTGAATATTATGCAGAAAAATTTCAATATATATTAGTAGATGAGTATCAAGATACAAATAAATCTCAATTTACATTAATAACAATGTTAGCATCAAGACATGGAAATGTAACAGCCGTAGGAGATAATGACCAAGGGATATATTCGTTTAGAGGTGCAGATATTTCAAATATCCTAAATTTTGAAAAAGATTTTCCAGGTACAAAAATTATAAAATTGGAGCAAAATTATCGTTGTACAGGAAATATACTAAAAGCAGCAAATGCAGTTATAAAAAATAATGAAGTAAAATATAAGAAAGAATTATGGACAAATAATGAGGTAGGACAATTACCAAAAATATACTCAGCAAAAAATGAATATGATGAAGGAAGTTTTATAGTACAACAAATAAATCATTTAAAAACAGAAGAATATTTTAAATACTCAGATTTTGCAGTATTATATAGAATGAATACACAATCAAGAGCAATAGAAGACATTTTTAATAGAGAAGGAATACCATACAAAATTGTTGGAGGACTTAAATTCTATGAAAGAAAAGAAATAAAAGATATAATTTCATATTTAAGATTAATTCAAAATCCAGCAGATAACTTAAGTTTAAAAAGAATTATAAATGAACCAAAAAGAGGAATAGGAAAAGCAAGTTTAGAAAATATAGAAGAATTAGCAAATAGAACAGAACAATCAATGTATGAGGTTATAAAAAATGCAGATCAATATGGATTAAATAGAGTATTTTTAAATTCGAGAGAATTTGTTAATTTAATAGAAGAAATGAGAGCCAAAAAAGATGAAATGGAAATTTCTGAATTAATAACAAATACTTTGAAAAAATCAGGATATACTAAAGCATTAGAAGATGAAAAAAATATAGAAGCAGAAAATAGAATAGCAAACTTAGATGAATTTTTAAATGTTGCAATTGAATTTGAAGAAGAATCAGCAGACAATACATTAAGTGAATTTTTAGAAGGAATTACATTATCAAGTGATTTAGATAATATGGAAGAAAATGAAGACACAGTAACTTTAATGACATTACATAGTGCTAAAGGATTGGAATTTCCAGCAGTATTTTTAGTAGGATTAGAAGAAGGTGTTTTTCCAGGATATAAATCAATAGGAGAACCAAAAGAATTAGAAGAAGAAAGACGTTTATGTTATGTAGGAATCACAAGAGCTAAACAATATTTATTTTTAACATTTAGTAAACAGAGAACAGTGTTTGGATCTACAAGTTGTAATCCAGTATCAAGATTTTTAAAAGAAATTCCACCAGAATTATTAGATGGATATGATGATGCTTTAGGAGAAAGCCAAAATGATAGTGTTTTTGGAAATAGTAAAGTCTTTAGTGATTCACCATTTAGTTGGTCTTATGGAAGTAAAAACAATGGAAATATAAAAACATATAAAGTAGATACAGGTAAAGTTGCATCTTCTACAAATACAGGAATTTTCCAAAGAACAGCAGAAAGTTTTTTAAATTCTCTAGGGAAAAAGCCAGGTAATGCAAATGTTGATTTATCAAAATATGAACAAGGTGTAAAAGTTTATCATAAAAAGTTTGGTGAAGGAGTAATATCTTCTGTTGAACCAGAAAATGATGATTTAAAAGTTGATATTCAATTTGAAAAATTTGGACATAAAAGATTGATGGCAAAATATGCTAATTTAGAAATAATTTAACAAATTTTATAACTATGTAGATTTTTAATTTACATAGTTATATTTTTTTTAATTTTGTACATAATAAAAAAGAGAAATTGTTGCTTTTTAGTAATAATAATTTTTAGAAAGGAATGTGATAAAAATGGCAGATTTAACACAAGTTGAGTTACAACATTTACGACATTTAATAGGTGCACATGAAACAGCATATCAAAAATTAAATGCATATTCAGCACAAGCGGTTGACCCACAAATAAAACAAATATTTTCAAAATCAGCACAAGATGCATTAAACACAAAACAAAAATTAATGACATTTTTAAACAATTAATTGTAAGAATTTAAAGAGGGAGGTTATATCATGGACGAAAAAACAATGGTGAATGATATTTTAGGTAATGTCAAAGCAGATTTAACAGCATATCAAACAGCAATATCAGAATCAGAAAACATGGGGCTTAGACAAACATTTCAACAAATACGTAATAATGATGAAAGTTTTCAATATGAATTATTTAGAATAGCCCAAACTAAAGGATATTATGTGCCATCTCAAAAGGCTACTGTTACAGAAATAAATAATGTAAAAACAAATCTTAGTTAGTTATTTTTAGATAGAGATAATTTGATTTTTTGAAAAATGGAGAAAAAATGAATATAAGTGAGATAAATAGAGAAAAATATAGTAAAATTACTATTTTTTTACATTCAATTTATCTTGCTTTTTTTTTAATATTACAATATGATTACAGTAATATTACAAAGGGAGAATTGATTAATGTTAAAAAAAGTTTTAATACATGCACGTAGATCATTGAAACTTGTCATATTGCTAATAATTGCAGCTTTTTTAATTGTGGGGTTAGTAGCATATTTTTTTAAACCAACATATAGAGTTGTATTAAATAATGAACCAATTGGTTACACAGTAGATAAGGGAAAATTACAAGCGAAAATTAATGACTACATAAAAAATGGAGATGGTCAAAATGTAGCATTTGTGCAAGTTGATCAAATGCCAGAATATCAATTATGTTTGTTAAAAAGAGGTATAGTACCAAATGACAATGAAATTTATGATAAAATAAAAAATGCAGGAACCACATATTATAGATATTATGCAATATTAGAAAATCAAGAAGAAAAAGTATATGTCTCAACATTTGCTGAAGCTGAAAATGTTGTTAATATGCTAAAAGAAAAAGAAAGCAATAATATGGAAAGCATAGCTATTTCTGAAAAATATGAAGTAGAAAATAAAGAATTTGTTACAGAAGAAGATGCGGTAGCTAAATTATATGTAGAAAAACCAAAAGAAGAAACACCACAAGTTCAAGTAGCTAAAGCAAATAATATAGTAACATCAAAAAAAGCTACGGGTACGGTAAATACAGGATTTAATATTTCTGGTTCTAAAGTAAGTTTGGGAATATCTTTAATAAAACCTATATCTGGAATAATTACATCAAGATTTGCAGAATCAAGTAGAATACGTTCATCAAGACATACAGGACTAGATATATCAGCATCAACAGGTACACCAATAAAAGCAGCATCATCAGGTACTGTTACTTTTTCTGGAAGAAAAGGTTCTTATGGTAATTTGTTGGTAATAACACATGGAAATGGTGTTCAAACATATTATGGACATTGTAGTGCTTTATATGCATCAGCTGGACAAACTGTTTCACAGGGACAAGTTGTTGCAGCAGTAGGTTCAACTGGAAATTCAACCGGACCACATCTTCATTTGGAAATTAGAGTAAAAGGGGTTGCATATAATCCTCAAAACTATTTATATTAAAAATAATAAAACACTGTATAAAAATGATCAAACTAATTATTAATGAAATTTAATAATAAAGTTTTTCATTTTGTACAGTGATTTTTTTAAAAGTTAATACAAATTTTGCAGCTTATGTAAAATACTTTATAGTTGTAGGTATTGGCTGTTCTTTTATTAAGGTTTGACCATGTTCTTTTAGAACACAATCAAAATTATTATTGTATGTAATAAAATCTGCAAATTCAATAATTAAAGTAGTAAATTTTTTAAAAGTTTTATTATCTACGTTAAATCCAGATAATGTTAAATAAACGTTATCATCATAAAGAATTAAAGAAGAATTTTTTACAATTTTACGTGTTACTTTAATATTTCTATCTTTTAAAACTGTGCAGAAATTACAAAAATTATCAAAGGTATAAAAATTTAAAGTTACAGCAACTCTTTCTCTTTTAAAATTTCGAGGTGAAGATTTTATTTTTCTTTTTATATCTGTATTTCCAATTTTTTTTCTTGATGGAAATGATGGATATTTGCGCTTTAGAAATGAAGGTGTAGATGATTTTTCAGGATTTGGTTCATTTTCTGATTGGAATTTTGTTATTGTAAAAACAATTGCTTCATTAGAACTTGAAAAAGTTTCTATAAAAAGTTTATGTCCATCAGTATCAAAACCAATTTCTTTTTTGGCAGTTTTTAAAATTCTTAGTAATAGTTCTTGTGATGTTTGATCTGAAGATAATAGTTGTTGTACATCTATTTTTGTATTTTCTAGTTCTTCTTGATTTATTATAATTCTAATTTTATTTTCTGTTAGTTTTTCTATTTTCAATTTTGTTGCCTCCTTTAAAACTACTATATTTATTATACTATATATTTGTTAATTTTTAAATGTATAATTTTTGGAAATTTAGGAATGCAATAGTTATTATTTAAAATATGATAAAAAATTAAATGGCTTTGAGTAAAGTAAATATAAAAATGTTTGGAAAGATATATGAAAGTAATAATTAAATTTATAACACAGATTAAAGCAAAAAGCAATATAATCCAAGTCAATTATTCTTATAAAAATTTGAATTAATATTATAAAAAAATATAAATTTACTTGAAAAAAACTCAAAATCAAGGTATAATACGTATGTTAGTTGAAAACTGTAAAACCGTAAGAAAAAATAAACTAAAAAACAAAAGTAGAGGTAGTATTAAAAAAGTATAATGGAAAGTATGCAATAGCTTTAGATAAATTATACCTCATGAAAGGAATGAACAAAAATGGCAACAAGAGAAAAAAATATATGGATATTAATAGTATTTATTTTATCAGGATTAGTAATAGGGGGACTTATAGGAAGATTAGCAAGTAATGTGCAAGGGTTATGGTGGCTTTCTTTTGAACAAGAATTTGGATTAAAAGAACCATTAGTATTAGATTTAAGCATATTGAAACTAACTTTTGCATTAACATTTAGAATTAATATAGCTAGTATAGTAGGAGTGTTAATTTCAGTTTTTGTTTATAGAAAAGTATAATAAGGGACAAATTTGATGCTAGAAAGGAATGTAATTTAATTTGTCAATTAAAATAAAGGATTTACCAACAGGAGAAAGACCTTATGAAAAACTAGAAGAAAAAGGAGCTAAATTTTTATCAAATTCAGAATTATTAGCAATAATAATAAAAAATGGAACAAAAGAAGAAACATCTGTCCAAGTTGCTCAAAAAATTCTGAAATTAGGAATGAGTGATATGGGTGAAGATTTGGCTTTTTTAAAATCTGCAACTTTAGAAGAACTAATGCAAATTAAAGGAATAGGAAAAGTAAAAGCAATACAATTAAAAGCAATATGTGAGTTAGCAATAAGGCTTTCAAAACCAAATATATCTAAAGGAACAGAAGTAAAAAATACAAATCAAATTGCCCAAACAGTTTTAGGTGAATTTCAGTATGAAAAAAATGAAGTAGCAAGGTTATTTTTATTAAATACAAGAAATTGTTTGTTAAAAATAGAAGATGTTGCTTTGGGTGGAACTAGTTTTGTAAAATTAGATATTAAAACTGTAATTTCAAGTGCAATAAGAGTAGGAGCAAGTAGAATAATATTAGTGCATAATCACCCAAGTGGGGATGCAACTCCTAGTCAAGCTGATATTCATTTTACAGACAAGCTATATAATTCATTAATTGCATTTAATATAGAGCTTATGGACCATATTATTATAGGCAATATGGAATACAAAAGTGTATTTGAACATATAGAAGAATTATGTCAAAATGCAAGACAAATTACAGATGATAGAACAAAAAATCAGGTTGTTGAATAGAAAGGAAATGTGTATTATGAAGTTTTTTTCATTTGGTTCAAAAGATATAGGAATTGATTTAGGAACGGCCAATATTTTAGTGACTGTAAAAGGTAAAGGAATAATTTTAAACGAACCTTCTGTTGTAGCAATTGATAGAAAAACTGGAGTGATTGTAGCAACAGGAACAGAAGCAAAAGAAATGTTAGGGAGAACCCCAGAACAAATAAAAGCGGTAAGACCATTGAAAGATGGAGTTATAGCAGATTTTACTGCAACACAATTAATGTTAAAAAATATAATTCAAAAAGTAGATAAACGTTTTAATTTAGGAAGACCTAGAGTTGTTGTAGGTGTTCCATCAGGAATTACTGAAGTTGAAGAAAGAGCAGTAGAAGAATCAGTTTTACAAGCTGGTGCAAAAGAAGTATATTTAATAGAAGAACCAATGGCAGCTGCAATAGGAGCATCACTAGATGTTGCAGAACCAAGTGGAAGTATTATTGTAGATATTGGTGGAGGAACTACAGAAGTGGCTGTTATTTCTTTAGGAGGGATAGTTGTTAGTCATTCACTTAGAGTAGCGGGAGATGAATTAGATTCAGATATTGTTAATTATGTGAAAAGAGAAATGAATTTAGCTATAGGAGAAACAACAGCAGAACAAATAAAATTAGCAATTGGTTGTGCAATGCCTCTTATGACAGAAATGTCAATGGAAGTAAGAGGAAGAGATTTGGCAGATGGATTACCACGTAATGAGAAAATAACATCAGTGCAGACACAAGAAGCAATGCAGGAATCTATTGCAAAAATAGTTGAAGTAGTAAAATCTACATTAGAAAAGACACCACCAGAATTGGCATCAGATATTATGGAAAAGGGTATTGTGCTTGCAGGTGGAGGAGCTTTAATTAAAAATTTGGATAAATTGTTAAGTATAGAAACAGGTATGCCAGTATATGTAGCAGAGGAACCTTTGGATTGTGTTGTAAGGGGAACTGGAAAAACTTTGGAAGATTTGGAAAATTTAAAAACGGTTTTAATAAATGCTCGTAAAAGGAGATAAAGTATATGTATAAAAAAAATAAAGCAGGAATATTAGGCATTGTTATTACAATTATAATACTTGTTTTAGTTGTTGTTTTTTCAAATGGAGAACGTAATACATCTTTTTTTGAAAATGTTGCAAATAAATTAGTAATGCCGATTCAAAATGGATTAACATATTTAAAAAATAAAATAAATGGAAATGATACTTTTTTTGCGGATATTAGTAATTTGAAGCAAGAGAATGAAAAATTGAAAAAGCAAAATAGTGAATTGGAACAGTCTTTGCGTGAATTGGAAAATATAAAGACTGAAAATGAGACTTTAAAAGAATATTTGGATTTGAATAAAAAGTATGGTGAATATAAAACAATACCTGCTTATGTGATTAATAAGGATATAAGTAATTATTCTAAGACGATAGTTATTAATGTTGGATCAAAAGATGGTATTAAGGAAAATATGACGGTTATTGCTGATAAGGGCTTGGTTGGTCATGTTGTTTCTGTTACTGATTCTACTTCTAAGGTTCAGACTATTATTGATACTAGTAGCTCTGTTAGTTGCTTGATGAGTACTAATAAGGATAGTATTGTTTGTAAGGGTACTTTGGAGGATAATAAAGTGCTTAAGGGTATGTATATTCCTACTGATGCTAATGTTATTCAGGGTGATAGTATTGAGACTTCTGGCTTGGGTGGAATTTATCCTAAGGGTATTCATTTGGGCTCTGTTAAGAGTGTGAGCTCTACTAAGAATGCTATTGATCGTTATGTGGAGATTGAGACGGCAGTGGAGTTTGATAAAATCGATACAGTTCTTGTAATTGAAAAGTAATTGTAATTGAAAAATAATTACAATTTTGGCGGCGTCAACTTTCATTTAAAACGCGGTTACATACACACAGTATGCGCCCTTGTTTTAAATAAAAGTTTCCTTGCCAAAATTTAATTCTTTTTCAATTACAGAGGTTTAAAAGAAGATAGTGGCAATGCTTGGCTGTGTCAAACTGAATTTGAGATTTAATCAATGTACACAAAAAATTGTGTGAGTAAGGAGGTTGTGTAAAAAGTTATGAAAAAAGTTGTAATAAATATTGCTCTTGTGCTTTTAATATTTGTTTGTTATTTTTTGCAATCTAATTTTTTTAGTTGGTTTACAATAGCAGGCGTGTCTCCTAACTTATTTGTAATTTTTATTGTGTTTGTAGGATTATTCGGAAATAAGTTTATGGGAGTGACATATGGACTTTTTTTAGGTTTTTTCTTAGATTATCTTTTTAGAAGTAAAGTTGGAATTTCTGCAATAGGTTTAGCTTTAATAGGAATTTTAGCTAAAGTTTTTGATAAAAATTTTTCTAAAGATAGTCGTATTACTATAATGCTAATGATGGCGGCTTTAACTATTTTTTATGAAGTTTTTTCTTATGTGGCAAGCTATGTGATTTTTTCTACAAATTTTGAGTTGCTATATTTTATAAAAATTTTGTTGGTGGAAGTTGCTTATAATGTAGTGTTAACAGTTATTTTATATCCAGCTATGCAGAAGTTTGGATATTATATAGAAAATACTTATACAGGAAATAAAATTTTGACAAGATATTTTTAATGTTATGCAAACAAAGATGGATGTAGTAAATTTATTTAAAAAAATAGTATAGTTTTTCTGATAGGGAATGTTTTGGAAGCAGGTGAGAGTTTGGGAATAAAGAAGATAAGAAGAAATAAAGTAAATAATGTAAATACAAATTTGAGATTTAATATGGTTACAGTTATAACATATCTTGTTGGAATTGTATTGTTAGTCCAATTGTTTAATTTGCAAATTGTACATGGAGCAGAATATAGAGAAGAGTCAAATACGAGACTTACAAGAGAGAGTACTTTAGAGGCTACTAGAGGAAATATTATGGATAAGTCAGGTAATGTATTAGTATCATCAAATACAAAATTTGGTTTGGAATTATATAAAACAAAAATAGATACTGAAGCATTAAATGAAGCAATATTAAATATGATACAAGTTTTAGAGAAATATGAAGTTAGTTATCCAGATTCTTTTCCAATAAAAATAGAGCCATATATATTTACATTGGAAGGAGACAATTTATTAGCTTGGAAAAAAGCCAATAATATGACAGAAGATATAACAGCAGAACAAGCATTTTTTAAAATGAAAGAAAAATATAAAATTAATAGTGCTGATATTTCAGAGGCTAGAAAGATAATGGCAATTCGTTATGAAATTACACAGAAGGGTTATAGTAGTACAAAAGCAGTAACTATTTCTAGTGATATACCAAGAGAGGCTGTTGCAGAGTTTTCAGAAAATAGTGATAAGTTTCCAGGTATTAATATTTTTGTAAAACCTGAAAGAACATATACAAAAGGTTCTTTGGCATCACATATATTAGGATATGCTTCTAAAATTAGTTCAGAAGAATATAAAACAAGAAAAGATACTTATGATCAAAATGATTTAATTGGAAAAACAGGTGTAGAATATGTTTTTGAAGAATATTTAAAAGGAAAAAAAGGCGTAAAACAAATTGACATGGCAGTTGATGGTACTATAACAGGAGAATATACAGCAGAAGAGGCACAACCTGGTGCAGATATAGTACTTACAATAGATGCTAATCTACAAAAAGTAACAGAAGATGCTTTGGCTGCTAATATGCAAAAAATTAGAAGTGGAGGATTTGGAAAATCATATAATGCAATATCTGAGAGTTGTGTTGTAATGAATGTAAAAACAGGTGAAATCTTGGCAATGGCAAGTTATCCTGGTTATGATCCATCAGATTTTATAGGTGGGATAAGTAACGAAAAATGGAATAATTATGTGAATGATGCATCTAAACCACTTGTAAATAAAGCAATGCAAACATCATATTCACCAGGTTCAATATTTAAGATGGTAACAGCAATAGCAGGTTTAGAATCGGGAGTAATAACTCCAAAAACAATAATAAATGATACAGGTGTGTATACAAAATATGAAAAATATGGAACAAGAATGAATTGTTGGTATTATACAGATTATCATAGAGGACATGGTAAATTAAATGTAATAGGAGCAATAGAAAAGTCATGTAACTATTTCTTTTATGAGACTGCTGATAGAATGCAAATAGATACTTTAGATAAATATGCAAAATATTTTGGATTGGGCACAAAAACAGGTGTAGAATTAAGAGATGAAACTTCAGGAGTGTTAGCGAGTAAAGAAACTAAGGCAAAAATGCATCCAGATGCTTCTTATTGGGCACCAGGTGATACTTTAAATGCAGCAATAGGACAGGGAGATAATGAGTTTAGTCCATTACAAATGGCTAAATATATTAGTATGTTAGCAAATGGCGGAAATAAGATAGATGTGAGTATTATAAAAACAATAAGAAATGCAGATGGAACAGAGGAATCAAGGGATAATATAAATAAATTTGTAAAACAAAAATTAGGTTTGTCAGATGATGATTCGGAGAATTTGAATATAAACCAAGAAAATTTGAAAGTTGTATTAGAGGGTATGAAATCTGTTACTGAAGAGGGTACAGCGGCAAGTATATTTAAGGATTTTGAGGTAGCAGTTGGTGGAAAGACTGGTTCGGCTGAGGCACCTGGAAATAAAGTAAATGCATGGTTTGCGGGTTTTGCTCCGTTTGATAATCCGGAAATAGCGGTTGTTGTTATGGCAGAAAATGGGGGGCATGGTTATTATACGGCTGATGCGGTGAAACAGATAATGAGGGAATATTTTGGAATGAATTTACAGAATGTTACGGAAGATGTTACGGCTAGTTCGTATACTGAAACTTTGAGATAGTTGGTTGAAAAAATATTACAATTTTGTCTACGTCAAACTTCGTTTAAAATTTAATCAACGTACCCTCGTACGCCTCATAAATTTTAAATTTGTTTTCCTTGCCAAAATTTAATCTTTTTTCAACCAAAGGAAAAATGAAAAATATTACAATTTTGCTACGTCAAACTTCGTTTAAAATTTAATCAACGTACCTTCGTACTACTTATAAATGGTTGCACCAAATAGAAAGGATTGATATGAGATGAAAAATGTTATAAGTGTTCAATTAAAAAAAGAAGAAACAATTTTAAAAATAGCAGAAACAGCAGAACAAAAAGATATAATGCAAACATTAAGAAAAAAGTTACCAGAATTAAAGAAAATGTACAAAACAGAAAAAATACCAATAAAAGTAACAGGAAAAGCACTAAAAAATAAAGAAATGGATGAAATACAAAATATAATACAAACAATTATAGATGTAGATGTAGACTTTGATACACCAAAATCTCTAGGATTATCAAGTATAAAGAAAACATTTAAACAAGAAACAATAGTATCAGAAACAACATTTCATAGAGGGTCTTTACGTTCAGGACAAAGATTGGAAGTTGATGGAAGTGTAGTAATACTAGGAGATGTGAACTCAGGTGCGGAAGTAATGGCATCAGATAATATAGTAATATTAGGAAACTTAAGAGGATTAGCACATGCAGGGGCTAAAGGGAACAAACAGGCAATAATAGCAGCAGGCTTATTAGATGTTGTACAAATAAGAATAGCAAATATTGTTAGAGAAATAGATAGAGAAGAAGAAACATTGCATAAACAAGCATATATACATGTAGTAGATGACAAAATAGAAATAGAATAATTTAATTAAATAAAAAGGAATAAATTGAAGTGTCTATACAGAAGTGTGCACTTCAATTTGTTCCTTTTTTAGTATTAGGAAAGAAGTAGTAAAAATAGAATAATGTAAAGCATTTGATCTTTAACTTCTTCTTTATACAAAAAAATAAGTATACAAATGATGATAATATCATCTAAAAAAAGATGAATGCCAAACATTTCAAAAATAGGTATAGAATTATCAACTAAAGCATCAGGATTAAAAGATAAAGGCCCAATTGAAGAAGGTAAAAAAGAAAAAAGAGATGAAAAAGGGTTAGTAGACTTTGTAGAATTTATAGAGTTTATAGAATTTATAGTTTCTATAGATTTTTCATTAGACCTTTCATCATTTTTAGTTAGTGATTCTTTTTTATCAAAATTTGTCAAAGATTCTTTATTAGAATTATTAAAAGATTCAGTATTATTCGGAACAGTGTTTGGAGGATAATATAAAGTAGGAGAAGTTGCCTTATGATTTATGTAAGGAGAAAAACGACGATTATTGTAATATGGGTAAAATTGTCTAAAAGGAGGAAAAGGGAGAGGCATTATTAAGAATTATCCTTGTTTGTATTATTTTGAGTATTTTTCAATGTTTCTGCAATTTTACTCATATTTAATAAATTTATGTAATTGTCAAGTTTTTCTTTTTTACCATCTCTTAGATACGGTTTTAAAGATGCAAGAAGATTACTTCTAGGGTCATTTTTTTGATTCATATTTCCTGCGATTTTCATTATAGAATTTAGATCTATACCACTTAAATCAAAGTTATTTGGAATTGAATTTGCTTGATTAGAATTATTAGAAGAATTTGAAGAAGAATTGTTGTTATTTGCTTGATTAAAATTATTACTAGAAGTATTGCTAGAATTTGTAGATGTATTTTGACTTTCATTAGATACATTTTGTTGGTTATTTTGAGCTTGTGCAAACATTTTAGAAAAATTTTGTATCATTTCAGGAGATATTTGGGAAATAGCACCATTAATATTACCACTGTCTACCATATTTTTTATATTATTCATAGTTGTTTCATCTAAATTATTATTCAAAATTATCACGTTCCTTTCTAAAAATAAAAGTAAAAAATATAATTATAAAAGTTCTTTTATATAATATATGCACTAAAAATAAAAAGTTTCATTATTATTTCATTTCTATATATTACAACATATACTTGATTTAAAAATTATAAGGGTATGTATACAAATGGAAATGGACACTGGTTAGATTCGCCAGCGACAATAGGGAATACTTGGATATGTAATGTAAAATCAAACTAGTATGAAAAGTATAAGTGATAATATAGTATATATAGGAAAATATGATGACTTAGAGGTAGATTTTGTAGGAATAAGAAAAATAAATGTATTAGATTGGCTACTTGAAGATAGGAATAATTAAAAATAAAAGTAAAAAACAAAATAATTGTTATGATGCAATTTTTTTTGTTTTTTACCATAATAATAAGAGAAGCATAGTACAATAAAATGTGGATAAAGTATAATAGCAAAAATGTAACAAAAAACCCCTAAAAAATGGTAAAAAATACTTGAAAAACTATACATTTCAGTGTATAATATAAAGTGAATGTGTTATGTAGATTTAAAATAGGAGGTATTATTATGCAAAAAAGAATTTTAAAAGTACTACTAGCATTTATGTTGATTATGTCAATGACATTATCAAATTTTCTTTTAATAGGAATAAGCACAGTAAATGCGGTAGAAGAAATTGTACAAGAGAAAAATACAAACAATAAAAATGTAGAATTTATGGCATATTTCAAAGATGAACAAGGAAATAAGGTGTCTACATATTCTTCAAAAACTACTGATACAGATTTAAAATTATATTTAAGTGTTTCAGTAAAACAAGAAGGATATTTTAATGGTGCTATAACACTAAAAAACAGTAACTTCAAATTTAAAACAGATTTAAAAAATGACAAAATTTCTGATATAACAGAAAACAGTGTAAGTTTAAATCAAATAAATGCAGGAGATAGTGTTGAATTAGAAATAAAAGCAGAAACTATTAAAGAAACAAGTTATGAAGTTAGCTTAGTGAAAAAAGAAAGTATACTAGAATTAACAGGAACTTACCGTGATAGTAAGCAAAAGGACATTTCTGTGAAGGGAACAAGAAAACTTACATTAACAATGGCAAGCCCATATTCTAAAGAAAATAATGGTATTTTCTTGAACCAAACAATACTAACAAATAAAGTATTAAATTATGATGGTGAACACAGAGTAGTGCAATTACAAGTAGAAACAGGATTAAAAGACAATATGTATCCAGTAAAAAATGCTATCTTGGAATTACAAGCACCAAAAATAGGAGAAAGCTATCCAGAAAAAATGTATATTCAAACACCAGAAGAATTAGCAACAAATGGAGCAAAAATTTCTGATAATGATGAAGAAAAAATTAAATATAGTTATGATAACAAAACAGGTAAAGTACAAGTAACTACACAAAATCCAGAAAAAGATGGAAAAGTTGTATGGAATCAAACAGGAAAAGATAGATATGTTATTACATATGTATTTGCAAGTGCAGAAAAAGTAGAAAATCAAAAAATAAGTGCTAATGCAGAAATTTCTTTATATGATCAAGAAAAAACTAAAATGTCATATAATAGTGAAATAACAATTACATCAGAAGATGTAGATTCTGTTATAAATGTATCTGTAAAAAATCAAGAAGATGAAATGTATAAAGGAAAACTATATGCAGGAATAGATAGAGAATTTACAGAAAAAATGCAATTACAAGTAAATTTAGAAAATATAGCAGAAAAAATAAATATGCAAGAAGATTTTTCTAGTATGGGATTATCTAATGTATACACAAAAAATATAGTAGTAAATAAATCAAATTTATTAGACATATTAGGACAAGAAGGAACTTTAAAAATTCTTGATAAAAACACAAAATCAAGTTTTGCAGAATTAAATGCAAATACACAACCAGACAATGAACAAAATATAATAATATCTTTACCAGATAAAACAGCAGAAATTGCAATAGAAACAACAAAACCTGTAAAAACAGGAACATTAGAAATATCAACAACGAAGATTATAGGAGCAAATAGTAAAGAAAAAGTAAAAGAAACATCAGAAATTAATTATTTAGTACATTCAAGTTATGATATAGGTGATGTTGAAAACAAAATGGCAGATGCTACAGCAAAAATAGCTTTAAAAGAAAGTTATACAAATGCTACTATAAATGTAAGTAAAAACGAATTTTCTACAATGCGTACAAACGAAAATGTAGAAATTAGAGTTACATTAAATTCAAATAGTGAAGAAGATGAATTATATAAAAATCCACATATTCTAGTTAATTTACCAGAAGAATTTGAAACAATAGATGTAACATCAATAAAACTTTTAAATGAAGAAGAATTAAAAATAAAAAGTGCAAAATTAATAAACAAAACAATTGATATTCAATTAGAAGGAGTGCAAACAGAATATAAAGGAAAAGCAATTGAAGGTGCAACAATTTTAATGAATATGAATTTAGCAACAAATAAAAAACAAAAAAATGCAGATAGGCAAATATCTGTTACTTATGCAAATGAAAATGTAGTTAATTATAAAAATGGAAAAACAACAGGTAGTGTAGCACAAGATATAAAAATAGTTTCTTATGCAGGAGTAATTACTACAAATAGTATCAAAGAATATGGAATAGAAACAATAAATAATGAAGGAAACCAAGAAGCAAAATTAGCATTAGGTGTAGAAAGTAAAACAGCAACAATCACTTCAGAAATTATTAATAATAATGAAACATCAATATCAAATGTAAAAATATTAGGAACATTACCTACAAAAGGAGCTTTAGCAGAAAATACAGTAGAAACAATAGTAGAAGGATTACAAATAACAGGTATTGATAATTCTAAAATAAAAGTATATTATTCAGAAAATGCTAATGCAACAGCAGATACAACAAATTCTTCAAATGCATGGCAAGAAAAAATAACGAATAATAAAAATGTTAAAAAATATTTAATTACTGCTACAGAATTAAGTGTTTCAGAAAATATGAATATTAGTTATAAAATGACTATACCAGAAAAATTGGAATATAATGAAACATTAGCAGAAAATTATGTAGTATATTATACAGATACAACAGGGATAGAACAAAATATACAAGTTAATAAAATGACACTAACTACAGGAAAAGGACCAACAGTAGAAACAAGTTTAAAAGCAACAGTAGGGGGAAAAGAAACAGATACTGTAAAAGAAGGAGAAAAGATACAATACAAGTTAACAGCTAAAAATACAGGTTCAGAAAAAGTAGAAAACTTGACATTAGTAGGTCTTGTACCAGAAGGAACAATATATACAGAAGAAGTAACACCTTCTACTGAAATGGAAGGAGATAAAAGAGATCAACAATTTAATGAAGTAGAGGACAAAAAAGAAGTAAAATATGAAGGAATAACTTTACAACCAGGTGAAGAGATTTCTAAAATATATATGGTAAAAGTAAAAACAGGAACAGCAGAACAAAAAACAATTACTAATAAAATAGAAGCACAATATGGTGAAGCAAAAAAAGAATCAAATACAGTTACAACAAATGTAGCAAAAGGACAAATAGAAGTTAGTCTTGTAGCTGCTGAAGCGGCAGAAACAGTAAAACCAGGATATCAATACAGATATATTGTAAAGATATATTGTAAGTGTAAAAAATATCTCTAATAAAGATATAAAAAATATCAAATTACAATTTGATGTTCAAAACTTTACTATAAAACAAATTTTAGCAACAAAAGATGATGAATTACAATCTTTTGATAGTTCTAATACTTATACAATCGATAAATTAGCAGCAGGGGAAACTTCAGAAATTTCTCTATATGTAGAAGCAAATATGTTTACAGATACAAAAACAAAAACAGCAACAATAAATGTAAGTGCAAAAGTAGATAAGGTAGAATACTATGCTAACAGTAAAGAGCTAACATCAATAGCACAAATAGTAGACATTACAAATGAATCAGATAATGCAGGACAATATGTAAAAGCAGGAGACACAATTGTATACAAAATAAATGTAACAAATAATGGGCAAGATACTATATCAAGTGTTAGCCTTGAAGATAAATTATCATCTTATGAATCTTTAAAATCTATAGTTATAGATGGTAAAGAATTATCAGAAGATGATTATGAACAAGAAGAAAATTTTGAAGGAGACGGAATTAATTTTAATATTAAAGATGAATTAGCAGCAGGACAAACAAAAACTTATGTAATAACATCAGTAGTTGATGCAGATGCAGACAATAGACAAGCAGTAGAATTAGGAAATACAGCAACAGCGTATGCGTATGATGTAGAAACAGGAAAATCAGAAGTAATGCATGTTTTAGAACCTACAACTACAGCAAAAGTTGATGGAGATATAGAAGAACCAACGAATGATGCAGATGATTCTGAAGACAACAATAATACAAACAATGACAACAATAATTCAAATAATGCAAATAATTCAAACGGTAATAATAATAGTAACAATTCAAATAATGGAGACAATTCAAGTAATAATCAAAGTGAAGAAAAACAAAACTTAAAAATTATTTCAGGACTTGCATGGTTAGACAAAGATGAAAATGGACAAAAAGATGATGGCGAAACATTATTACAAGGAATTAAAGTGAAATTATTTAATACAGAAACAAACAAATATCAAACAAATGCAAAAAATGAAGAAATAACAGCTACAACAGATGACAAAGGATTTTATACTTTAGCAGATGTACCACAAGGAAAATATATGGTTGTATTTGAATATGATACTTCAAAATTCACATTAACAGCTTATGAAAAAGAAGGTACATCATCAGAAAAGAATTCTAAAGTTATAAGTAAAGAAATGACAATAGATGGAGTTCAAAAAGAAGTTGGAGTTACAGAAGAAATTACAGTAAAAGAAAATCATATATCACATATAAACTTAGGCTTAAAAGAACGTAAAGTATATGATATGAAACTAGAAAAAATGATTAGTAGAGTTGTTGTACAAAATTCTAAAACAACAAGGGCTGTTGAATATAATGATAGTACTTTAGCAAAAGTAGATTTAGATTCTAAACAATTAAGTAATACAAGTGTAGTTGTTGAATATAAAATTAGAGTAACAAATGAAGGTGAAGTTGCAGGATATATTAAAAAGATTCAAGACTATGTATCATCAGACTTTAAATTTAGTTCTGAACTAAATAAAGATTGGTACCAATCAGGAACAAATCTTTATAATAGTAGTTTAGCAAATGTAAAACTAGAACCAGGACAAAGCAAAGAAATTACTTTAATTTTAACAAAACAAATGACTGAAAATAATACAGGATTAGTAAATAATACAGCAGAAATTGTAGAAAGTTATAATGAACAAGGATTAAAAGATAGTGACTCAACAGAAGGAAACAGAGCAAAAGGTGAAGATGATATGGGATCAGCAGATTTAATTTTAAGTATTAAAACAGGTCAAGTTGTTGCAACAGTTTTAGTAATATTATCAACAATAGTAATTATAGGTGTAGCAGCATATATTATTGCAAAAAGAGCATTAAATAAAAGAGTAATATAGGAAGAAAGGAGGATGTGAAAATGGATTATTTTAGAAAAATGGTTAGAAATATAATAATATTTATGATAATGGCCTTCTGTATAATTGTTCCAAATGTTAGTTCTGCAAAAACAGTAAGTTGTGAAGAAATAAAAAGTGGAAAAAGCATAGGAAAAAATGTAGTATTAAGTTTACAAGATTTACATGAACGTTCTGATTTATATTGTGTACAATGGCAATCAAGACTTCGTTATTATGATGTAACTTATGTTGTAAGCAAATATGTAAAAATAGTAGGAAATGAAGCTACAGATGATAAGGGAAATACTAGTAAAACAAAACTAAATGGTAGATTAGCATATATTATAGCAAAAGGTGATGAATATTATAAATCTATTGGTGGAAAAGATCCTTATGCAGGAACGACAGTTTATGCACCACAACAAGCAATGTGGGCAACAATAAATTCATGGTATAGAAACTCTGGAAAAAAATTAGGAAATTTTGATCATTCATGGACATATAATAATAATTGGAATGATAGTACAGTAAATTCACAAGCTAAAAAAATGATGGATGATGCTAAACAATATGCTTTAGACTTAGGAAGTAAAACAGATCAAAAAGTAGAAAATAAAACTAATAAGGATAAAATAACTGTAAAAAATACGCAAGTGGACGGAAAAGAATATACTAGAATAGGACCTTTTAAATATACTTTTGCAGGAAAAATGAAAACATTATCAGCAAAAAATCAAGATGGTAATGATATTAAAAGCATAAAAATAGGAGTTATTGAAGGAAAAACACAAAAATTCATAAAAACTAGTGAAATCACAAGTAACAAGAATTTTTACATATATACAAGCAAAAGTGCAAATGTTAGTAAAATTACAAAATTAAAAGGTAGTGTAAGTATACCAAGCAAAATGTATACAGCAGAATTATGGTTTTTAACATGTAAAGATCATCAAAATTTAGTGTTAGTAAAACCTGGAACAGAAAATAAAAAAGATGTTTTAGATTTTGAAGATGATTATAATATAACTACAACAGTAAATTTAACAATAAAAAAAGTAGATGAAGAAGATAAAAAGATACCATTAAAAGATGTAGAGTTTATAATTTATAATAAAGATATGAAGAAATATGTACGACAAGAAAAAGGAAAAACAACTTATGTATCAGAGAAAGAAAAAGCAACATCTTTTAAAACAGGAAAAGATGGTAAAATTACAGTGTCAAACTTACAATCAGGAACATATTTAGCTTATGAAACTTCAAACCCAAATGTAGGCTATGTTGTAAGTGAAAAACCAATAGAAATCAAAATAGGAACAACAAAAAATGTAACTAAAACAATTACAAATAAGAAAAGATTTGGAAAATTAGGAATTAAGAAAGTAGACAAAGATGATAATACAATACCATTAAAAGATGTAGAATTTATAATATACAATAAAGATATATCAAAATATGTACATAAATCTGAAAGTGGAGAAATTACATATGTAGACAATGAAAGTGATGCAACAATTTATGTAACAGATGAAAAAGGTATTATAGAACAAGATAATCTTTTAATAGGAAATTACTTAATTTATGAAAAGAAAAATCCAAATGAAGGATATCAAGTAAATGCAGATCCAACACCATTAAAAGTTGGAAGTAATTTAGTAGAATATCAATTGGTAACTAATGAAATCAAATATGTAAATATCTCAGGATATGTATGGATAGACAAACCGGATGAAGTTAAACAATCAGTAAGAAATGACTTATATCATGATAATGATAGCGATACAGCAGATATTAGAAAATCTGGAGTTACAGTAAGATTAAAAGATGCTTCAGGAAAAGTACTTATGGAAACAAAAACAAATGAAAATGGAGAATATTTGTTTGAAAATATTGAAATAGATACTTTAGAAACAGACTATGTAGAATTTGTTTATGATGGACTAATTTATGAAAATGTAGTAGTTCATACAGACAAAGCAAATGGTTCAAAAGCATCAGAAGGAAGCTTAAGAGACGAATTTAATGGTAAATTTGCACGAGTTGATGGTAAAGAAAGAGATGAAGTACAAGTAAAAGATGATAGTGGAAATAATGTATATAATGTTAAATATGCATTAGATTCAGAAAATAGATCAGCAAGCATAAAAGAAAGTAATTGTGAAATCACAGCAAATACAAAAAATGCAGGATATACAATAAAATATGATAAATCAACAGGAGAGGGAGAAGTTAAAAATATAAACTTAGGTTTATATGAAAGAGAACAAACAGATTTAGCATTAACACAAGATTTAGAACAAGTAAAAGTTAGTATAAAAGGAGATACACATATTTACAAATATGCTTCAAGATTTAATGGTGGAGTTCCAACAGCTGATGATTGGAATGTAGGTGTTAAATTCCCTACAAATAGAAATAACCCAACATATTTAAGACCTGTATATAGAGCAGATGCAGAATATCAAGATGCAAGTGATCCAAACAACAATATTAAAATTTACTTAAGTTATAAAATAGCATTAGGAAATCAATCATCAAAATTCTCTAAAGTAAATAATATATCAGATTACTTTGATGCACGTTATGAATTTAATGGAGCAGGATTAGGAATTGATGAAAAAGGAAACATAACAGATGGTTTAAAAACTAATGTAGATACAAGTAAAACTTATGGAAATCAATATCATAAAGTAGATATTGAAACAAATACAGCAGTAAAACCAAATGAAGATCCACAATATGTATATGTTCAATTTATATTATCAAGAGAAAATATACTAAACTTATTAAATGAAGCAAAACAAGTTGATAACAATGTTCAACCTAACTTAAAGAACTTAGCGGAAATAACATCTTACACAACATATACAGATGATACAATGAGTAAATATTATGCAGCAGTAGATAAAGATTCTGTAGTAGATAATGTTGTAGTAGAAGATGAAACAACTTATGAAGATGATACAAGAACAGCTCCAAATGTTGGACTTGTAATAGCTAATGCGAGGGTAGCTTCAGGTGTTGTATTTGAAGACAATGCAGATGAAAACTTATTAAAAACTCAAAATATTCGCCAAGGTGATGGTAAATATGACAGTAGTAAAGAAAGCACAATTGGTGGTGTTACAGTTGAGTTAATGGAAGTTGATAGTAATGGTAATATCACAGATAATGTAGCAAAAGTTTATGATGAGAATGCAAATGATGGTCAAGGTGGTTGGACAGAAGCTAGATTATCAGGAACAACAACAGAAGATGGAAAATATAGCTTTAGAGGATTTGTACCAGGTTCTTATGCTATAAGATATACATGGGGAGATGGAATTTATAAATTTGTAAATGGACAAATGGAAAAATATCAAAATGTTGTACAAAATTATAAAGCAACAGTTATAGAAGAAAGCAGATATAACCAAGAAATATCAGATCCATTCTATTATAATAAACTTAATGGTCAAGCACTATCACACGGTATAGATAATTGGGCATTAAGACAACAAATAGATACACAATTAAATAGCCACTCTTCTGGAACAAATAATGGATATAATTATGCAACAGATGTATCAACTACAAAAATGGTTTCATGGACACCTATGATGACATTTAAAATAGAATATGAAGATACAGAATTAAATGGAGTTACAATTCAAGTTCCAAAACAGGTAACATTTGATATAGACAATATAAACTTTGGTATTATAAGAAGACCGGTACAATCAATTTCAGTAGAAAAGAGAATAAGTCATGTTACTGTAAAATATACAAGTGGAGACATTTTAATAGATGCAGATATTGATGAAAATGGAAAACTTACAGGACAAACAAATTATTTAACTTATATAAAACCTACTGTTTCAAATGGAAAACGTGTAAACGGATTCTTAAGAGCAGAATTAGACAGTGAAGTTGTACAAAATTCATCACTAGAAATAACTTATAAATTTACAGCTAAAAATAATAGTGAAGCAGATTATGCATCACAAGGCTTCTATAACTTTGGTAATGGCTATTATTCTTCAAGAGGGCAAGCAGGAGAAACACAGAAAGAAAAAGATGTAGTTACAATATCACCTTCTAAGATGATAGATTACTTAGATAAAGAATTAGTATTTAAAGTAGATGATGAAAATAATAAGAAATATGGATGGACAATGAAGAAACTAGAAGACATTAAAAATGGAAAATATGTTACTGAAAATGTTGAAAAAGCAATACAAAATAATACAGGAGTATATGAGTATTATACAGAGGCTATGGCAAATACTAAATTAAAACCAGTAAGAATGATAGGTAATAATTTATCAGATGCTGAAACAACAGGAAGCATTTATATGGTAGCAGAAAAGAGTTTAACACCTTCTGAAGATATTAATATGTATAACCAAGTTGAAATAGTTGAATTGAATAAAACATTTGGTAGTAGAATTACTTCTACGCCAGGAAATTATGAACCAAATGGTTCAAGCTATGAAGATGATGATTCAACTTCAGAAGAAATGATTATTACGCCAAGTACAGGTGCAAATAAAAATTATATAATTATTGCTACAGTTTCAATTATAGCTTTGATTACTTTAGGTGCAGGTACTTACTTTATTAGAAAATTTAATAAAAAACAATAATTTATAACGAAAAAACTGTCTTAGTTTAGTACTAGGACAGTTTTTTTACGGTAATTTTTGAATAAATTTAATTATAATCTAAAATAAATAGTTGAAAGGTTAGCAAAAATCTTGCTTTTTTGATAAATATATAATAAAATAAAAAAAGTAAAAAGTAGAAAAAAAAGAAAAGACAATAAAATATAAAAGGTATCATCACTTTTTGTAGAAAACTTTTTTAAAATAGAGTACTAAAAAAGACAAAAAATACACAAGACAAGTTGTAAAATAAAGCATGTAAAAAAGTTTTAGAGGTGGTAAGGATGTTTCAGAATATAAAAGAAGGACAAGCAAAAGGAAAGCATAGAGGAGCAGGAGTATTTGCAAATGTATTTTCAATACAAAACATACCATTATATATAATATCATTTATGACATCAATTGTAGGGGTAGGAACAGGAGGGCAAGTTTCGCCATTTGGAATAAGTATGATGGCAGCATGTATGGGAAACTCTGTGCCAATATTAGGAGTAGTATTAGCAGGAATACTAGGAAATGCAATAGGATTTGGACTAGAAGGGGCTATTACATATTTAGTAATATCAATAGTATTTGTATTATCTACATTTATTATAAAACCATTATATCAAGAAGAAGAAAAAAATGAAAAAATAAGATTATCAAAAAACATATTTATAGCAACATTAATAGTACAATTTGTGAAAGTTGGATTTTCAGGTTTTACAGTTTATGATGTTTTATCTATAATATCTTTTTCAGTTATAGCAGTGGTATTTTATAAGATATTTGTAAATTCGATAATGGTATTTCAAAGAATAGGAGAAAAAAGAGCTTATTCAATAGAAGAAATAATGGGAGCAAGTTTATTATTAGCAATTAGTGTAACATGTTTTGGAGACTTAAATGTATTTGGATTTTCAATTCGTAATATTTTAAGTATATTAATAGTACTTGTATTAGGATGGAAAAATGGAGTTTTAGTGGGAACAACAGCAGGAGTGACAATAGGGGTTACATTAGGTGTTATAACTAATGCGGACCCACTTATGGTAGCAGCTTATGCTATATCAGGAATGTGTGCAGGAATTTTAAATAAATTTGGAAAAATAGGAGTTATTATAGGATTTTGTTTAGGAAATGTAGTATTAGCTTATGTTTCTAATGGATATACAGTAGAACTTATTTATTTTAAAGAAATTTTAATAGCCTCTATAGGTTTATTAGCTGTTCCAAAATCAATAAAAATTGATATTGAAGAATTTATAGGAAAATCAAAATTTTTGCCAGAGTTCCAAAGTAGAGCATTAAATCAGACTAAAGAAACAGCAGAAAGATTAAATAATGTTTCAGAAACAATTGGGCAAATGGCTAAAACTTATGTAGCACAAGAAACACCAGAACAAAAACAATTAGAAAATAAGCAAATTTTTATGAATGAATTGTTAGATAATTTACAAGGTTATGAAAACAATATGTTATATGATGATTTAAAAGATGTGGAAGGCAAGATTGATGATGAAATCTTTAAACTTTTAATAGATAAACAAACTATAAAAAGAGAGGATTTATTGAAAATTTTTGCTGACTGTAATAGTTATATTATTGGATTTGAAGATAGAAAAATTAGTGAATTCTTAGAAGAAAATATAGAACAAATGGTAAGGGTTATAAATATGTCATATAAAATTAGTAAAGCTAGTTTTGTTTGGCAAAAAAAGATGGAAGAAAACAAAAAGAATATGAAAGAGCAGCTAAATGGTGTATCAAAAGCAATATCTAATTTAGCTCAAAATATAGAAAAAGATGTTACAAATGAAGAAGAATATGGAAAAGAGAAAGTACAAATTTTAGAATTGTTAAAACAAAAAGGAATAGGGATACAAGAAATTTCAATAAAAAGACAAGAACGTTTTTTAATAGAAATATATATAGAAAATATGCAAAAAACTAAAATTGAAACAATAGAAAAAATATTGACAGATGTCTTAAAAGAAAAAATTGTTTTAAATGATGAAGCATGTCTTGGAAATAGACTAAACTTTTTATCTGATGATAAATACGTTATGGCGGTTGGAACAGCAGATTGTACTAAAAATAAAAGTGAAATTTCAGGTGATAGTGTTTTAAATATTAGATTAAAAGATGGTAAATATTTGTTAGCGATAAGTGACGGTATGGGTTCAGGAAAAAATGCAAAGGAAAGTAGTAGTAATGCTTTAAAAATGTTGGAAAATCTCTTGCTTGCAGGATTTCAAAAAGAAGAATCTTTGGATCTTATTAATACAAGTTTAATTAATCAAAATAAAGAAGTTTTTGCTACATTAGATATTGCAATTATTGACTTATATAAAGGTAACATAGAATTTATTAAAAGTGGAGCTTGTCCAACTTATATAAAAAAAGGTGATAAAGTTCAAATTTTAAAGGCTAATTCTTTGCCTGCTGGTATTGTACCTAATGCTGGTTTGCAGGTATATGACAGAGATGTTGATAGTGGAGAGATTTTACTTATGTGTTCAGATGGAGTTTTAGATTCTAATGTTGAGTATAAAAACAAGGAATTGTGGCTTAGATATGTTTTAGAAGATATTGAAACTACTAATACTAAAAAGATTGCTGATTTAGTTTTGAATGAAGCTATTGACAATTGTTATGGTGTAGCTAAAGATGATATGTCAGTTTTGGTTTGTAGGTTTTTAAGAAAATAGTTGAAAAATAATTACAATTTGCCATAGAGAGGAATGTGATAAGTAGTGAGTAGAGGTAGAAATAGAGGTAGAAGATATGATGCAGAACCTAAGTTAAATATGAAGAAAGTATTTGCAGTAATAATAGCTTTTGTAGTAATTATTATGTTTATATTTGTAATAAAAGGAGCTTTTAGTAATGGAGATAATAACACTACAAGCACTATAAGTAAGAGATATTTTTCAGCTTTCAAAGATGAAAAATGGGGAGTTATTGACTCACAAGGAAATACAGTAATAGATCCTGTTTATCAAGAAATGATAGTAATACCAGATGAAAAAACTGATGTGTTTTTATGTACTTATGATGTTGATTATAATACAGGTACATATAAAACAAAAGCATTAAATAGTAAAAATGACGAGATACTAACAGGTTATGATACAATAGAAGCAATAGCTAATAAAGATGTAAATTCTCTATGGTATGAAGAAAATATTTTAAAAGTAAAAAAGGATGGAAAATATGGACTTATAGATTTAAAAGGAAAAGAAATATTACCAATAGAATATGATGATATTCAAGCAACATTGGGAGTTAAAAACTCATTAAAAATTCAAAAAGATGGAAAATATGGAGTAGCAAATATAGAAGGAAAAGTAGTTATAAAGCCAGAATATGCAGATATTTTACAACTTGGAGAAGATAATAAATCAGGTTATATTGTTAAAAATGATAATGGAAAATATGGGATTGTAGATTATTCTGATACACCAGTTTTACAATGTGAATATGATGCAGTTAGCCAAATATATGGAAACGATATGTATGTTGTTACAAAATCAGGTAAGCAGATATTAGTAAATAAAGATGGAACAGAAGCTATAAAAAATAATTCAAATTATAATTCAATAGAAGAGGTTTTAAAGACTAAAGAAGCAGGAGTTATAATAAAAAAAGGTGAAAAATATGGAGTTATTAATCTAGATGGAGAAACAATAGTAGAACCTAATTATGAAGATTTAAAAGAGGCAAAACCAGGAATTTTAATATGTAAGAAAAATGAAAAATATGGAATTATAGATTTAGAAAATAATGAAAAAATTTCAGCACAATACACAAATATTACATATCAAGAAAGTTCAGATATGTATATTGCAGAAAAAGATAATTTTGAATCAGATATAATAGATAGCAACTTTAATATAGAAATATCAGGAATGTTAATTGATTTTAATCAAGAAGAAGGCTATATTAAAATTAAAAATCAAGATGATGTAAAATATTATAATTTTAAATTTGAAGAAAAACAAGATACAGAAATTTTTGCAAACCATACATTATTTTTAAAGAAGAAAAACGGAAAATATGGTTTTGTTGACAAACAAGGTAATGTTGTGGTAGATTATCAATATGATGATGCTACAGAACAAAATGATTATGGTTTTGCAGGTATCAAAAAGGACGGAAAATGGGGTTCTATAGATAGTAAAGGAACAATAGTTCAAGAACCTACTTATGACTTAGATAGCTATTTGTTAGTTAATTTTATAGGCAGATGGCATCTAGGTGAAGACTTAAATATGAATTATTATAACCAATTATAAGATATAGTAAGGAAAGGAAAAATAATAGGTGATAGTAAATGGGACAAAAGATAAAATATCAATATTCATATTTTATACATCCTTTTGTAATAAAGGAAAATAAATATCAAAAATATTTGTTAAAATTACTAAAAGATAAAAATGTACAACTAAAAATTTTTAGAAAAGAGAAAGATTTAAGAGTATATCAATATTTTTTACCAAAGGTACAAGAATTTTTATTTTCAAGTTTTGGACTTTCAGAAGCAAAAATGAAAAAATTAGAAGAATTACCACTTGAAACAAAATCAGCAATTTTAGCAGAATATCCATGTACAATTTTTGAGTATAATTTACCACGAGATGTACATGGAAAAACAGATGAAAATTGTATATTTTTTAAAATACGTAAATTAGAAATAATATGTTTTAATACAGGAATATGTTTTTTACTTATAAAAACAAGTTTAGATAGTACAAATGAATTTACAGATCTTTTAAATTTTAATTATCGTTTTCGTGATATACAAAAAGAAGATGAAGGAATAGGAACATATCAAAACATTCATTTACAAACAGATACTTTTTCAGATGTTAAAAAATTTACAGATTTAATTGAAAATATAACAGGCTCAAAGGTTGAATCAATTAAATTAGATTTAGAAACAGAACGTTTTTTAAGTTATTCGTATGTATGTATAGACCAACAAAATTGGGGAATGAACAATCCATTTGAGAATGTAGAAAATAACTTTGTCAAATTTTCTAATTTTTTGTCTGCTGATAATAGTGTTGATTTTGGAAGGGATAATAATGCTGTTAGCTTTTCAAAATGGAAATATGCAAAACTTAGTGCATCTAAGCAAGGTGTAACATTATTTGCATCTGATGCAGATATGTATAATTATACTATTTTACCAGATGAGTTTGAAGGAATTTATTTATATACATATATTTTAAATTTGTATAAAAAAATATATTTGAAAAAAATTGATTTTGAATTTCAGAAAACACAAGATACTAAATCAGCATGTAAGAAATTTGTTGATTTTACTAAAAAATTATGGATACAAGAAGTTACTGATGAAGAAGTAGGATCATGGATAAATTTGGAGATTTCTAAAAAATTAGAAATTGATAAATTATATTTTGATGTAAAAAATCAATTTGATGTTTTGTATAAAAATATGAAAGTAGAAAGAAACTCAAAAATCACTTTAGTTTTAGTAGGAATTTTAGTGGTTACTTTAGTTTTTAATATATTAAATTACTTTAGACTATTTTAATTGGTTTAAATTATTTTAGATTAGTTTTAATGTTTTAGAGTTATTTAGATTGTTGATTGAAAAGGTTGTGCTTTTTGAAAGGAAAGTGATTTAAAATGAAAATTACTTGTGGTACAGATATAATAGAAATAGAGAGAATAAAACAAACAATGGAGGATATGGAACAAGCTTTTAAAGATAGAGTTTTTACAGAGGCAGAAATCCAATATTGTGAATCAAGAAAAAAACAAAAATATCAACATTATGCAGGGAGATTTGCAGCCAAAGAAGCGGTATTTAAAGCAATATCTACAAAATTGAATGATAAATATGCAATAACTTGGAAAGATATTGAGATAATTGATGATAAAGAAGGAAAGCCTTATGTACATTTGTATGGAATAGATGAAAATATTTTTGAAAGTATAGATATTAGTATTTCACATTGTAAAGAATATGCAGTAGCGTATGTAGTAGCCTTGTCTTAAAAGACTAAAATAGCTTTTGTGTGACATAATAATTTAAGGAGATATAAAAAATGATAGAATTAATAGACAGTCATGCACATTTAGATGATGAAAAATTTGATAATGATAGAGAAGAAATAATTTCTAAAATACAAGATGCAGGAATTAAGAATTTTATAACAGCAGGGTATAGTTTAGAAGGTTCAAAAAAAGCTGTTGAGTTAGCAGAAAAATATGATTTTATTTATGCAACTTGTGGTATTTCACCTAATGATATTCCACAAGATGAGGAAGAAATGTGGAAACAAATTTCGGAAATTGAAAAAATGCTGGAAAAACAAAAAAATAAAATTGTTGCAATAGGGGAAATAGGTCTTGATTACTATTGGGAAAAAGACGAAAAGATGAGAGAACTACAAAGAAAGGCATTTATAAAGCAGATAGAACTAGCTAATAAATTGAAATTACCAATTGTTATACATACAAGAGAAGCAATAATGGATACATTAGAAATATTAAAACAAAATCCAGTTGATAAAAAAGGTGTATTTCATTGTTGTCCACAAAATAGAGAATTAATAAAAGAAGGTTTAAAACTTGGTTTTTATATATCTTTTGCAGGACCAATAACATTTAAAAGTTCTAAAAATGCAGAAGAAATGATTAATTTGGTCCCAAATAATAAAATTTTAATAGAAACAGATAGCCCATATTTAGCTCCAGAACCAGTACGTGGAACTAGAAATGATTGTAGAAATGTAAAATATATTGCTGAAAAGATTGCAAAAGCAAAAAATATTTCTTTAGAGGAAGTTGCAAAAATAACAATGCAAAATGTAAGAGAACTTTTTAATATTTAATTTGATAAGAAATAGTACTGAGAACTATAATGCATAGAAAATTTAATTCATATAAAAAATAAAATATGCTTTTTTGGTTATATTTAGGACATTTCAGACATATAATAATACTAGAAAAGGCTTGATATAGGCTTTTTTGGGACTTGCTAAAATTTGACAAAATTTCTATATGGTGGTATAATAAGACTATTCGGTGGACAGGATAATATATTAGGTAACAAAAAATAAAACTAATCAAATTTAATAATATTTTAACTGGACTCGAATAATTAGGAAGGATGATAAATAATGAAAAACAAAGAAAACGCTTCACTTTCAATTGTAAAAATTATATGTGTTAGCATTATCTTAGTATTAATATCAGGTATCGGAGTTTTAGCAGTTAATAGAAATATGACTGATGTAAAAATTATATTACAAAACGGATATGAATTATCAACAATTACAGCAAAAGAGAAAGTTTCTGAGGTATTAGCAGAAAATAACATAATTCTTGAAGATACACAAAAAACAGTTCCAGATGTAGAAGAAAAAGTTACAGAAGGAATGGTAATAAAAATTACAGATAAATCTTATAATGAAGTAAAAATATCAGAAGTTTCTGAACAAGGTGTAAAAGCATCATTAGATGAATTAATGCAAAATTATGCACCAATTACAGAAAAAATAGTTGTTGAACAAGAAGTAATACCATTTGAAACTATTACAAAAAATACAGCAGGAACAGATTCAAATGTTCAAAATAAAGTATTACAAGAAGGTCAAGAAGGACTAAAAGAAGTAACATATAAAATCAAATATCAAAATGATATAGAAATTGAGAAAACACAAATATCAGAAGTTGTTGTAAAAGAACCAATAAATAAAATTGTTCAAGTAAATAAAAAGGTTGTAACATCAAGAGGAGCAACAACATCAAGAACAACAACTACTACAACATCAGGAGTAACAACATCATACTCAGGAGGAAAATGGTCATATTCAGCAAATGATTTAGACTTGTTGTGTGCAATAACAGCACAAGAATCTGGATCAAGTTATGCAGGATCTTTAGCAGTTATAACAACAGCATGTAATAGAGCAGAAAGTTCTAAATGGAGAAAAAACGGATCTGATCCATTAAGCCAATATAAAGCAAAAGGACAATTTTGTTATTCAATAGATAGCCATTGGAAAAGAAAGTTAAATGGTAAATATCCATCTTATGTAAAACAAGCAGTAGTTGATGCTTTAAATGGAAAAAGAAGCCACAGTTATTTATCTTTTAGATCTGCAGGCACACATGCAGGTGTATATATAGGTGGAAATGTATATTTTTAATAGTCAATAAGAATAAATATTTATATAAAAATAATTAAAAAATAGACGTTAGTATGTTTTAATAAATACCAACGTCTACTTTTTTGACATTTTTTAATAATTATTATATTTTTTTTGAAAACTTGTTAATCGCTTTTTGTTAGTGGTTAAATAAATTTCTATATCAGGAGTTATGTCATAAAGTCCATCGCAAACAGAAATGTAAGTGTTAGAATTAGCTATTATAATATAAGTGGATTCCCAATAATGTAGTTTTTTATAATAAACTTCTATTGGAAAATTATCTCTTATAGCATCTGGATTTGTTACATAATCTCCAGCATTGTACATTTTGAGTTCTGCTTTTGAATGACCATTAAGGCGAACAGCTTTAATTAAGAATATGTAAGCTATTGTAATGATAATGCAGATAGTAATACATATTATCATGATGTGTGTTTGAAAAAATGTCATAAAAAAACCTCCCTTTAATTAAATGTTGTAAAGTTTCTATATGTAAAACCTCCAAAGGAGATATAAAGGATTAATTGGAATAAACCCAATGTATAAAGATTATATCATAAAGATAAATAAAAGTCATTGTTATTTAAAGAATTTATGTAAAATATTTACAAGAGGTATTAAAAATGTTAAAATGGATTTGTTATATAATAAGTGAAAGGAAGAGATAGAAAGATGAAACTTATATCATGGAATGTAAATGGAATAAGAGCATGTATAAATAAAGGATTTAAAGAATTTTTTAAAGAAATAGATGCAGACATTTTTTGTATACAAGAAACAAAATGTCAACCAGAACAAATAGAGTTAGAATTTGAAGGATATAAATCATATTATAACAGTGCAGAAAGAAAAGGATATTCAGGTACAGCAATTTACACTAAAATACCGCCAATAAATGTGTTTTATGGAATAGGCATAGATGAGCATGACAAAGAAGGAAGAGTAATAACTTTAGAATTTGACGAATTTTATATGGTAACAATATATACACCAAATTCAAAAAGAGAATTAGAAAGACTAGAATATAGACAAGTATGGGAAGACGAAATAAGAAAATACTTATTAAAACTAAACGAAAAAAAGCCTGTAATAATGTGTGGAGACTTAAATGTAGCACATGAAGAAATAGACTTAAAAAACCCAAAAACAAATAGAGGAAACGCAGGATTTACAGATGAAGAAAGAGAAAAAATGACAGAACTATTAAAATCAGGATTCATAGATACCTTTAGATATTTATACCCAGATAAAACAGACAGTTATACATGGTGGTCATATATGGGAAAAGCAAGAGAAAAAAATGTAGGATGGAGAATAGACTATTTTATAGTATCTGACAGGATAAAAGACAAAATTCAAGACGCTATAATATATCCAGAAATTTTTGGAAGTGATCACTGCCCAGTTGGTTTAGAGGTGCTTTTGGAGACGGAAAAAAAACACCCAGTAAGTAAAAAATGAGATAGTAATGAAAGGAATTAAATAATAATGAAAGATATTAAGGAAGAAAAAACGGAAGTTAAAAAATTGAGTGCTAAAAGGTGGATATCGTATTTTTTATTAGCAGTATGCATAATTATTGTATATAAAATATTTGACAATTTTGGAAATGTACAAGAATGGTTTGGAACATTTTTTAAAGTATTAAAACCATTTTTGGCTGGGATGTAGAAAGATTGAAAAAACTTATAAAGATTGCAAAATCAAGTTTTTATCAAAACATGCTAGAGGATTAAGTGTATTTACAACATATTTAATAGCAATTCTAATACTTATAATTATTATAAACTTTATTTTTCCTGTATTAAAAGAAAGTATAACAGAATTGATTATGGGAATACCAACTTATTATGAAAAAGTTGTAAATCAATTAAGTAACTTGCCAGAAGATTCTATATTTAAGAGTGATGTAGCAAATACAATTATAGAGAATATACGTAATATAAATGTACAACAATTATTAAGTTTAAACTATGAAAAGGTATTGCAATATGCTCAAAATATATTAAATGTATTTTCATCAATTTTTGATGTTTTTGTATCATTGGTTGTTTCTGTTTATGTTTTATTACAAAGAAAAGAAATAATGAGTTTTTTAAACAAGCTGGCTAAGCGAGTATTTAATAAAAAGGCTTATAATCATATAGATAAATATTTTGGACAAGTAAATGAAATGTTTTTCAAATTTGTAGGTAGTCAAGTTATAGATGCATTTATTGTAGGAATATTAACAACAATAGCGATGAGCATAATAGGCGTTAAATATGCACCATTATTAGGCTTTATGATAGGTTTGTTTAATCTAATCCCATATATTGGTGCTATTGTTGCAGTTGCGATTGCAATTTTGATAACATTTATTACAGGAGGATGGCTTCAAGCATTAATTATGGCAATTGTTGTAGTTGTTTTGCAACAAATAGATGCTAATATTATTAATCCACGTATTATAGGAAATTCTTTGGAAATAAGTCCATTATTAGTAATTTTTTCTGTAACGGTTGGTGGGGCATATTTTGGAATGATTGGAATGTTTTTAGCAGTTCCAGTGGCAGCAGTTATTAAACTTATTTTAGAGGATTTTGTAAATAATGATGTAATTTAAGAATTATAATTAATAATAATTGTATAAAATTTATTTCATAATTTTGGAAAAGAACAAAAAAGTAGACATTAAAACCTAATGCTATTAATGTCCACTTTTGTTTTTATTTTTACCATTAAAAATAAAAACACAAATAAGAATAAGAATTACAGCAATAATTGCAATTAATCCAGGCCAGCCTAAAATAGAAACAACTTTGCTGCCCAAAGACATAATAATACCAGCCAATAAAACACCTAGAGTAACAGCAGAAATGCTTGTTTTAAAATCAATATTTAAAAAGCTAGCAGCTAAAGTTCCTGTCCAAGCCCCTGTACCAGGTAGAGGAATACCAACAAATAAAAGTAAGGCAAAAAACAAACCTCTTTCTCCAGCTGTTTCTTTTAATTTTTCTCCACCTTTTTCACCTTTTTCAAGGCACCATGTAAAAAACTTGCCAATTACTTTTTTATCTTTTCCCCATTCAAGTACTTTTCTTGCAAATAAGTATATAATAGGAACGGGTAACATATTTCCTATTATAGCTACAGGATAATAAATAAATATATTAAGTCCTAGACTTTCTGCAATTGGTATAGCTCCTCTTAGTTCAACTATAGGAACCATGCTTATAAAAAATGTTATTAAATATTTTACAAATATAGGTAATGATGACATTTCTATCGTCCTTTCTTAAGATAATAATTGTGTGCACTTTAATTAAATAATTAAAAATATTTAAAGCAAATTTTGTGTACTATAAATTAAATTATCTATAATATGAATTTTAGAAAATATATCATAATTATATGTTATTGTCAATTACTCTATGACTTTAAAAATAGTATTTTAATATATGCAAAATTATCAAAACTTTGTATGTGAAAATATAAAATTTAAAATTAAATAATTAAAAATACACATAATACTTAAAGGAAGAATTTTATCAAAAAGATAATGTAAATCAGTTATATCAAACCACCAATTAAAAATTGTAAGGCAACAAATAAAAAAAGCAATCATAAGTAAAGCAAGAGTCAATCTGAAAGGAGAAAAAGGTAATTTTGAATTTTCACTTTTCCTACTTTTTGCTAAAGTAAATAATAAAAGTAACCCTAGAGTACCTGTTGAGATAATGCATAAAGTAGAACTTTCAGATGCTGTTAAAATATTATATTTTTTCAATATTGTTATTGCAAAAATATTTGTTGTTACACATAATGCTGTTGGTAATGATTTTGATATTACATTTCTTAAAAAATTACCTTTTATTCGTTCTTTATTAGGTTCTAATGCTAAAACAAATGAAGGAATACCTATTGTTACAGTACTTATTAAACTTAATTGAATTGGTTCAAAAGGATAAGGTTCTCCAATTAATAAAAACAAAATTGCATTTAAACATGAGTAAATAGTTTTAACTAAAAATAAAGAAGCGGAACGTTCAATATTATTTATGGTTCTTCTACCTTCTGCAACAATTTTAGGCATTGAAGAAAAGTTAGAATCTAGCAAAATAAGTTGGGATACATTTTTAGCTGCATCACTTCCATTAGCCATTGCAATACTACAATCAGAAGTTTTTAAAGCTAAAACGTCATTAACACCATCACCAGTCATTGCAACTGTTTTACCATTGCTTTGTAATGCTTCTATAATTAATTTTTTTTGAATAGGTGAAACTCTACCAAAAATAGTGTGATTTTCAACTATTTTATCGATATCGCAATCTTTAATAGTAGACATATCAATATAGTTATCATAATTTTCTAATCCAACTTGTTTGCCAATTTTAGAAACTGTTACGGGGTTATCTCCTGATATTATTTTTATATTTACTCCTTGATTTTTAAAATATTCAAGAGTTTTTTTAGCATCTTTACGTATTTTATCAGAAACAAGAACAAATCCAAGCAATTCTAAATTTTGTGGTAGGTCATTATTTTCAAATTTATTATTTGAATGAGATATTGATAGAACTCTGTAGTTTTCTTGATAACTTAAAATCTCATTTTTATATTTGTTAAATTGTTCTTTTAGTACAAATTCAGGGGCACCTAAAACATAACTTCCTTTATTTTTTAAAGATATGCCAGACCATTTTTTTTCAGAAGAAAATGGTATTGCATGGTCAAGCTGATAATTTTCATTGATGTTATTAGTAATATTACAAAAATCTCTAATTGCTTCTATGGTTGTGTTGGAATCTGGTGAAAACTTAGCAAATAACTGCAATATAGTTTTTAAGTTTTCTTGTTGACTACTCATAGTGGCTATTATTTTTTCTACTTGAAGACTACCTTCTGTTAGAGTACCAGTTTTATCGAGACAAAGAGTATCAACTCTTGCTAATGTTTCTATACAGTAAAGTTCTTGTACTAGGACATTTGATTTTGAAAGTCGTATTACACTTACAGCTAATACTGTGCTAGTTAGTAGTACAAGTCCTTCTGGTATCATACCAATTATTGCGGCTACTGATTTTATAACAGCTGTTTTATAAGTGTTACCCGGAATATGTAATTGATTAGCAAAAAATAAAAGTCCAATAGGTATAATTGCAAAAGTTAATATTTTAATTATTTTATCTAAAGAGGTCATGATTTCGGATTTTATTTTTTTTACATATTTTGCACCACTTGAGATTTGAGCAGTATAGTTTTCTTCTCCTATATGCTCGATTTTTGCAGTAGTATTGCCACTTACTATATAACTACCAGAAAGTAAAATATCTCCTACTTTTTTTCTAATTGTATTGGTTTCTCCAGTTATACAAGATTCATTCACTTCAACTTCATTACTTAATATTTTACAATCTGCTGCAATTTGTTCTCCTGTTTTTAAAATGATAATATCATCTAAAACTAATTGATGAATATCTATAATTTCTGTTTTTCCATTTCTTATTACTTTTGCTTTAGGAGAGGCAACTATTGATAGTTTGTCTACAACTTTTTTTGAATGAATTTCTTGAATTGTGCTTATTGCGGTATTTATTATTACTATGAGCAAAAATAACATATTTTTATATGATTTTACACATAATATACATATTGCTAGTATAATATTTATTATATTAAATAGTGTGAAAAAATTTTCGTATATGATTCTTTTTATGCTCTTAGTTGGTATTGTTGTATCATGATTTACAAAGTTTTCTTCTATTCTTTTTTTTACTTGATCTGTTGTTAAACCTATTTCGATGTTTGGATTATATCTTTCTACATTTTTCAATTTTATCACTTTCCTTTTTACATTCAAAATTATACTGATTTTTATTTTATAAATCAAGTTTTTACTAAAAATATTAAGAAAGTTATTGTGTACGTTGAATTTATAAGTAAAAAATCACTGTTTAGCTATTGACAGAACAGTGATTTTTTTGATATAATATATAAGAATTTTCACGAAAAATATTAAAATCAAACGAAGAAGTTAAAATCAACAAATTTTAATCAAAGATTTCAATTTTAAGAAAAGAGGAATTAAATATAGAAAACCGTAGGAAAATCTAAAATGGAGAGCAGACATTTTAGGTAACTTAAAGGAGCTATATTCTAAGAAGGACTTTTCCTAAAATCAAATAAATTATTTCTGCTAAAATAAAAATAAGGAGTGATTTTTTTGAAAATACGCGATATCCAATATGAAAAAGCCTCAAGAAAAGATTTTGCCAAAGTTGGAGATTTTATTGAAATGCCAAACCTAATTAAAGTACAAAAAGATTCTTATGACTGGTTTATAGAAGAAGGATTAGGAGAAGTATTAAAAGACATTTCACCAATCGAAGACTATTCAGGTAATCTAGTTCTTGAGTTTTTTGATTATTACATGGAAGAAAAAACAAAATACACACTAGAAGAAGCAAAAGAAAGAGATGCTACATATTCTACAAGATTACATGTAAAAGTAAGATTAATCAACCGTGAAACAGGAGAAATAAAAGAACAAGAAATCTATTTAGGAGATTTCCCTTTAATGACAGACAGTGGAACATTTGTAATCAATGGAGCAGAAAGAGTTGTAGTAAGCCAATTAGTACGTTCACCAGGATGTTACTATGACGAAATATTTGATACAAAAACAGGGAAGAAAACATATACATCAACAGTAATGCCATTAAGAGGAGCATGGCTAGAATATGAAACAGACGGGAATGATATATTCTGGGTACGTGTAGACAGAACAAGAAAAGTTCCAATCACAACATTATTAAGAGCAATAGGAATAGTTACAGATGACCAAATAAGAGAACTATTTGGAGAAGAAGATTTAATAACAACAACTATATCAAAAGATCCAATAAAAGACCAAGATGAAGCATTAATAGAAATATACAAAAAATTAAGACCAGGAGAATTACCAACAGTAGAAGCTGCAAGAAGTTTATTTAATGGATTATTTTATGATAATAGAAGATATGACCTAGCAAAAGTTGGTAGATATAAATTTAACCAAAAATTAGGACTAGCAGGAAGAATTAAAGGAAAAGTAGCTGCAAATGATATTATGGATAGTGAAACAGGAGAAGTTTTTGTACAAGCAGGAGAAATCATAACAGAAGAAGTTGCAGAAGATATCCAAAATTCAGGAATTAATATTGTAGATATTTTAGTAGGAGAAAGAAAAATCAGAGTTATTGGTAATGGTACAGTAAATGCACACAAAGTTTTACCAAATGTTGATTTAAGTAGCTTACATTTAAAAGAAAATGTAAATTATGCAGTATTAAAAAATATAGTAGATAATACACCAGAAGAAAATTTAGTAAAAATGTTAAAAGAAAGAATTGAAGAATTAGTACCAAAACATATCACAACAGAAGATATGATAGCATCAATTAACTTTTTATTAAATTTATCACATGGCTTAGGTAAAAAAGATGATATAGATCACTTAGCAAATCGTAGAATCCGTTGTGTAGGTGAACTTTTACAAAATCAATTTAGAATTGGTTTAGCAAGACTTGAAAGAGTTGTTCGTGAAAGAATGACAATTCAAGATTTAGATGTAGTAACACCACAAACATTAATTAATACAAAACCTATAACATCTGCTATTCGTGAATTCTTTGGAAGTTCACAATTATCACAATTTATGGACCAAACAAACCCACTTTCTGAATTAACACATAAAAGAAGAATTTCAGCATTAGGACCTGGTGGTTTAACAAGAGAAAGAGCTGGATTCGAGGTTCGTGACGTTCACTATACACATTATGGTAGATTATGCCCAATTGAATCACCAGAAGGACCAAACATTGGACTTATATCAGCGCTTTCATCATTTGCAAGTATAAATGAATATGGATTTATAGAAACACCATATAGAAAAATAGATCCAGAAACACATAGAGCTACAGATATTGTAGAATATATGAGTGCAGATGTTGAAGATAATTATATAATTGCTCAAGCATCAGAGCCAATGGATGAAAATGGAGAATTTATAAATGATAGAATTAGAGTTCGTTATAGAAATGACATAATAGAAGTTGATAAAAATCAAGTTCAATATGTTGATGTTTCTCCAAAACAATTAGTATCAATTGCTGCAGCAATGATTCCATTCTTGGAACATGATGATGCAAAAAGATCTTTAATGGGTGCAAACATGCAACGTCAAGCTGTACCACTTATGATTACAGAAAGACCAATTGTTGGAACAGGAATTGAGTACAGAGCAGCAAAAGATTCAGGAATATTAATTTTAGCAGAAGATGATGGTGTTGTTAAAAAAGTAACAGGTGATGCCATCACTATGAAATATAATAATGGAAAAACAGTTATCCATAAATTACGTAAGTTCAAAAGAACAAATGGTGGAACATGTATAAATCAAAGACCAATTGTAAAAAATGGGGAAATAGTTAAAAAAGGTGATGCTATAGCTGATGGACCATCAACAAAAGATGGAGAAATGTCACTTGGTAAAAACTGTGTAGTTGCTTTCTCAACATGGGAAGGTTACAACTACGAAGATGCTATTTTATTAAATGAAAGATTAGTAAAAGAAGATGTATTCACATCTATACATATAGAAGAATATGACTGTGAATGTCGTGATACAAAATTAGGACCAGAAGAAATAACAAGAGATATACCAAATGTTGGTGATGATGTATTAAAAGACTTAGATGAAAATGGTATTATCAGAATTGGTGCAGAAGTTAGACCAGGAGATATATTAGTTGGTAAAGTTACTCCAAAAGGAGAAACAGAACTAACAGCAGAAGAAAGATTATTACGTGCTATCTTTGGAGAAAAAGCAAGGGAAGTAAGAGATACATCATTAAAAGTGCCACATGGTGAAGCAGGAACAATTGTTGATGTAAAAATATTTACAAGAGACAATTCAGATGAATTGGGACCTGGTGTAAATCAAATAATTCGTTGTTATATTGCTACAAAGAGAAAAATCTCTGTAGGTGATAAAATGGCTGGACGTCATGGTAACAAAGGTGTTATTTCAAGAGTTTTACCAGAAGAAGATATGCCATTCTTACCAGATGGTACACCAATAGATATTTTATTAAACCCATTAGGTGTTCCTTCTCGTATGAACTTAGGACAAATTTTGGAAGTTCACTTAGGTGGAGCTGCAAAAGCATTAGGTTGGCATGTTTCAACACCAGTATTTGATGGTGCTACACAACAAGATGTTGAAGAATTATTAGAAAAAGCTGGAATGAGCAAAGATGGAAAATCTATTTTATATGATGGTAGAACAGGTGATCCTTTCGCAAAACCATGTACAGTTGGTGTTATGTATATGTTAAAATTACACCATTTAGTAGATGATAAAATACATGCTCGTTCAACAGGACCATACTCATTAGTTACTCAACAACCACTTGGTGGTAAAGCTCAATTTGGTGGACAACGTTTTGGAGAGATGGAAGTTTGGGCATTAGAAGCTTATGGTGCAGCTTATACATTACAAGAAATGCTTACTGTAAAATCAGATGATGTTGTTGGACGTGTTAAAACTTATGAGGCTATTGTTAAAGGTGAAAATATACCTGAACCAGGTGTTCCAGAAAGTTTTAAGGTTTTAATTAAAGAATTACAATCTTTAGGATTAGATGTACGTTTATATTCAGAAGATAATAAAGAACTTGAATTAAAAGAAAGTATAGATGATGGTATAGACTATAATCCAGATAATGATAAAAAAATAATGAATGAAGATGAAGTTATTGCAGCAGATGATTTAGAAGATGGATATATGGATGAATCTCTAGAAAATGATGATATTGAGCTAGAAGACGAAGAAAGTGATGAACTTTTTGGAGACTTAGGAGATGAAGGAGAAGAAGACATTTTTGATAGTGATTTAGCTGATGATAATCTAGATGACGAAAATGATATTATATAACTAAATAAATTTTGGAAAGCGTGCAAGCGACAGGAGGGAATTGTCCGAGCAGTGGTTAGTCTTGTATTCTGTTCCAAAATTACCCAAATGTAAGATATTTGAAGGGAGAAAAGTTGTGGACGAATTAGATATTTTTAATAAATTAAAAATAGGTATTGCATCAGATGAAAAAATAAGAGAATGGTCAAAAGGAGAAGTTAAAAAACCTGAGACTATAAATTATAGAACATTAAAACCAGAAAAAGATGGTTTATTTTGTGAAAGAATATTTGGACCAACAAAAGACTGGGAATGTCATTGTGGTAAATATAAAAGAGTACGTTATAAAGGAATTGTCTGTGACCGTTGTGGTGTAGAGGTAACTAAAGCTAAAGTTAGACGTGAAAGAATGGGACATATTGAGCTTGCAGCACCTGTTGCACATATATGGTATTTTAAAGGAATTCCAAGTAGAATTGCTTTAATGTTAGATGTTTCTCCAAGAAACTTAGAAAAAGTTGTTTATTTTGCATCATATATTGTTGTTGACAAAGGAACATCAGGATTGGAAAAATGTCAAGTTCTTACAGAAAAAGAATATCATGAAGCAGAAGAAAAATACGGAAAAGGATCATTTAAAGCTCAAATGGGTGCAGAAGCACTTAAAAAATTATTAGAAGAAATTGATTTAGATAAATTATCAGCTTCTATTAAAAAAGATATTGAAAAAGCAAGTGAACAAAAAAGAAGTAAATATATAAAAAGATTGGATACAGTAGAATCATTTAGAATTTCTGGAAATAGACCAGAATGGATGATAATGGGTGTTGTTCCTGTTATACCACCAGAATTAAGACCTATGGTACAATTAGATGGTGGACGTTTTGCAACATCTGACTTAAATGATTTATATCGTAGAGTTATAAATAGAAATAACAGATTGAAACGTTTATTAGAATTAGGAGCTCCAGAAATAATTGTACGTAATGAAAAACGTATGTTACAAGAATCAGTTGATGCTTTAATTGATAATGGTAGACGTGGAAGACCTGTTACAGGTGCAGGAAATAGACCTTTAAAATCTTTATCAGATATGTTAAAAGGTAAACAAGGACGTTTCCGTCAAAACTTGTTAGGAAAGCGTGTTGACTATTCTGGACGTTCTGTTATAGTTGTAGGACCAGAACTAAAAATATATCAATGTGGATTACCTAAAGAAATGGCAGTAGAATTATTTAAACCTTTTGTTATGAAAGAATTAGTAGGAAGAGGTTTAGCTCAAAATATCAAAAATGCAAAAAGAATGGTAGAAAGACTAAATCCAGAAGTTTGGGGAATATTGGAAGATGTTATAAAAGATCATCCTGTAATGTTAAACCGTGCTCCAACACTACATAGACTTGGTATTCAAGCATTTGAACCAGTATTAGTAGAGGGTAGAGCAATTAAACTTCACCCACTTGTTTGTGAAGCATTTAATGCTGACTTTGATGGTGACCAAATGGCTATCCATTTACCATTATCATTAGAAGCACAATCAGAAGCAAGATATTTAATGTTATCTACAAACAACTTGTTAAAACCACAAGATGGTAAACCAGTTGCAGTTCCTAGACTAGACATGATTTTAGGAAGTTATTATTTAACAATGACTTTAGATGGAGAAAAAGGAGAAGGTACATATTTCCGTGATCCAGATGAAGCAATAATGGCTTTTGAAAATCATGATGTAGATATTCATGCTAAGATTTTTGTTAGAATTACTAAAGAAATTAATGGCGAAATGAAAACAAAGAAAATTGAAACAAGTGTTGGAAGAATTATCTTTAACCAAGGAATTCCACAAGATTTAGGATTTATAAATAGAGAAGAAGATCCATTCCAATATGAAATAGATTTCCCAGTTATGAAAAAATCAATGGGGACAATTATAGAAAGAGTTATTAGATTACATGGCCTAACAGAATCAGCTGAAGTTATAGATTATATCAAGGCTTTAGGATTCAAGTATTCTACATTAGCAGGTATTACATTCTCTATGAGTGATGTAAAAGTGCCACCAGCTAAAAAAGATATATTGAAAGAAGCAGACCAAAAGGTTGAAACAATTAGAAAACAATATACACGTGGTTTGATAACAAACGAAGAGCGTTATAATGCTGTTATCAAAGTTTGGGACAAAGCTACTAATGATGTTAGTAAGGCAATGGAAGACAACTTTGATGATTTAAACCCAATTTATATGATGGTTAAGTCTGGAGCCCGTGGTAATATGAACCAGTTACGTCAAATTGCTGGTATGAGAGGTTTGATGGCTAGTACAACAGGTAAAGCAGTAGAAATTCCAATTAAATCATCTTTTGCAGATGGATTAGATGCTTTGGAATACTTTATTTCTGCACATGGTGCTAGAAAAGGACTTTCTGATACAGCTTTAAGAACAGCCGATTCAGGATATTTAACAAGAAGATTGGTTGATGTTTCTCAAGACATTATTGTTAGAGAAAGAGATTGTGGTACAAAAGAAGGTATTATAATTTATGATATTAAAGATGGAAATCAAATAATTGAAAAAATGCAAGAAAGATTAATTGGTAGATATGCAGTTAATGATGTTATAGATCCAAATACTAATGAATTAATTATTGATAATGATACTATGATAACAGAAGCTATTGCGGATAGAATAATAGCTGCTGGAATAGAAAAACTAGAAGTTCGTTCTGTTTTAGGATGTCATTCTAAACATGGTGTTTGTCAAAAATGTTATGGTATGGGATTAGCTAGAAGAGATTTAGTATCTATTGGTGAATCTGTAGGTATTATAGCAGCTCAATCTATAGGTGAGCCTGGTACACAGTTGACAATGAGAACTATCCACTCTGGTGGTGTTGCTGGTGTTGCTGATATTACACAGGGTCTTCCTAGAGTTGAAGAGTTATTTGAAGCTAGAAAACCAAAGGGATTAGCAATTATTTCTGAAATTGCTGGTGTTGTTAAAATTAAGGAAACTAAAAAGAAAAAAGAAGTTGTTGTTACTGGCAAAGATGATGCTAGAACATATACAATTCCATTTGGTTCAAAAATGAAAGTTCATGATGGTGATATGGTAGAAGTAGCTCAACCGTTAATTGAAGGTTCTATTAATCCAGCTGAAATTCTTGCTATTAAAGGACCAGAAGGTGTTTATGAATACTTGATTTCTGAAGTTCAAAAAGTTTATAGAAACCAAGGTGTTGATATAAATGATAAACATATTGAGGTTATTGGTAGACAAATGCTTAAAAAAGTTAGAATTGATGATAATGGTGATACAGATATGTTCCCAGGTTCATTAATTGATATGTATGAGTTTGCTGATAAAAATGCTCAAGCAATTGAGGAAGGAAAGAGACCAGCTACTGGTAAACGTGTTCTTTTAGGTATTACTAAAGCATCTCTTGCTACAGAAAGTTTCTTATCTGCTGCTTCTTTCCAAGAAACAACAAGAGTTTTAACAGAAGCTGCGGTTAAAGGTAAGGTTGATGATTTAGTTGGATTAAAGGAAAATGTTATTATTGGTAAATTGATTCCAGCAGGTACTGGTATGAAAAAATATCAAGATATTAAGATTAATACTGAAATTCAACCTGAAACAGAAGATGTTGCAGAATAATTAAAAAGAACTTTTTGAGATTTATCTCAAAAAGTTCTTTTTAACAATAGATATAGATGTTGTGTAAGAATTAATAAAACTAAAATTTTATTGATTTTTTTTATGTTTTATAGTAAAATATAGTGGGTGATAAGCATATGAAAAAATTAAGAAATGAAATAAAAAAAGAAAAAGGTTCAATAACAGTATTAGTTATTGCAAGTTTTTTTGTCATAATAGCAGTTTTTATTAATTTATATATAATAGGAACGAACAAATCAAATTCACAAGAAAAGGAAATAAAAGCAATTCAAGAGGCTTATAATGTAAGCACAGACAGAATGGAAGAAGAATATCAAAATGTAAAATAAAAATTAAAGGAGAGTTGTAATGCAAAGTACGAATAGAAAGTTTTTTGATAAATTAGTATCAAGGACAAAGATATATTTAGTAATAATATTAATATTACTAATAGCAATAAGTGTACAGAATAACAAAATGATAATACCATCTGTTATAATGTATGTATTAGTGCTATGGTATGCATATTTTGCAAACAACAAAAGAAAAAATGAAATATCAGAGAAATTACAAGATTTAATGTTAAGTGTAGATACTGCAGCAAAGAGTACATTAATAAATTCACCATTTCCATTAATAGTATTAGAAACAGATGGAAATATAATATGGAGAAGTTCAAAATTTGTATCTGAATTTGAAAAAATAGATATGAATCCATATTTGGATGATTTAATAATAGAAATAAAAAAAGATATAAAGGATAAAAAAGAAGAACAACAACATGGAGTAAAACATGCAAAAACTAGTCAATTAGTAGAAAGACAAGTGGTTATAGGAGATAAAACATATAGAGTATCTGGAAAATATGTAAACTCTAGAAATGACCAAAAGAAAACACAAAATGAGTATATGCTAATGCTATATTTTATAGATATAACAGAGAATTTGGCATTAAAACAAAAATATCAAGATACACGTTCATGTGTGGAAATAATTATGATAGATAATTATGAAGAAAATATGCAGTTATTGGATAGTGAAGAAAAGCCACAAATAATAGCTGAAATTGATAAAGCAGTTTATGAGTGGGTAAATGAATCAAATGGAGTTCTTATAAAATCTGATAGAGATAGATATGTATGTGTATTTGAACAACGTTATTTGAAAAATATGAAAGAAGATAAATTTAGTATTCTAGATAAAATTAAGGAAGTAGATACTAGAGAAAAGGTTCAGTTTACTTTAAGTATAGCGGTTTCTAATGAAGGTGATACAAATAGAGATAAATATAAATCAGCACAAGTGGCTATGGATTTAGTACTTGGTAGAGGTGGAGATCAGGCTGTAATTAGAGAGAATGATATTTATCGATTCTTTGGAGGAAGAGCACAAGAAGTGGAAAAACGTACTAAAGTAAAGGCAAGAGTTGTTGCTCATGCTTTGGAAAATTTGATAAAAGAATCTGATAAAGTTATGATAATGGGACATACAAATCCTGATATTGATGCAATGGGTTCAAGTATGGGGATTTATCGTTTGGCTAAAAGTATGAATAAAAATGCATATATTATAAATAGTAGTATTGGGACAGCTTTAGATAATTTTAAGGAAGAATTGGCAAAAGATCCGGAATATGAAGATGTTTTAATTAGTAAGGAAGTAGCAATTGAAAATGTTGAGGAAAATACGTTGTTAGTAATTGTTGATACTCATAAGAAAAATTATGTTGAATCATCAGAATTGCTAGAAAAAATTAAAAAAATTGTTATTATAGATCATCATAGAAGAAGTGCTGATTATATAGAAGATGCAACATTAACTTTTCAAGAGGTTTATGCTTCTTCTGCTGCTGAACTAGTTACAGAACTTTTGCAGTATACTGATACAAATGTTGTTTTGAAAACTATTGAGGCGGAGAGCTTGTATGCGGGTATTATGATGGATACTAAGAATTTTACGTTTAAGACTGGCGTTAGAACTTTTGAGGCTGCGGCTTATTTGCGTAAATGTGGTGTTGATATTATTCGTGTTAAAAAGTGGTTCAAGAGCGATTTGATTAGCTTTAATAAGATTGCTGCTATTGTTAAGTCGGCTGAAATAGTTAATGATTCTGTTGCTATTGCTATTAATCCTAAAAGGGAGAAGGATACTAGTATTGTTTGTGCTAAGGCGGCTGATGAACTTCTTACTATTAGCGATATTACTGCTTCTTTTGTTCTTGGCGATATGGGTGATAAGGTTTGTATTAGTGGTCGCTCTATTGGTGATGTTAATGTTCAGGTTATTCTTGAGAAACTTGGGGGTGGTGGCCATATTACTTTGGCTGGTGCTCAGGTTGAGGGAAAGGATATTGAGGAAGTTAAGGGGGAGTTGATTGGTTGTATTGATGAGTATTTTTCAGGTTAGATTTTGAAATAATTACAATTTTGACTGCGTTAAACTGCATTTAAGTTGTTGTTATGTTTTAGAAAGGTGTGATTGAGTATGAAAGTTATTTTAAAGGATAATATAAAGGGTGTTGGAAAAAAAGATGAGATTATTAATGCTTCTGATGGTTATGCTCGTAATTTTTTATTTCCAAAAAATTTGGCTGTTGAGGCAAATGCTGAAAATATGGCTAAGCTAAAGGCTAAACAGAATTCTACAGCTTTTAAAAAGGGTCAAGAAAAGGAAGAGGCTCAAAAAGTTGCTGAGAAAATGAAGAAAATAATGCTTACTATTCGTGTGCGTGCTGGTAAAAATGGTAAAATTTTTGGAGGTGTTTCTTCTAAGGAAATTGCTGAGGAATTGCAGAAAGTGCATAATATTAGTGTTGATAAAAAGAAAATTGATTTGAAGGAACCTATTAAGGAATTGGGTACACGTAATGTTGATGTTAAATTGTTTGAGGGCGTTGTTGGAATAGTGAGAGTGAATTTGGTTGCAGAAGAATAGGGTTAAAAAATAATTACAATTTTGACTGCGTTAAATTTCATTTTAAATATGGTTACATACAATCTATTAAAAACAATAGGAAGGAATGTGAGAATAATGGAAGTAGGAAAAGTGCCACCACATGATTTGGAAGCAGAGCAGGCAGTAATAGGAAGTATGCTTACAGATAGTGATGCAATAGTAAGTAGTATAGAAATTTTGAAACCGGAAGATTTTTATAGAGCAGATAATAAAATCATATATGAGGCAATGTTAAATCTATATAATAGATCTGAACCAATTGATATTATAACAGTTAAAGCTGAGTTAGAGTCAATGGGAAGATTTGAACAAGTTGGTGGTTTAGAATATTTGGCAGAATTACCTGATAAAGTTCCTACTACGGCTAATGTACAAAAATATATAAAAATTGTAGAAGAAAAGGCTAGATTAAGAGATTTGATAAAAACTGCAAATGATATAATCGAGATGGGTTATGATCCAACAGAAGATGTTGATGATATTATGGAGGGTGTAGAAAAGAAAGTTTTTAATTTGACTCAGGGTAAGAATCAAAAAGGGTATTCTCCAATTAAAGATATTCTGGTTGATAGTTTTACACAATTAGAAGAGTTGTATAATAGAAAACAACACATTACAGGAGTACCTAGTGGTTTTTCTGATTTGGATTATAGAACAGCTGGTTTTCATGGTTCAGAGCTTATTTTGGTTGCGGCGAGACCTGCTATGGGTAAATCTGCGTTTGCTTTGAATATTGCTACAAATGCGGCAGTTAGAGCAGATGTTCCTGTTGCTATTTTTAACTTGGAGATGTCAAAAGAACAACTTGTTAATAGAATTTTGTGCAGTGAAGCAATGGTTGATAGTAATAAAGTTAGGACAGGTAAGCTAGAAGAAGAAGATTGGGCTAAACTAGCAGAGGCTATAGGACCTCTTTCTGCAGCTAATATTTATATTGATGATACACCAGGTATTTCTATTACAGAAATAAGGGCTAAATGTAGAAAATTACAAGTTGAAAAACATATTGGTATGGTTATAATAGATTATTTGCAATTGATACAAGGTACAAATAAAAGAGGAGGTAGCCGTGAACAGGAGATTTCTGAAATAAGCCGTTCTTTAAAAATCATGGCAAAAGAATTAAATGTGCCAGTGATTGCATTATCACAGTTGTCAAGAGCTGTTGAACAAAGACCTGATCATAAACCGATGCTTTCTGATTTACGTGAATCTGGAGCTATTGAGCAAGATGCTGATATTGTTATGTTTTTATATCGCGATGATTATTATAATCCAGATAGTGAAAAGAAAAATGTTGCTGAAGTAATTATTGCAAAACATAGAGGTGGCTCAACATGTAGTGTGGATTTAGGATGGTTTGGTACATATACAAAATTTGTTAATTTGGAAAAGAGATATGATCAATAGAAGTATGTGTAATTGTAAAGTTTTGAGAAAGGGACGATTTTTATGAAAGAAAAGGTCATAAATACAATTATAAAAAATAATTTAATACAAAATGGAGATAGGCTGGTTCTTGCTGTTTCAGGAGGGCCAGATTCTTTGGCTATGTTGAATGTTTTATTAGAGATAAAAAAAGATAAAAAAATTGATTTTGATTTTGTTGTAGCACATGTTAATCATATGATTCGTAAAGAAGCCGTTGATGATGAAGATTTTGTAAGAGATTTTTGCAAAGAAAATGCTATTAGTTTTTTTGTGAAAAGAGTTGATATTCCTAAACTTGCAGGAGAGAGGAAAATGGGAACAGAAGAAGCAGGTAGGTATGCACGATATAAATTTTTTGATGAAGTTATGGAAAATACGAAATCAAATAAAATTTCAATTGCACATAATAAAAATGATAAAATTGAGACAATTTTAATGAATTTATTAAGAGGCTCAGGAGTTTCTGGATTAAAAGGTATAGAGTATATAAAAGATGAAAAATATATAAGACCTTTACTTGATTGTACAAGAATGGAGATTGAAAATTATTGTTCTAGTCAAAAACTAAATCCTAGAATTGATAAAACTAATTTTGACAATGCATATACTCGTAATAAAGTTAGAAATGTTGTTATTCCGTATATTAAGAAAGAGTTTAATCCTAATATAATTGATACTTTAAGCCGATTATCAGATTTGGTAAAAGAAGAAGAAAACTATGTGCAAAAACAAGTAGAAAAAGCGTATAATGAGATGTTAATAGCTGAGAAATTTATTGTGGAAAATATTACTAATAATGAAGATGTTTTGTTGAATAAAAAATATATAATTTTAAAATTAAAATTATTTAATATGCAAGAAAGAGTCATAAAATCAAGAGTTTTGTTATATACTATAACGAGATTATTTGGAAATGCACAAGGAATTGAAAAAATACATATAGATGATATTATAAAATTATGTGAAAGAAATATTGGAAATAAATACTTAACACCAAATAAAAATTTAAAAATTTTTTTAAAAAATGGAAAAATATATTTTATAGACCAAAGATAACTATCCGTAGTAGTTCTTAGAGTGACTTGATTTTTGTCACAAAAAAGACACAAAAAAATACTTGAAAAAGCAAATTTAATATGATATATAATCAGGTATTCAAAGACAAGCCCACCTGTTTTGGGATTCAAAAGGAGGAAAAAGATAGTGAAAAATAATATCAAGACATTAGCGATGTGGTTAATTATTGGAGTAATTTTTATTATTGTTTTGTCATCAGTTATGGAAAATTCTAATAAAAAAATGAAATATTCTGATTTAATTACAAAAATAAATGAAGGAAAGGTTGAGGCAATTCAAATAGAGTCAGATGGAAAAACAGCAAATGTTGAATTGTCTGAAGATAAAAATATAAAACAAGTAAATATTCCTAATATGGAAAGTTTTATGAATTATACAGAGGATTTTGTAAAAAATGGATCATTTACATTAGAAGAAAAATCTGAATCTATTTTTGTTACAATTCTTGGTTTATTAACACCGTTTGGATTATTAATTATTTTCTTTATATTCTGGTTCTTAATGATGGGAGGACCAAATGCAAATCAAGCAGGAGGAAAAACATTAAGTTTCGGAAAAAGTAAAGCAAGAATGATGACACCAGCAGATAGAAATAAAGTTACTTTTGATGATGTTGCAGGTGTTGATGAGGAAAAAGAAGAATTACAAGAAATTGTACAATTTTTAAAAAATCCAAAGAAATTTACAGATATGGGAGCAAGAATACCAAAAGGTGTCTTATTAGTTGGACAACCTGGTACAGGTAAAACTCTTTTGGCAAAAGCAGTTGCAGGAGAAGCGGGAGTACCATTTTTTATAATAAGTGGTTCAGACTTTGTAGAAATGTTTGTAGGTGTTGGTGCTTCAAGAGTTAGAGATTTATTTGATGAAGCAAAAAGAAATGCGCCATGTATAATATTTATAGATGAAATAGATGCAGTAGGACGCCAAAGAGGTGCAGGACTAGGTGGAGGACATGATGAGAGAGAACAAACATTAAACCAATTATTAGTTGAAATGGATGGATTTTCTGAAAATGAAGGTGTTATTGTATTAGCAGCAACTAACCGTCCAGATGTTTTAGATAAAGCATTATTAAGAGCAGGAAGATTTGATAGACAAATAGTTGTAGGAGCACCAGATGTAAAAGCAAGAGAACAAATATTAGAAGTACATTCAAGAAAGAAAAAATTAGCAGAAGATGTAGATTTAAAAGTAATTGCAAAAAATACATCAGGATTTGCAGGAGCGGATCTAGAAAATGTATTAAATGAAGCAGCGTTGTTAGCAGCAAGAAGAAATTTAACAGAAATTGGAATGAAAGAAATTGAAGATGCAATGGTTAAAGTTACTATGGGACCAGAAAAGAAAACAAGAGTAAGGAGTGAAAAGGAAAATCGTTTAGTTTCTTATCATGAAGCGGGTCATGCAGTAGTAAGTCATTATTTAGAAACACAAGATCCAGTACATCAAATATCTATAGTACCTAGAGGTATGGCAGGAGGGTATACAATGTATCGTCCTACTGAAGACAAAAATTTTATGTCAAAAACAGAAATGGAAGAAAATATAGTATCTTTACTAGGTGGTAGAGTTGCAGAAGCACTTATTTTAAATGATATTTCAACAGGTGCAAGTAATGATATAGAAAGAGCTACACAAATTGCAAGAAGTATGGTTACAAAATATGGTATGAGTGATAGAATAGGAACATTAACATTAGGATCTAGCCAAAATGAAGTATTTTTAGGTAGGGATTTTGCACAATCAAAAGAATATTCTGAAGAAACAGCAGCAATTATTGATGAAGAAGTTAAAAAAATAGTTGATAAAGCATATAATGAGGCTAAACAAATTTTAACAGAACATATTGATAAATTACATGCTGTAGCTGGTGTTCTTCTTGAAAAAGAAAAAATTGAAGCAGATGAATTTGAGCAAATATTTGCATAGAATGTAGGGGATATTTAATGAAGAATTATTATGAGATTTTGCAAGTAAATGAAAATGCCTCACAGGAAATAATAGAAAAAGCATATAAAGTTCTTGCAAAAAAATATCATCCAGATTTGCAAAACGATATGAAAAAGAAAGAATTGTCAGAAGATAAATTAAAGCAAATTAATGAGGCTTATGACATTCTTTCTGACTCTTTTTTAAGAGGACAATATGATGCAGAACTTCAAAGACAAAAAGAGGAGGAGATAAAAGCAAAATATGGAGATAAAGATTATGGTACAGAAAAGACAAAATTTTATGGGAGAACAAATGAAAATCAAAAAAATAAATCTGAACAAGATTTGAGAAGAGAAGAATATTATGCCCAAAAAATTAATGCTAGACAAGAACAATATGATCAAGAAGAAAAAAAGAGACAAGCTCAAAAACTGGGAACTTTAGCAGGTGTTATAGATTTTGTTAAAGTACTTTATAATGATAGACCGAAAAGAAAAGAATTAGCAGATGTTACAAAAAAGGACTTATTTGCAATTGTTTTGGCTATTTTAATTGTCATTGCTATTGGTGTTATTTTATGGTGTATACCTTTTACTAATGGCTGGATAAGAGAGATATTATTTGAAAATCCAATAGTAAAATTGTTTTCAAAATAGATTTTTATATTGTTTAAAGAAGTTTTTTTTATATTATAATAAATAAAGCAGATATATATTTTTCAAAGCCAAGTGCTTTAAGCTTGATATATATCTGCTTTTGTTATAAGTTTTATTTCAAATTATGAATATGAAATTAAAGTTCTTTCTGTAAATTTTTTAAATCATCAATAGGAATTTTTGTGATGCTATTAATAACTTCTAATGTAAAGTTTTGCTTTAACATTTTTTTGGCAATTTCTAAATTTTGTTGTTCAATACCTTGTTTAATACCATTTTTAAGTCCTTTGTCATATCCAGCTGCTTCTGTTGCATTTTGATCAAGTATATATTTTTCTCGTAGTTCTGCTAAATAACGTTCATGTTCATCTTGACTAATTTCTTCTAATATTTCTTTTGCTTTAACCATTTTCTTATTTGACATATCTACCACCTCTGGACTTTCTATGAATTTTATCCAAGAATTTAATTTTGCGTTTTTAGATGTTTTCTCAAATTTCCTGAATTTCTTTAACTCGATTATATAAATTTCCATAGAGTCTGTCAAGATATGTATTGGGTATGTTTCTTCTCTTAGGTTCCATTTTGTTATATATTTTGGAATTTCTTTAAGATTATCTAGTTCGTAGTCTGCTATTAAAATTGCTATTGATTTTTTTAATGAATTATAATCTTTTCCTGATTTTAAAGATTTTGTGAATAATTTTGCACAATAAAATAATATTCTTTTTTCAGAATTGTTTTTGTCTATTATTTGAATTTCTATATCTATATTTGTATTGTTATTAATTTCGGCTTTTATGTCTAATATTCCTATTTTTTCATCTAGTAAGTCTTTTTCTAAGATTGGATTTTTGTCTAATTTTATTTCTTTTATTTCTTCTTTTATGATTGAGTTTAATAGATTTTTTGTTATTTCTTCGTTTCCTGCGTGTCCAAATATGCGCTTGAAGACATAGTCTGTTTTTAGGTTTAATAATTTGATAAAGTCACCTCCTTGTGTGTTGTGTTATGAGTAAAATATTTTATTTTAATAAGTGATTGTTTTTTAGCGATTGCTAATTAGATTTTAATGGTATTGAATAAATGTAAAATTTGAATTTGAAATAAAACTTTGAATTATATTAGCATATATGAAAATGTCTGTCAAGTGTTTTTGAGCATATAGTGTTTTTTACTTAAAAATTCTCAATTTTGCCTATTGACAAGCATTTGTGTTTAATGTATAATGGATAATGTTAAGGGTTATCCCACATACAGATCCGATCGACCGGAAGGAGGGGAATGTAAATGTCAGAGATTAAAGTAAATAATGGAAATATAGAAGAAGCTTTGAAGAGATTTAAAAGACAGTGCGCTAGAAATGGAGTTATGCAAGAAGTTCGTAAGAGAGAGCATTATGAGAAACCTAGTGTTAAGAGAAAGAAAAAATCAGAGGCTGCTAGAAAAAGAAAGTTTTAATTAGATAGGGGGAGGACATTATATATAAGTAATTTAAAGATTATTTTATATAGGGTGTGTCTTTCTTTTTTTAGTTTCCGGTTGGAAAATAATTACAATTTTGACGTCGTTAAACTTCATTTAAAATTTAATCAACGTACTATCGTACGCCTCATAAATTTTAAATTTGTTTGCCTAGTCAAAATTTAATTCTTTTCCAACCTAGACAGAGGAAATTTAGAAAATAATTACAATTTTGACGTCATTAAACTTCATTTAAAATTTAATCAACGTACCATCGTACGCCTCATAAATTTTAAATTCGTTTGCCTAGTCAAAATTTAATTCTTTTCCAACCTAGATAGAGGAAATTTAGAAAATAATTACAATTTTGACGTGGTGCAGACTTGGATTTTATTTATGTTTTAATATGATTTGATGTATATGTTTGTTTTTTTTGATAAGAATAGTATAATATAGATAATTTTTTAGGAAAGGATTGGAGTGTAATGGAATATAAAGTTAAAGAAATAAAACAAGGTATTAAAGTGCATTTGATTAATAATGATAAGTTTAAAACTAATTTGATTGCTGTTTTTTTGACAACAGAATTGAATAGGGAAAATGTTACTAAAAATGCTATTATACCTGCTATTTTGAGAAGAGGTTCTGAAAATATGCCTACACAAGAGGCTATTAGTAGAGAGATGGAAGAGATGTATGGTGCTTCTTTTAATTGTGGTGTGGATAAAAGAGGAGATAATCAAATTTTAAAGTTCTATATGGAGACTATTAATGATAATTTTTTACCGGATTCTTCAGAAAATATGCTTGGGAAGAG
>MNRQ01000020.1:0-150963 GCA_001916035.1 Clostridium sp. 27_14 | reverse complement strand
GGGAAGAGTATTGATAAAATATTGGAGATTATTTTTAATCCTTTGGTTAAAAATAATGGCTTTTGTGATGAGTATGTGGAACAAGAGAAGGAGAATTTGAAGCAAATTATTAATGGTAAAATTGATAATAAGGCTAGTTATGCAATGGAAAGGTGTATAGAGGAGATGTATAAAAATCAGCCTTTTGCTTTGTATAAGTTTGGCTATATTGATGATTTAGATGTTTTGAATGGAACTAATTTGTATGAGTATTATAATCAGCTAATTCAAAATTGTAAAATTGATATTTTTGTTTCTGGAATTGTTGATGATAGTGTTTATGATAAAATTATTGATAATGCTAAAATTGAGTTATTGAAACCTAGAGTTCCTGATTTTGTTATGCCTTCTTTGGCTGTTACTGCTAATAATAATGGTCAGGTTGTTACTGAGAGTATGGATATTACTCAGGGTAAATTGGTTTTGTCTTTGAATGTTGGCTTGGATAGCGAGGATCAACAGTATGATGTTATGATTTATAATTCTATTTTGGGTGGTACTGCTAGTTCTAAGTTGTTTCAAAATGTGCGTGAGAAGGCTAGTTTGGCTTATTCTGCTGGTTCTAATTTCATGAGGGCTAAAAATACTATTTTTATTCGTTGTGGTATTGAGATTAAGAATTATGAGATGGCTCTTGATATTATTAGACAACAACTTGTTCAGATGGTTGATGGTGATTTTTCTGATCAGGATGTTGCGGTTGCTAAGAAGTCTTTGGTTGATTCTATTAGGACTATTGATGATGAACAGGATACTGAGGTTTTGTATTTGTTTGGCCAGGAGTTTTCTGGTGGGTTTATGGACTTTTCTGAGTATATTGATAGGGTTTCTAGGGTTACTAGGGGTGATGTTTTGGCTGTGGCTAAGAAGATTGGTACGGGTATGGATACGATTTTTTTCCTTAAAGGTTAATTTTTAAATAATTACAATTTTGACGTCGTTAAACTTCATTTAAAATTCAATCAATGTACCCTCGTACGCCGTATGAATTTTAAATATATTTTATGAATTTTAAATTGGTTTTGTGAACTTTAAATATTTAGAAAGGTGGGAGTTTTATGCAAGTTATTGAGAATATGAAAGTTAAAGAAAAATTATATATTGAAAAACTGGATAATGGTTTGAGTGTTATGATAATTCCTAAAAAAGGTATACAAAAGAAATATGTTATTTGGGGTACAAATTATGGTTCTAATGATAGCAAGTTTGTTGTACCTGGTGATACAGAGATTACAGAGGTTCCAGATGGTGTGGCACATTTTTTGGAGCATAAGATGTTTGAACAAAAAAATGGTAAAAATAGTTTGGATGTTTTGACAGAATTAGGTGCTGATGCGAATGCTTATACTACAAATGATCATACAGCGTATTTGTTTAGTTGTACAGATAATTTTTATGAGGCTTTAGATGAACTTATGGATTATGTGCAAAATCCGTATTTTACTGATGAAAATGTTGAAAAGGAAAAAGGTATTATAAGTCAGGAGATTATGATGTATGATGATTATCCTGATTGGAAAGTGTATATGAATGCAGTTCAGGCTATGTATAGTGATTTCCCTATTAGAATAGATACAGCTGGTACTGTTGAGACTATAAGTCATATAGATAAAGATGTTTTGTATAAGTGCTATAATACTTTTTATAATCCTTCTAATATGGCTATGGTTGTTTGTGGTGATTTTGAACCAGAGGCAATGCTTGCTGAGATTAAAAGGAGATTATTGAATATTAAGGCTAGTGGAGAGATTAAACGTATTTATCCGGAAGAACCGGAAAATATAGTTAAAGATTATGTTGAACAGAATATGGAAGTTAGTAGACCTTTGTATGCTATAGGTATTAAGGATAAACCTTTTGAGGATTCTAAAAATTTCACTAAAGAGGATATTGTGAAAAAACATATTGCAATAGAAATTTTGTTGAATTTGATTTTTGGTGAGAGCTCAGATTTATATAAAAAGTTATATAATGATGGTGTTATAATGTCTAATCCTAGTATGGATTATGAGTTTAGTAGAGGATATGCTTTTGTGCTATTATCTGGTCAATCAAAAGATCCTAAAAAGGTTTATGAGGAGTTTAAAAAGGCTGTAAAGACTATAAAGGAAAAAGGCATTGTTGAAGGGGATTTTAATAGAATTAAAAAGACTATTTATGGTGATTATATAAAAGAATATAATGATGTTACAGATATTGCTAGAATGTTTTTGGCTGATTATTTTAAGGGGATAAATAGTTTTGATTATATAGAACAAATTGGTAGTGTTAATAAGGATTATACAGAACAAATTTTGAATGAAGTTTTTGCTGAAAATAAAATGGTTTTGTCTGTTATTAATAGTAAGTAAAAAATGTTTTTTTGTAGAAAATATGGTATAAATTTTATTTGATGATTTATATCATATTTTTTTGTCAAATATTGTCAATATTTGGTATACGAATTTTGATAAAAAAGCACAAATTAGCTTGACTTAACAGGAAAAATATGGTAATTTATAGATGTGCTTAAGAGGAAAAATCAGAAAAGGAGAGATTAGAATGTTAAATGATGAAATTTGTAATTTAAGAAATAAATTGAATAAAAGCATCGAAGATGGTGAGGATTATTCTATTATTTATCAACTTAGTGTCGAATTGGATGATTTAATTGCTGATTTTTATAGTGATGTGAGTGTAGAAGAAATTAAATAAATTTGTAAAAATATGGACTATTATTAGTCCATATTTTGTGGTAATTTTTTGTTTTTAGAAATATAAGAAATATAAAAAACCAGTTTTCCTTAAAGAAAAAAAACACACTGAAATAGACTTAGTAGGAACGCATCACTCAGAAGAAGTATAAATAGCAGATGGAAAAGTAATATGTTCAGGACTGCAAAAAGGATTCGGAAATAGTGTAGAAATTGAAAATATTGTAAATTGTAAAATAATATACAGTTTCTATGCATACTTATCAAGAATAGACGTATAAAAAGGCCGAAAAAGTAAGAAAATCCAAATAATAGGACCAGAGCTATTGATAAAATTGTACAGAATGTATATAATATAAAAAATATGAAAGGAAAGAAATATTATGAAAGATATAAAATTAAAAATAGAAGGAATGCATTGTACAGGATGTTCTAGTAGATTAGAAAAAGTGTTAAATAATATAGAAGGAGTAGAAAAAGCAAAAGTAAGCTTTGAAGAAGAAGAAGCAGTAATAACTTATGATAATGAGAAAGTATCAGAAAAACAAATAATAATTGAAATTGAAGAGGCAGGATTTAGGGCAGAAAAATAGTTATAATTTTGCCTGTGTTCAGTGGCAATGGAGTCATAGCCTTGAGAAAGGAATAAAATAAAAATGAAAAAAGTGTTATTAAAAATAGATGGAATGACATGTAGTGCATGTTCATCAGGATTAGAAAAATATCTGAATAGGCAAAAGGGAATAAAAACAGCGTCAGTAAATTTAATAATGAATAATGCAAGTATAGAATATGATAACACAAAAATAAACTTAGAACAAGTAGAGAAATATATTGAAAAAGCGGGATTTGCCAGTTTGGGTATATATAAATTAGAAAGTGAAGAAAAAAAGCAAACAAAGGAAAAGAATAAATTAATAGGAGTAAGTATAGTATCAATATTAATATTATATATATCAATGGCACATATGGTAAAATTGCCAGTAATACCATATTTAGATATGATGCATAATCCAGTAAATTATGCAATAGCATTATTAATATTAACAACAATTGTATTAATAATGGGAAAAGATATATTAAAAAACGGATATAAGAATTTGGTTCATAAAACACCAAATATGGATACATTAGTGGCCATAGGAGTAATAGCAAGTTTTGTTTACAGTATATATGGAACAGTAAAAATAATAAAAGGACAAGTAATGTATGTTGAAAACCTGTATTATGAATCAGCAGCAATAGTAATCTTTTTTATTAAAATAGGAAAATATGTAGAAAATAAAAATAAGGATAAAACCAAAGAGGCTTTAAAACAATTGATGAGTATAACACCTAATCATGCAATAATAGAAAGAGAAGGGAAAGAAGAAACAGTAACATTAGATGAAATAAAAAAAGGTGATATAGTAATTTGTAAGCCAGGGGAAAAAATAGCCGTAGATGGAGAGGTAATAGAAGGAGTTACACATATAAATGAATCATTTATAACAGGTGAGAGTGTACCTGTAAAAAGAGAAAAGGGCTCAAAGGTAATTGCAGGAAGTATAAATTATGAAGGAACAATAAAATATAAAGCAGAAAAAATAGGAAAAGAATCAACAGTATCAGAAATAGTAAGATTGGTTGTAGAAGCAACAAATACTAAAGCACCAATAGCAAAAGTAGCAGATAAAATAAGTGGATATTTTGTACCAACAATAATAATAATAGCAATAATAGCGTTTATAATATGGTTAGCAATAAGCAAGAATTTAGCAACAGCTATAAACATATTTGTAACAATATTGGTAGTAGCATGTCCATGTAGTTTAGGTCTAGCAACACCATTGGCAATAGTAATTTCATCAGGAAAAGCAAGTAAAAATGGAATATTAGTAAAAACAAGTGAAGCATTGGAAAATGCACATAAAATAAAAACAATATGTTTTGACAAAACAGGAACTCTAACAAAAGGTGAATTGACAATATCAAAAATATATAATTATAGTAATTTAAAAGAAAAAGAAATAATAGAAATAGTGGCAAGTATAGAAAATAAATCTGAACATCCAATAGCAAGAGCAATAGTAGAAAAAGCAAGAGAAGAAAATATAGAACTAAAACAAATAAATAATTTTGAAGCAATAGCAGGATATGGTGTAGTAGCAGAAATAAAAGAACAAGAAAGATCATACAAATATTTAATAGGAAACAAAAAATTAATGCAGGAAAATAATATAAAAATACAAAAAGAAGATGATGAAACTGACTTAGTAACAGAAGGAAACAGCATATTATATGTGGCACAAGACCAAAAAATAATAGCATTAATAGGAGTAAAAGACTTAATAAAAGAAGAAAGCAAAGAAATAATAGAAAAATTGAAAAAAAGAAAAATAGAAGTAATTATGCTAACAGGAGATAATGAAAAAACAGCAAATGCTATAGCAAAGCAATTAGGGATAGAAAAAGTTGTAGCAAATGTATTACCAAATCAAAAGGCAGAAGAAATAAAGAAACTAAAAGAACAAGGTTTGGTAATGATGTGTGGAGATGGAATAAATGACAGTGTAAGTTTGGTAACAGCAGATATAGGTGTATCAATATCAAGTGGAACAGATATTGCAATGGATTCAGCAGAAGTTGTTTTAATGAATGATAATTTGGAAAAAATAGAGGAATTAATAGAAATTAGTAAGAAAACAATAAGAAATATAAAACAAAATTTATTTTGGGCATTTTTCTATAATATATGTATGGTACCTATAGCATGTGGAATTTTGCAGCCATTTGGAATAACAATGAATCCAATGATAGCAGCTTTTGCAATGACAATAAGTAGTTTAACGGTAGTATTAAATGCATTAAGATTGAGGTAAATAGAAAATTGAAAATAAAAAGGTTTGATTTAATATATTAACGCTAATATACTAGCAAAGTGAATAGTGCTTTAATGAGGAGGAAAATACAAGGTTGAATAATAAAATTAGATGTAAATGGTGTAATATAAAAAATCCAAAGTATGTAAAATATCATGATGAAGAATGGTGTAGACCTAATTTTAATGATGAATATTTATTTGAAATGCTTATTTTGGAGTCTTTTCAAGCAGGACTTTCATGGGAATGTGTGTTAAATAAAAGAGAAGATTTTAGAAAGGCTTATGATAATTTTGGTATTGATAAAATATGTAATTATGATGATAATAAGGTACAGAAATTATTACAAAATGAAAAAATAATTAGAAATAAATTAAAAATAAAAGCTAGTGTAAATAATGCAAAAATTTTTAAGGGTATACAAAAAGAATATGGAACATTTTATAATTATTTGAGTAATTTTACAGAAAATAAAATTATATATGAACCAGATAAAACTACAAATCAATTGTCTGATAACTTATCAAAAGATTTACAGAAAAGGGGAATGAAGTTTGTGGGTAGTACAATAATATACTCTTATTTGCAAGCTATAGGAGTTATATATTCTCATGATAAAGAATGTTTTATGTATAGGGATAATAAATTTAAATTAACTGATCATAATAATAATTTTTGAATTTACTTTTTAAAATAAACTATGGTCGAGGTGAGTACTCGACACTTTGTACTATTTTCTTTGATATTTTAAGCATTTCAGCGTTTGTATAATATTTTACAGAACACTTTTGCGGAACATTTAAAGTTCTAAATGCTTTAAAATTCCGCATAGTTCCAATGTTTTTTAATTAGTTTTGTATAATTTTAGCTAGCCAGGTTGTCTTTATCTTGTATTACTCCAAAAATATTTTTATTTATTAAATAATTAACTACACTTTTATTCTCAGCCTTAATAAAATCGGTATCTATATCAATGTAGTATTTCATTGTAATAGATATATCAGAATGACCTAATATTTCTTTTAATACAACTGGAGCAATTTTAGCTTCTGCACATCTTGTTGCGAAAGTTCCTCTAAGCATATGAGTGTGTATATCTGTTCTTGTTACTTTTTTACCTTTTGAATTGATTTCTTCATAAAGTCCAATTCCTAATTTTAAACCTGCTCGTTTTAATGCAGAATTTATACTAGCTTCTTCATATAATCCATATTGTTTATTTGTAGGATTATAGAATAATAAATGGAACTTATTTGGAATGATATGAATTATGGCATCTTCAAGTGCTTTTCTACTAATATCATTTAAATCAATAGTTCTTTGACCAGAAAAAGTTTTTGTTGTTTCTCCTATTCTTGATTTCCCTTTTGTATCTTTAGTTTGTGTCCTTCTTATTATTACAATTCCTTTTTCTAAATCAATGTCTTTAGTATAATCTAACACTAAAGCTTCGCCTATTCTCATTCCTGTACTAAGCAATAACAAAAATAGATATTTGTGTTTGAAATTTGAATAATCTACATCATTTAAAAATTGAATTAGCTTTCTTTGCTCATCTATTGTAAGTGCTATTCTGTGATGTCCGTTGTATTCGCTTTTAGGCTTTTCAATTCTTTTATAACCGTCTAAAAAGTTATCATTTATTATTTGCTGATGATAAGCTTCTCCAAATCCCATACATAGTAGTTCATAATTTTGCTTTATTGTTGTTTTTGAATAGGTCTTTAGTTTAGCAAGATAATTAACTACTTCATCTCTTGTCACTTTTGCAATTGGCTTTCTTGCAAATGATGCGTTTCCAATTTGTTTTAATGTGTCTAATTTTCTTTTATAAGTCGATTCTTTAATTCGATTTAGTTTAAATTGTTCTTCTATCATTGGTCTTACTAAATCTATTAAAGTTTTATTTGTTTTTGTTATAATTCTTGGACCACCGTTTTTATTTAGATTTATTCGATAGTCTAAAGCTTTATCTAATGCTTCTTGTTCGGTATCAGCAACAAATGATTTCCTTTGAGTCTGACCCGTTGTTTGATCTCGTCCAGTTGTTAATACGGCTTTACAAGTTTTTGATACATAAAACTTATCGCATCCTTTGCATAATTCATATTGTTTTTCTTTGTCAATGTTCTTATTTTGTTGTTGCACATATTGATTCATCAAATTTTCCTTTTGGTCTTTTTGAAATATATGTGCCAACAGTTATTCCTTTTAATTTCATAATTTGTTCTCTCCTTTTAGTAATATTTTTAAGGAAAACTATTGCTATAATTGGATTTTATGGTATAATTATATCAGTTAAGGAATTCTATAGCAATAGTTTTTCTTTCAGTTTTTTAAATACATAATATTGTATTTGAAGGTTTAAATGTCGCATATTTAAATCTTCTTTTTTTATTTGTAAACTCGTCTTGTTTTAAAATATTCATTGAAATTTTCTTCTGCAATTCTATAACTTTTTCCAACTCTCTCGCAGTGAAAATCTTCTCTATGAAATAATTCTAAACAAGCTTTATTTCCTATTTTTAAAATTTTTCTAACATCTTCCGTTGAGAAAAATCTAGGAAGTTCTTTAACTGTATCTCCCATATAACTTACTCCTCCTTTCGTTAATTTTTTGAATGATATTTTTCCTGTCCCTCTATTCTGGGCTAATAGCAAACGGTATTTTCATACTCCACTGGAATTTCACCACTCTGACTTTGTCCGAGTTGCACCCATTGCTTGCGACGGTTTTATCACGCTCGAGCTGTGGCTATGCAAGTGTATCATTATTTTGTATTTAGCTATAGGGTATTCAATTTTCAATGTGCTGTTCAAGAATTTTCTTACATATTCTTGACACTTTTTTGTAATTATTGTATACTATTATTATAGATAATCGCTTACTTGATGGATGTTAAAAAAGTAAGCTGTTACCACTTACAATCAATTACTATACATTAATATAATATAGTAATCAATTATCTTTGTCAATAGATTACAAGAAAATTTTTTAAAAAAATTTGGGAGATTGTAAAATGAATGTTAATTTTAATTTTGAAAATGGACAAATTAGCTATGTTTATAGCAATTACAAAATTGAAAAAATAAGAGATAGAAAATATATTCTACCAGAAAAGAAAGCTACCCAAAACGCTATTAGCTTAACAGAAAATATTGATAAAAAATTATTAGCTTTATTAAATATTGGAAAAAAAGCCTACTTTTTTGAAGATATTAATGATTTAGAAATATTAAATTTTGCAAAGAGTTATGGTTTATTAGGATTTATGGCTGATTTTCCTATAAATAAGTATTACATATTAGAAGATGAAGTTATTTTTAGAGATTATAACTTTTCTGAAGCTAAAGAATATATATCAACTATGAAAGTTGAAGAATATTTAGAAACATTTATGCCAAGAATAAATAAAAGGGAAATGAAGAAAATTATAGATGAATGCAGAAAGCAAATACATTCTTGTGATTCTGAAAAAAATATAATAACAAATATGAATGAAAAACTTATTTATTCAATTAATTATGGAGAATCTGTTGATTTAATAATTTACTATGCAAGAGATTTATATAAGGCTTTGTATGAGTTAATTGATAGTAAATACACAGTTAAGTTTCCTGCTCTTTCTAACATACATCATTTAGCAACCAATATAGATGGTTTATCAAATGCAGAAATAGAATTGAATGTGTTTAATTTAAAACAAGTAATAGATTTAGCTTTTTCAATTCAATTAGCACAAGATGTAAGACTATTAAAAATTTGTAATTTTTGCAATAATGCATTTATTGCAAATAACCCAAAAGCTGAATATGATACACCACAATGTAAGAATAAAGCTAATGTGTATAAAAGTAGAGGAAAGCATTTAAGTAGAAATGTAGTACATACTGAAAACGGAATTGCAGTAAAAATTCCAAGTCAAGAACTATCAGATAGCTTGATAAAAAGATTAAAGAAAAAATAGAATAAGAATTTATGGCACTGAATTTATAATATATATTCAGTGTCATAATTAAAAAATAAAAATTAACCTAATTCACTCCATACCTATTGACTTATGGAGCTAATTAGGTTAAAATGTTTTTGGAGGGAAAAAGTATGTTATATAATCATAGTGAAATAAAAAATAAGTATAAAAGTACTTATCAAATTAGAAAAGCCTTAGAAAATAAAGAAATATATAAAATTGAAAAAGGAATATATTCTGATGTGCCAAGTGTACATTATTTAGCAGTTATAATGAAGAAATATCCATATGGAGTATTCACTTCTTATTCTGCTTATTATTATCATAATCTTACAGATGTAATTCCAGATAAAATATATTTAGCTACAGATAGAAATAACAGAATGATATCTTCTAATAAGATAAAGCAAGTTCGTATGAAAGAAGAGTTATATAATTTAGGAAAAACTGAAATTGATTATGAAGGAATAAAAATAAATATTTATGATAAAGAAAGAACGCTAATTGATTTGGCTAGAAATAAAAATCAAATTGGCTATGATTTATATAAAGAAATAATATCTAATTATAGAAAATTAGCAGATTCATTAAATACACAAAAGATAGAAGAATATTTACAATACTTTGTAAATGGAGATAAAATTTTTGAAATAATACAAGACGAGGTGTTTTAATGGATATATATGAATTAGTAAATAAATACATATCAGTAGGTTATTCTGAAGATGATGCAATTCCAAAAGTTGCTCAAGATATTGTTTTACTTAAAATTGGAAATAGCAAATATAATAAGAATATAACTGTAAAAGGTGGAGTTGTAATGCATAACATTTCTAAAGATATGCGTCGTGCAACTCGAGATATGGATATAGACTTTATAAAATATTCTTTAGAAGATAAATCAATTCTTAATTTTATAAAGGAATTAAATAATACAGATGATGGCATAAAAATAAAAGTTACTGGAAAAATTGAACCATTACATCATCAAGACTACGATGGAAAAAGAGTTTATATACAACTAACTGATAATAACAAGTATTCAATAAGTTCAAAACTAGATATTGGAGTACATAAATATTTTGATATGGAACAAGACGAGTATTATTTTGATTTTAACATAATAGATGAAAGTGTTAGTTTACTTATAAATTCTAAAGAACAAATAATTGTTGAAAAATTAAAATCATTATTAAAATTTGGTATTACCTCTACTAGATTTAAAGACATCTTTGATTTTTACTATTTAATTAATAATGAAAAATTAGATAAGGACAAGCTTATAAAATACATAGATATTTTAATTTTTCAAGATGAAAATATGCGTGAAAATACATTAGAAGATGTAAATAGAAGATTAACAAATATATTAAATAATAGGAGATTTCAGTCAAGAATTAATACGGCAAATAACAATTGGTTAGAAATACCTATTAAAGATGTTATTGATAATGTTTTAGAATATTTTGATGGATTAATAAAGGTTAAAAATTAGTTGTAAAGTATTAAAAACATATAATTATTTAATTATAAAGAAAGGATTTTGTTAAATGGATAAATATATAAAAATTGGAATAGGTATAATGATATTAGATGGCAATAAAATATTATTAGGACATAGAGCTAAAGATAAAAAAGATACTGGTGGAATATTTGAAGTAGATTGCTGGACTTTGCCAGGTGGAAAACAAGAATATAATGAAACTTTTTTTGAAGGAGCAAAAAGAGAAGTAAAAGAAGAAACTAATTTAGACATAGATGAACTAGAGTTATTTGATGCAGCAGATGATATTCAACCAGATAGACATTATATAACAATGCATGTAATTGCTAAAAAACATAGTGGTGAACTAAAAATAATGGAACCTACTAAAGAAGATAAGTGGAAATGGTTTGATTTAGATAATTTACCAGAAAAATTATATTCACCAAGTAAAAAATTTATAGAGAATTATTTAAATAATAAAAATAAATTAAATAAAGAATTTGCTGAAGAATGGTTAAAGAAATTAAAAGATTATTGGTTTAATAAAGATATTGAAAAAGCAGTTTCTTTATTTACTAAAACAACATTTTATCAAGAAACTCCATTTATGAAACCTTATACAATTATAGAGGAAATAAATCAAGAATGGAAACATATAAAAAATGAAAATATACAAGATATTGATTTAAAAGTATTAGCAATAGACAATAATACTTTAATTGCAGAATGGTTATTAAAACAAAATAATCAAGAATTTGATGGAATATATGAAATAAAATTTAATGACGATTTAGAATGTATCTGTTTCAAGAGTTGGGAAATGAATAAATAAATATGTATGATTAAAGAGCTACTTTTTGTAGCTCTTATTATATTTGCTTATTTAGATTTAGTATTTTCTATTCTACTATGTATATAACCCAGTTGCTTTTTATATGATATTACAAATAATACAAGAAGAAATATGAATAATATTGTGCATATAATTGTAGAATTAATATTTAACCAATTTTTTACTGCATATGCAAACTTAGATACTAATAGAAGAAAAAAAGTTGCTATAAAATTTCTATACATATTGTAATCTGTAAATAGTATTTTTATTTTTTCATCTTTCTTTTCAGCCTTATAAAAATCTACACATTCTGAGCTGTCCTTTTTATTTAAGACTTTTAATTTCCACAATAATGGTTTTATAATTAAGGAGCCTACTCTGCTAATAACCAACCCTAAAAAATAATATATAAAAATTGAAATAAATATATTATCAGTAGGAATTAATTCAATATTAATATAATATCTGCAACCAACATCAAAAATAATAGCTGGTAAAATATAGTTTAGTATATTATAGTTTTCTAATTTATTTAAAAAATCTTCCATATTTATTTTATCCTTTCAAAATTTTCGTTTAATTTTTTAATAATATTACTTTTATAACTATTGTAAAAATCTAGTTCTGATAATGTTATTTTAAAATTTAATCCCCATTTACTACCATCGTAATAATCTGCCTCATCATTATTTTGTCTAGTCAAATATATTGATGTACATTTTAAGGTAGATAATAGTCTATTAATTTTCTTTTTATTATTTTTAACGCAAGTTATTATAACTAATGTTTTTCCATTAAATTCTTCCTTGTGTGTATTTATATATTCTATAACAAAATTTGTATCGCCTACAACCACATAGATATTATTCATAGAATTAAAGGGAAAGCTTTCAAGAATATAATATTGTGGTAATGTAAAGTTTCCCTTTAAATACACAGTTTTCGTTATTACAAAATATAATTTAAAAATATTATATAAATAATCTTTTCTTCCTATAATTTCTGTATTGAAATTTTTATATTCTTTTTTATATGAATGTTGTAAAATGTATATCATATATACGACCCCACTCTATAAGATTTTTGATAAGTTGTAGAGTTTATAGTTTTAGTGTCTTCGGTTCTAGTATTAAATATAGTATGTCCTTTGTCTTTTCCTCTACTTATTAATTCTTCTGAACCTCCTGAGCTAGAACCTTTGTTATCTGATATTAGATATACTGTATCTTTATCGTCTTTTTTTATCTCAAATAACTCTTCAGCGTGATCTAGTCTTCCATGATGAGGGATTTGAATTATTTGATGTTTTTTAGCATTATCTTCAATGGCTTTTGTACTAGCATCTCCAACCAGTAAGATTTTTGATGTTCCTAAATCAATGCTTATTTGAACGCTAGCAGCATTCACGGTTGTTTCATTATCTATAGAATCCCCTTGTCTAGAATCTAAGGCTTGTCCAGCAACTTCTAATACATACTCTTTAGAAGGACCTACGACCTCTATTCCATTACATATTTGTACAAAGGAATTATCTTCATTGTAGATGTTTTGCAATACTCCCTGTTCTCCTAAAGAAGCAATATTTGAATATCTTTCTAATATTTGTCTCTTTATAGAATCTTTAGTTTTTCTATCATCATCAATTTCTTCTAATAATTCTTCATAAAATTTTAACAATAGAATAGTATAAACTTTTTCTACTTTATTTTCTTCAATTAATTTTGGTATACTATTAAAATGGTCTGAATCGTTATGTGATAAAACAATTATTGCTTTTTTGTCTGGATCATAATTGTTTTCTAAATATTCTATTGCTTTTTCAGCATGTTCATTTGAGCCACAGTCAAACACAACAACATCATTTCCATTATCTGATATAAAACAATCCCCAAAATCATGTTCCTTACTTTCTTTATAACTCTTAGAGCTTAACATTAAAGTATTCATAAAACCCTCCTTGTATGATATAATATTTATGTATGTATATAAAAGCACAACTTAAACGTGATTTATATTTTTATTACATTTTGATTATACTAACTATTTTAGCAATTGTCAATACACTATGCTAAAAAACTTACATTTTATTTAAAAAATATTTACATTTTATTTATTTTATAATATAATTACTTTAAATGGAGGGAAATATTATGAACGAAAATAAATTTTCTCAAATAATAAAAGAATTAAGGAAAAAAAATAATCTAACACAACAACAACTAGCTGATATAGTTGGAATTACTGCTACAGGAGTATCATATTGGGAATCTGGAAATGCAACTCCAAACACTGAAACATTAAATAAATTATCAAATTATTTTGGAGTTACTGTTAATTATTTATTAGGAATTAAAGATAAAATAGAGGAAGAAGATAATTCTAGGACTGCTATAATTTTTAGAAAAGCTGAACAAGTAGATCCAAAAGAAAAAGAAAAGCTACTGGACATATTAGATAGCACAATAGATATATTTTTAGGAAATAACAAGAATGGTTAAACCAAATTTTAAAAGAGCGAAAGAAGAAGCTTACAAAACTTTAATGTTACAAGAAAATTTTTCTTTTCCAATAAATCCTAAAAATATAAAATTAAAAGAATATGATATTAAAATAATCAGTTTCCAAGAATATGCACAAAAGACAAATCTGAGTATAAATCAATTAACTTCTAATGGAAATACTAATGATGGATATACATATATTAAAAACAACAATATATTAATTTTTTATAATGAGGATATAGAAACAGAAGGAAGAAAAACTTGGACAATATCTCATGAATTAGGACATATAGTTTTAAACCATACTACTCAATGTGATAAAAATGAAGCTGAAGCTAATTTCTTTGCATCTCAGTTATTAGCTCCTCAATGTGTTTTAAAACAGTTAATTAAGAATGGTGCAAAAATAACACCTACATATTTATCTGGAAAATTTAAAATTTCTAAGGAAGCCAGTGAAAATTGTATTCATATTTTAGGTAAAGTTATTGATAATGAATTTATAACAACGGATTATGATGATATTATAATACAATTATTTAAACCATATGTTAGTATAGATTATTCCTACGATTCATACTTTGATGAATTAGAGGATAGAAGAAAGAGCTTTTATTTTTAATGCTATATAAATATTAATTCTAAGAAAGGGAAATAACTCTATGTTTGAATTATTTGAAGTAGAAGAAAAGGACAAAAATATTATTTATAATTTAATGCAACTATACACTTATGAGTTAAGCTTTTTTGAAGATGAAACAACTAATTTTCAACTACTAGAAAACGGTTTGTTTAAAATGAGTAAGTATATAGAATTATATTGGACACAAGAAAGAAGGCATCCATATATTTTAAAATGTGATGGTAAATTAGCAGGTTTTGTTTTAGAAAGATTTAATGAAAATGGAATGAATGAGATAGCAGAATTTTTTGTTTTAAATAAATATAGAACACTTGGAGCTGGAACATTTATGGCAAACGAAATGTTTAAAAAATATAAAGGAAAATGGGAGATACGAACATTATTAAAAAATAAACGAGCTCAAGAATTTTGGAGAAAAGTTGTAAAGAATGTTAGTAATGGAAACTATGAAGAACATTTAATAAGAGATAATACTAGATATGCATTCTATTTTGAAAATTAAAATTTAATAATTAATAGGAGTTATAAAAATGAGTAAAATTGCCAATATGCTAAATATGTTACAAATATTAAAAGATAAAGAAATACATAATATATCAAGTCTAGCTGAAAACTTGGAAGTATCAGAAAGAATGATAAGACAATATAAATTAGAACTTGAACAAGCAGGAATATATTTGAAATCATTTACTGGTAAATATGGTGGCTATCAACTTGATAAAAATAGTAATTTTCTAAAGATAGAAAATGAAGTAAAAGAAAAAATGTATATTGTTATGAAAAAAGCTATATTTAATAAAAATAAAGTAAAAATCAGGTATGACTCAATAAACTTAGGGATAACTCAAAGAATTATACATCCAGCAGAATTATTTTTATATATCGACAAATGGTATATTGCAGCATTTTGTGAACTAAGAAATGAAATAAGATTATTTAAATTAGAAAATATTAAAGAATATGAAGTTTTAGAAGATGTCTATACAGATAAAAACATTATAAAAAAATAATTGTGACAAAAATATTTCCTCAATATATGATATTATAATCATATAGGAGGAATTTTTTATGCTCAAAATTTATAAAAAGTTATTATTCGATTTAGATAATACTCTAGTTGATGATGATGAAAATAGAAGATATGCAATTAAACAAATATTAATTGAAAGAAAAGAAAATGTAACTGATGAAAAGATAGAAAACTTTATTAATTTAGACAATCAATTTTGGAAAGATAGAGCAGAAGGTAAAATAAAAGATCCCCATAATTTTAAAACGAATGAAGAAAAAACTGAATGGGTTAGAGCTCAAAGATTTATAAAATATTTTAATAATATATCATTTGAAGAAGGTAAAGAGATAAATAAAAAATATATTAATTTTTTAAGTAAAAACATTGTCCCTATAAAAAATTCTCAAGAAATTTTAAAATATTTATATGAAAAGCAGTATGAATTATATATCACTACCAATAGTCCAACTAAAGTAGTAAATGACAAATTGAATAAAATAAATGCTCAAAAATATATTAAAGAAGTATTTACAGCAGAAGAAGCAGGACATATGAAACCACATCATGAATTTTTTGAAAAGTTTTTTAACAAAATAAATACTTGTGATAAAGATAATATGCTTATAATAGGAGATGAATTGGAGAAAGATGTTTTAGGAGGTATTCAGAATGGAATAGATTCTTGCTGGTTTAACATGAAGAAAACAGAGAATAATACGAATTTCAAACCAACTTATGAAATCAATAGTTTAATTGAATTAAAAAATATTTTGTAAAGGAGACATTATAAATGAATGAAATAGTTTTTGTAACACATAATAGAGGAAAAATAGCATCAGCTAATAAGCAATTAGACGGAGTGAATTTTCAAGTATTTGAATATGACTTAGAAGAACCCAGAAGTGATGATATAAAATACATATCAAAATATAAGGTAATGGAAGCCTATAAATTAGTAAATAAGCCATGCATTTCTTTAGACTGTGGATTTTGGATAGATGAATTAAATGGATTTCCAAGAGCTTTTGTAAATTTTACTTTGGATACAATAGGAATAGAAGGCATATTAAAATTAATGGAAGGAAAAGAAAATAGAAATTGTAGATTTACAGAATGCTTATCTTATTATGATGGAAACGAATTACATCAATTTATGGGAAAACATGAAGGAACATTATCTAAAGAAATATTAGGTAATGATACAGATAAAAAATGGTCTGATTTATGGTATATATTTAAGCCTTATGGATATGATAAAACATTAGCTCAAATGACAGATGAAGAAAGGTCAAATAGAATAAAATATGAATCTGTAGATGCAATGAGAGAATTTTCTAAATGGTATAAGGCACAAAGATTTTAAGATTAATTTTTATAATTAGATAGAACTACTAAAAAGTAGCTCTATCTATTCTTCTATCTTTACTTTTTGAGTTTTCCAACTCATTATTTTGTTGATTTTCTGCTACTCTATTTTTAATTAAAATAGCTTCTTTTTCGCCTTTTTCAGCTTTAGTAATAATTCGTTTGCAAATTTGTATTTTTGAATTTATTTTATCTATATCTTTAGTAAGATTATTTAATTTATATTCAAGAAAAGATCTATCAGTTTCATTGGTAGTTTTCCTATATAATTGCCTTATTTTTTCTCGTTCTGACTTTAAAGGTGTAATTTCTTCAATATATTGCATTCTTAAATTTTGAACATCTTCGTTTGAGTTTAGATTATAAGTGCATATTAAATTCATTTCATCAGCTAATTTATTAAATTTATCTATTTCTTGATAATATTCTTTTGTTTTTTCTTCATAATGAATTTTAGGTGGCAATTTTCCAAGCAAATATAAATAATGAACATATAATCTATAAAAAGATGAAGTTTTTAATTTTTCTTGGTCAATTTTAATACCATCATAAATTCTTATTTTATATACTTTTTCATTGTTAGTTCTTTTTAAATACCTATCATATAAAGCATCTTGATATATTATAGTTTTAATATTTTCAAAAGTATAATCTTCTCCAAATGCTTTTGCAAGTCTTATATTTCTATTATAGTACGGAGTAGCAACAGATATAACATTACTAGACTTTTTAATATAATAACCTTTAAAGGCTAATATATCTACAAACTCTTCATATTTTTGAGCATCTTTAATTGTTTCATCAATATCAGCTTTTATAAGTTCCATTTTTCCAGAATTACGGTTATAATTTGCAATTCTACTCTTTGATATATCACTTACTGTAGTAGCTTTTGTGCTTTTAATTATAGATAGTCCATATTTTCTACAAATATCATCATTTGTTTCTCGAAGTAAAGCAATTTCAACATTTGAATTATGATATTTACTTCCATCAATAAATGAAACAGAGTTTAGAACTATGTGATTGTGAATATTTTGCTTATTAGTATGTGTGCAAACTATAACTTGATATTTATCGCCCCATAGTTCTTCAGCAAGTTCTATTCCGATTTTGTTACATTTTTCTGGGGAAATTTCATTACCATTAAAAGATTGTATTATATGATAACCTAATCTGCCATCTTCTTTATGAAATGCTTTTTTAGTTAGCATCATTTGAGAATAGGCTGTTTGTGGTAAACAATTTATACCAGATACTAAAATACCATTTTCAGTTTTTTCTCCATTCATTGCATAATTTATTACTGCATCTAAATTTTTCTTAATAACTTTATATTTTGTAATAGCCACTTAAATCCTCCCTTATTTTTGTCTAGAACAAATCTTCCTTTCAAACCTTAAAATAAAATTAGCTAAAGTATCTGAAATATATTTGTAATCATCGTGCGAAACACTGTATCTAGAATTTGCAACTTTAGCAATTTGATTTATATTATTGGCTATGCCATACAAATCTCTTTGAAAAGATTTTATTTTTTCAGTTGGTTGTGCTTTTATTCTATAACCTTTAATTAAACTTCTAATAAATTCAGCTTCACTTAAACCTGCTTCTTTTGATTTTCTTTTTAATAATTCATCTTCTTTTGTATCTAACCATATTTGTTTTTTTATATTTCTTTTTCTCATAATTTTCATTCTCCTTTTTCAAAAAAATTGACAGTCTATTTTTTTAAAGACTGCCAGAAAATTGCTTATATTTTTAAGGGGATTGGGGAAGAAATTCCCCATAGTTCAGTTTTGATGCAAAACTGACAAACTGTATTTATACGGGAGTATAAATGCGATGCTTGCTTTCAAAATAGCATAAAGTTTTCAAGTAGCTACCCTCTACTAAAAACAAGTGCTTTTTTCTCTATTAGTTCACAAGTTTGCGAGACTTCTTTATCAGAAAATACATCTTGTTGATGAGATAATTCATAATAAAATTTTTCTTTTTGTGTGTAATCCATATCAATATAAAAATGATTTTTTCCTTTATTTTTTATTATTGAAATTGGAATAATTTTATCCATTTCACAATCTGAAACAAAATCTAAATCACAACTTTTATAACTCACATCTAGTGGTGGATTTGTAAAAATAAATGGAATAAATCCTATATAAGATTTCCATTTTACTTTATATTTATCTGTTACCATTCGACCTAAAATTGTTTTAGTCGTAATTGCAAAAATACCTTTTCTTGTTACTATAATATAATTATAAAATGTGATTTTACTTCTTCCTTTTATTAATATATTTTTATAAATTACTAATTCATCATTAAATAAATTTGTAAACTCTTGTGTTACTTTTAATTCTTTATTTCTCATTTTTGTTTGCTCCTTTCAGAATTTTTTACGTCAAAAAATAGAAGAAAGTTTTAGATTTCTTCTCTTATAAACGTTATTTTAATCTTTAATAATTCCTAAATTTTTAAAATAAAAGTAGTTTTCTCTTGCTCCTAAAAAGAAAATTTTTCTATCTTCATAATCACTCATCTGTAAATAAAGAGATACTAACTTTTGCAACATTTTGCATTCTTCTTCGTTTAAATTCATAACTTTATCATCTTCAAAAAGCAATTGCAAATTTGGATATATCTCCATAATTTCACTAACTTTATTTTTTAATTCTTTATATTCGGAATTATTATTTTTTAGTTCAACTCTTGCAGCATCTATTAACTCTCTAAATTCAATTGAATCCATATCATATAATCTAATTTCTTCCATAACTTTTACCTCTTTCCCTATACATATATTAATTCTTTAAATATAATTTCTTCAACACGATTTTTAATATTATTCATGCATCTAACCCATTCCATCTGATTAGTTGTTTTTAATTCTTTAGTTATATTTTCTTGCTCTGCAAATTGTTTCATTAACAAATGAAATCTTTCATTGGCTGTTTTATCTATTTCTAATAAATGACTTCTTAATTTATTATCAAGCCATAAAATTGTATATTCTACTTTATTATGCTCTAATAAATATTTCAATCTTAATTTTCCATATTTACCAAGTTCACTTTTATTTACACTAGCCGAATCGACTAAATTTGGAAAGTAGAAATCACCTTTTCTTATATATTCAATTCCTGTTTTTTCATCAATAAATTTATCTTTTAATTTTATATTTTCCATATCTTTAAATCTCCTTTTTTATACATTACAATATAATTTATCTAATTGTTCTGGCTCATAAACTCTTTGTTCATAATTTGAATATGAATTTTTTCTCTGGGGCGTATTGCTATAATTAGTTTTATTATATTTATTATTACTACATCGTAAAATCTCCGACTCTTGATTCGTAAATTTTCCGTTTCTTGAATCGTAATTTTTACGGCTCATAATTTTTTCAGTTGATATATGATTTATTTTTCCAACATAGATAATATTCTTTTTTCTAAAACCTAACCTCTTTTCATACATCAATTTTACATTGTTTAGCTCTCTAAATGCTTTTGTGACTGTTTTGTCTGATAAATTTAGTTTCTCCCCAGCCTCTTTTCTTGAAAATATTAAAAATATATTTCCATCTTCATCAATCCATTCATTTTTCATTGAAACTGATAGTCTATCTAGTAAAAGTGCATATAATAATTTACTATCTGAATTTAGTTTCTCATAATATGGATTTATAAATAGTTCTTTTGGAACTTGATAAAAAGTATTTTCAAGACATTCATTCACTTTATAAGGTATAAAATCCATAGCAATAGTTCTCCTTTCAGTTTTTTTGAACAACACTGAAAGTGCCTAAATATCAATGAATTTTGCTTTGCGGAAATTTGCGGAACAATTTTTTTAAAGATTTTAAAAATTGCGGAACATTTTTCTATACAAAATATTGGAATTTTTGAGAATTTTTTAGAATGTAAAAAAATTGTGCTATTCTCTAAAATTCTTAGAAAATAGCACTTTTAAATATTTTTGACTGTTTTCAAATTCTATTGAATTTTCTTGAAAAACGGTCTAATATGGTCGAGGTGACAGGGATCGAACCTGCGACCTCATGGTCCCAAACCACGCGCGCTACCAACTGCGCTACACCTCGAATTAAAATAACCTTAATGCTTATATAATATACCATAAAAAAAACAATTTGACAATAGATTTTGAAAAAAAAATAAAAAAAATTAAAAAAAGACTTGAATAAAAAGAAAAATCAAAGTATAATATAAAATGTACAAGTATTAAGGAAAAAATAAACAAAGAAATGTGAGGTTTAATTTTTAATAAATAGAAAACAAATATGCGCCTGTAGTTTAGTTGGATAGAATATCAGGCTACGAACTTGAAGATCGGGGGTTCGAATCCCTCCAGGCGCACCAAAAAAACACAGCAAAAGCTGTGCTTTTTTCGAAGGTAATGAAGGGAAAAGTGATAAAAAATGGAAAAATTAAAAGTATTTGATGAATTTTATTTAGACAAAGAAAAAGATGTAATAGTAAAATTATATAGAATATCAAAAGACGAAATTGAGTATATACTAGAAACTCCAAATCATAAAAAAGGAACACTTATAACAAATTTAGCACAAATATGTCATTTAGAAACAGAAAAAAATGATAATGACATGAAAATAATAAAAGGTAGAATGCAAGCTATGATAAATGGCGAAAATGAAGAAGTTTATACTTTTAGACTTGGAGGAATAAAAGTTGCTAATATATATAACGATAGAATAGAAATAAAAGCTCAAATACCAGCCATTAGTAAAACATTAATGTCACAAACAAAAAAATACAAATTACCAATAGAAAAAACTTTTGTAAAAACATATATATTAAAGAAAAGTAAATTTAGAACAGATTTACATACACACATGAATGCAATACTAACACCAGATTGTTTAATAGCATTAGGAATAAAGCATCAAATAAGATACCCTTTATATTATATAAAAAAGTTGAATTTAGTAATGTCAAAAGAACAAGAAGAAAAAATAATGGAGCAAAGAAGAGAAGTAGAGAAAGAATTTGCAAATTCACATTTAACAGGAAAATATTTAATAAGGAGAATAGATGATAATACTTTTATAAATTTTGCAGATTTTATATTAAATAATCTAGAAAATGCAAAAAGAAATATAGAAAAAATAAGAGTAAGTTTATCTATATTAAAAGATGGGCAAGCAGTATTTACAAACTTGGAGAAATGCTACATATATAGATATGTATTTGCAAAAGGTATATCATCAGAAAATAAGATAGAATTAAATGAAGAAATAGTAAAAAGAATACCAGAAAAAGATATAAGAAAAATGCTAATTAAGATGTTACAAGATAACAAGCCAGAAAGTCCTTATAGAAATAATGTATTAAGACAGGATAAATTATTATGGATAGCTAGAGAATATCAAAGGCAAAGAATAGAATATGTAGAAATTGCTGATACAGATTTGGTAAAAATAGGTGAACCGGCAATAAAATTGCTGGAAGAAGTACATCAAATTTTTCCTGAAATGGAAAAAGAAACGGGTGTAAAAATTAGATTTTTAGCAGGTATAAGAAGAGTAGTATTAACAATAATAAAAGATCAATTTACAAGTGATAAATATTTAAGAGAAAATGTATGTGTTTTAAAAGCAATAGCTAAAGATCCTTATGTCGTTGGAAGTGACTTTATAGGAGAAGAAATAAATGATATAGAAGATTTAAAACCTGCAATAATGCAAATAGTACAAGATATTGCATATTATGATGAAGGCTTTACAGTTAGAATACACGCAGGTGAAAATGATAGCTTAAAAGACAATGTCGAGAAATCAATAAAATGTGTAGAGGAATCATTAAGAGATGGACAAAAAATGCCTAGAATTAGAATTGGTCATGGTTTATATTCAAAAGATCCTAATACAAAAGAGGGAAAAGAATTAATAGAGAAAATGAAGAAGACTAATACAATAGTAGAATTTCAGTTGACATCTAATATAAGATTAAATAATTTAAGTAAGTTAGAAAATCATCCAATAAAAAGATTTTTGAGTGAAGGAGTAAAATGTGTACAAGGAACAGATGGTAATGGATTTTATGGTACAGATACTTTTGATGAGCAACTAGCTTTAAGAAATCTTTTAGATGTTACAGATCTAGAATTTGAACAAATGAGAACTGTTGAAGATGAAGTGATTGGGCAAAATGAAAGATTTTTTGAAGAAAAGTCTAGAAAATTTGAAAAATTTTTGAATGGCAGAACTTTAAGACAGGCTATATTGGAACTAGAAAATGAAGAATTAGAAAAGATAAAAGATGAAGTTGGTGATCTTAGAATCACAAATACAGTAGATTCAGAAGAAGTTTTGAAATACAAGATAAAAGAATTACCATTAGATAAAGTTCCAGTTATAGTTGCAGGAGGAAGTTTTAATAAAAAAGGAAGAGTAACTTTTGTTACTGAACAGGGAAAAAATATAATAGATGATTTAGTAAGAAAGTTAGATCCTAAAAAAGTATTTTTTGTTATAGGACATAAAATGGAAGGATATGAGAAAGCAATTATAGAAAGCGAAATTGAGCAAGGAAAGAGTTTTGAAATTTATGCTATTATTCCTAAAAAGATAGATGAGAAGATAAAAAGTAGATTGGAAAATGATAATATAACAGGTATAAGAATATCAACAGAAAGTGAAGAATTAGGAATTTATAAAAGTTTTAATTATGAAATTTTTGAAAGAAGAAAGTCAATAGTGCTTGCTTTTGATGGAAATTCACCGGTTTCTAATTTGGTTCAAGAGGCCAAAAATGGCAAAGGAAAATCTAAAGTATATGTAAATAGGAAAAATGAAGTTTTAAGTGAAAAAATGAATAATTTGGAAGGTTATGTTGTTCCATTTTCATTAGAAAATGACGTTGTTGATAGAATAATTGAGGAAAATCCAGAAATTTGTTAAGAAAATAAAAGATTATATTAAAAGGATATATTAAAGTATCATAGAATTTGTTTTTTTGTAGATATATAAATAAGAACTAGATTGCTTTTTGAAGAAATCTAGTTCATAAACAAAAAATAAATAAAATAAACATATAAATATATGAATATTACTAGCATTGTAGCAAAAAAATGTAGTCAAGTCAATAAAAAACAAAAAATTAATGAGTCAATAGCATTTGTTTCATCTTTTATATTTTTAATTCTTGTTTGTTTGCTGAATACATGTAACTATTTTGAAAAGAAAAATTACATAAAATTTTTTTAGTATAAATTATGTTTTCAAAAGATCTTGTCATATTATACATATTTTTTATAGTATGAGCATAAGATATTAGCATTATATACGATATAGACAAAAAAAACAAAAAGTGATATACTGTGACCATAATACGAATTAAGAAAGGATAGTGATAAAAATGGGAGAAGAACTAAAGGAAAAACTTTTTAACAAAAAAGAAGAAGGATGGAAATGCTTAAAAGAAGGTCAAAAAGAGGAAATTTATAAGATTTCAAATGGCTATATGGAATTTTTAAATAGGTCAAAAATAGAAAGAGAGTTTATAAAAAATGCTAAAAAATTAGCAGATGAAAATGGCTTTACAGATATAATAAATAAACAAAATTTAGTGCCAGGTGATAAAGTGTATTTTATAAACAGAGGAAAAAGCATGTACTTGGCTATAATTGGTGAAAAAGGTATAGAAGAAAATGGAATGCATATCATAGGTTCACATGTTGATTCACCAAGGTTAGATTTAAAACCAAATCCATTATGTGAAGATGGTGGTTTGGCTTATTTTAAAACACATTATTATGGTGGAATAAAAAAATATCAATGGACAACAATACCACTTAGTATACATGGAGTTATAGTAAAAACTAATGGGGAAAAAATAGAAATCGAGATAGGTGAAAAGGAAACAGATCCAATATTTACAATAACAGATTTATTGCCACATTTAGCACAAGAACAAATGGAGAAAAAATTAAAAAATGGTGTAGAAGGAGAAGATTTAAGACTTTTAATAGGAAGTATACCATTTACATGTTGTAATAAAGATGGTGAAGAACATAAAAAACAATGTGGAGTTAGTGAAAGAGTTAAATTAAATATATTGAATTTGTTGAATCAAAAATATGGAATTACAGAATCAGATTTATTAAGTGCGGAATTGGAATTAGTTCCAGCTTTTAAAGCACGTTCATTAGGATTTGATGAAAGTATGGTTGCTGGTTATGGTCAAGATGATAAAGTATGTGCATATACATCTTTAGCAGCAATGATGAATTTACAAAATGTAAAAAATACGGCAGTATGTATTTTGTCAGATAAAGAAGAAATAGGAAGTATGGGAAATACAGGTATGGAATCACATATGTTTGATTTCTTTATATCAGAAATATTAAATAAATTGGGGATAAATAAGCCTAACTTATTAGATAAGGTATTTTGTTTTTCTAAAATGTTATCTTCTGATGTTGATGCGGGTTTTGATCCAATTTATGCGTATGTTTCAGATACAACAAATGCAGGATATTTAGGTAGAGGAATAACATTAAATAAGTATACAGGTGTGAGAGGAAAATCAGGTGCTTCTGATGCTAATGCTGAATATGTGGCTTGGGTACGTAATGTACTAGAAAAAAATGAAATAAAATATCAAGTTGCTGAATTAGGAAAAGTTGATGTTGGAGGAGGAGGTACAATTGCATATATTTTGGCTAATAAAGGTACAGATGTAATTGATTGTGGTGTTCCAGTTCTTTCAATGCATGCTCCTTATGAGGTAACTAGTAAATATGATATTTATTCAGCTTATAAAACTTATGAGGCTTTTTGGAAAGAATAAATGTAATGAGATATAAAAAAAGTTCTACAAATATTAGAGAATTGTCTAATATTTGTGGAACTTTTTTTGACTTTATAGGCGTTTTAATTCGTCTACGATTTTATTAATAAATCTTTGTCTTTCTTTAGGTAATTCACTGATTTTTTGAGATAAGTTTACTTGGAAAACTACATCATTATTTCTCATTAAGTCTTTAAATAAAACATCAGGTGCTATGCCTAAAGTGTTCATGTAATTTATTAAAGTTTCAAGTTTAACTCCACTATTTCCATTTTCTAATCTCGAAATGTATTTTTCTGATATACCAAGTTTATCAGCAACTTGAGTTTGAGTCAAGTGATATTTTTTTCTATAGGATTTGAATACTTTACCGATAGCAGAATCAATTGAATTTTTTACATTAGATTTCATAATGTACACCTCCATATTAACTAAAATAAGTATAACAATTTATAAGTAAATATAGAACAAACTAGGAATATGAAAATTGCCAAATGGTAAAAGTCCTAATAAACCCACCTAAATTCGACAAAAAACGACAAAAAGTTCAAAAAATAATTCGTACTATTAGTATTACAGGAATTTTAAAAGTTATTCACAGTAATAAAAAAATGGAAAAAATAAGCTTTATTTTACATAAAACGAGCAAAAACACTAACTATAACTTTGTTCCAATTGCTAAAGATATGGTATATTTATCAATAAAGGAACTCTTATAATAAAAATTAAAATATTTTGGCTTTATATTATGAAAAAATTTTAAAATTTTTATAACACAATATATGGCGTTTTAGAAAGGAAAGTTGAAGAAATGAAATGTTTAAATGAAAAAGAAAAAAAATTTAATGTTTTATGTGATGAATGGCTATCATATAAGAGAATGAGAATCAAAGAATCGACATATTCAAATTATAAATTTAAAATTGTAAAATATTTAAAAAAGGATTTTGGAGAGTATACCTTAAAAAAGTTTAATAATATTGATATAAATAGATATATAGAAGATTTACAAGAAACTTTGTCAGATAAAACAATAAAAGATATAATAACAGTATTAAAATCAATTTTAAAATATTGTGAAAGAAAATATGATATAGATTTTAAATTAGATTTGATATCATTACCAACATCTGGTGGAAGTGAAGTTGAGATATTTAATGAAAAAGAAAGAAAGAAGATAGAAAATTATATATTGAATTCAAATGATTTAAAAGAAATAGGGGTATTGATTAGTATGTATTCTGGTTTAAGAATAGGTGAGATTTGTGCATTGAGGTGGGCTGATATAGATTTTGATGCAAAAAAAATAAGGGTAATTCATACTGTTCAGAGAATATATTTAAGTAAAAATAATAGTAAGATTATAATAACTTCTCCTAAAACGAAGAAATCAGTTAGAGAAATACCAATGGCTAAAATTTTGTATAAGAAATTGAGAGAATTTTCTAAAAAATATTCTAAAAATGATTTTGTTATATCTGGAAAAGACAAGGTTATAGAACCATTAAGTTATAGATATACATATAAAAAAATGTTGAATAATTGTAATATTCAATATAAAAAGTTTCATTGTTTAAGACATACATTTGCAACAAGATGTGTTAGGGTTGGTATGGATGTAAAGTCTTTAAGTGAAGTGTTGGGTCATTCTAATGTTAGTGTGACTTTAGGGATTTATGTACATTCTTCTTATGAAATTAAAAAGAAATTTATTGATAAATTGTAATTATATATTTATGGTGTTTGTTTGCTTCTTACTTAAATTTTGCTATGTATTTCTTAAATAGGTAATAGTTTTACGTTATTCTAAAAGGTTATTTATGAAGTGTTTCCAAATTATTAAATATTTTTGTCTAATAATTTTGGGGCACTATATTTATGAGTATTTTTTTAGTATATTGTTCATAATGCTATAGTTAGAAGTATCTTTGTTTTCTTTAAAAAAGCACTTTGTAAAGGATTTGCTTACTAATTTAAACATGTTTGTTGCAGTAACCGTAATGTTTTTTCTATTAGTTATTCCTCCTAAGATAATATTGTGCAATAAAGCATATATAATTATGATACGCTATTTTACATAAAATTGCAAATTGCATAAAATATAACAATATTACTATTTCGAAAAATTATATTGCTTAAGAACGAAAAAAATCGACTGTTTACAGTCGATTTAATCCTTTTTGTTTTGTATGACGATATGTTATTGGTGCGGACAACGTAGATATCTACAACTTTTTTCACGCCTTTAACGATTGATACAAATATCAATCAATTTATTAAAGTATATTATATTTTTAATAAATTGCAATACAAATGAAAAAATTTATTTTAACAAAAATATATAAAAAACTCCCTCATTGCTGAGAGAGAAAGAATAATTTCTTTTTTGTTTTGATTTACCACGCCTGAGCTTTGACACTTTTCACCATAACACCAAGCTTCTCGTTGAACTGTACCCATACCAGAATGGTAAGGTCTCCAGACTGAAGAGCAAGGATAGTATAGCCAATGCCATTGGTATTCTGAACAACAGGCTGCATTCTGCAAACTGCTTCCAAACTTACCATATTGGGTGAAGAAAAGTGCTCATTTATTGCCTTGCGAACGATTGTTGCGGTTTTGATATCCAACATAATTTTTTCCTCCTTGGGTAAGTACCATTAATAAAATCTGTCTATAGCTACTGATGCAACGGAGTTACAATATGTTACATCACTTATAATTATAACACATTTATATAAAAATGTCAAAAAACAGATTTTTCTAATTTACATTATTTACTAAATATAAAGCAATTTTATTTCTATCTGTTTGTTCCATTTCCATAATTTTTAGACATTGTAAACATTACAAGTTTATACTTTGCAAAATTTATTAGAGTAGTTCTATATTCTTCATCAATTTCTTTTAGTATAGTATTAAATTTCTCATACATTTTTGTTTTATCATATAGAATATTAGTCCAACTACTAGTAGATAGACATATTCCAAGTCTTAATTTATCTTTTATATCCATATTTTTGATTATATTTATTACATTTTCAACTTTATTTTCTTCCATAATATTTTACTCCTTTACTTTAATTCAAAATTATTTTTCTTTTTATTTTTTGCTTGTTCTATATTTTCTTTCGGTTTTATTTTTCTAGCAATATTATTTGCAATTTCATTTTCATCATCAGTAAATATACCATTTTTGTATAGATCATCACTTACTATTTTATAGTTATTATCTTTGTCATATCAATTCTCTTTGATTATCATAATCTCTTAAATTGTGTTTATTTACGTCTGACAAATCTTTTGCATTTTGAATTGCATTATTTGATAGAGAAGTAGTACCAGGTAAATTTTCCTTTGCAACTTTCTTTGCTAATTTACTTTTGTTTTTGTCGCTACCTAAGTGAAAAGAATATGCTAATTCTTGCTCCATAAAAGCACCTCCTTGAAATTTCTTCGTAGCACAGGGCTTTGGCTTTGCCATAAGTCCTAACCCAGTAGACTTAAGTTAAGTACACTTTATAAAAATTAGTATTTATAGACAGCTTTAGCAGATATAAAATTATAGTTCTAAAAGTAGTGAAATTAAATTTTAGGAGGTTTTAGTTATGGTAGAGATAACTTATCACAAAGAGGGAGATTTTTTCATTCCTGACTTATATTTAGAGAAAGAAGATTATGAGAAAAATTATATTATTGGAAAATATGGGCATTTAAGATTAAAATATTTAAAGAATCACAAGAAAGCAGAATATATAATAATGTTTATGAACAAAACTTTAAGAAAACATATTGTAGAAACTGACAAACAAGCTAAAGAAAGATTTGAAATGCTTATGGCACAAATGCTAGAAAAAAATCCTATTGATGAAAATTTGAAAAATACCGACCCTTTAAAATGGACTGGTCTTATGAATAATTATAAGCATATAGTTGACGAAATCATATTTAAAGAATTAATCTACTGCTAGTAATCAATATGATAGAAAAACAAACGCCGAATCTTTTCAGATCCGACGTTCGTTTTTTACTGTTGCCAACATTATCTTGTCGGCAATTCTTCCCACCATTTGCAGTTTTCTTCAGGAACGGAAGTATATCCCCAAAATTCTCCGTCTTCATCAGGGCAAGCTGGTACCATAGAAGTACTTCCAGATGTATATGAAGTTGAAACATCTGACAAATCAACAATAAGTTGGTCAGTCATAGATCTAGGTTCGCCATCAGGTCCAGGTCCTTGATATGAGGGAACTTTACCTTTCTCATCGACTTCCCATTTAGGTAAGGGAAGTTTTTTGCCAGTAAATTTCCCAGTATACCAACCGTTATCTTCTTTTTGCCAAATCGTTTCCTCGTACTCATATGGTGTTTGCCGTTTTTCTGCACATTCTGCACAAATTAATGGAGTTGTGTCCATATAAGGACGCCAAAGTTTTACATTCCGCTTTCCACAAATGGAACACACATAATTTTCTGTCTTAATTTTCATTTTGAAATCCTCCTTGTCAATCGACATATTGAATTGGTGTGTTGCTTATTACAATACTGAAGTATTATGTATAATATAGCAGGTTTCCCATAAGAAGTCAAGTTTTACAAAATTCTCGATATTATTGCAAAGTTGTAGCTAAAATTACAAAAATTTACAGAATTTATTGATTTTTAGCTAAAATCATGATATATATTATGTGTATTCAATAAAAGAATATAGAATATTGACAATCTCTTGGGAATTTTATAATTCCTCAGATGCCAGGCGAAAACGAGTCGCATAAGGGATTGCGAGCTGGTTATTAGAAAGTGTGAAAATTTTAAAATAATAATAGTAAACTTGTCCAGTATTTATAAGTAATTAAGAAAGCCATGAGTGCAAAGTTCAATATTCTATTTACATACACACTAAAAAAATGAGTACATATTTAAAACTCAAATTTTGTTTGAGCTTATTAATATTGTATTCGCCGTGGGTAAATAGAGTATTGGTATATCGCTTATGGTCTTTTTTTGTATATAAATTTCTACCCTCTCCATTTATACAGAACAAAAAGAGCTTAACAATTTATTTTTGGTATGTAAATAAATTGTTAAGATGAGCAAAAGAATATATAAATGATATTAAATATATTCTTTTGCTTTGGCGAAGCCAAACATAAATTATCTATCTCTAGATTAGATAATTTATGAGCCCTCCGCAAGGAGCCCACGACATCTTTGCAAAACGAAGTTTTGAAAGTGTCATAGTGGGTTACATACTTTCGCAAGAAAGTTATGTAACAGCTCCCTTTGGTCGCCTCTTTGCTACCTGCAAGAAAGGATATTTAAATGAACAAAACAAACTATTCAGTAGCTAGAGTAGAAACTTATACTAAAGCAAGTATAACTAAAGCTGAAAGACACAACGAAAGAAAAAATAAATCATATTCTAATATGAATGTTGATATAGAGCAAACACAAAATAATATACACTACAAAAGATGTGAAACTACCTATAATGAAAAATTAAAAGAGTTGCTTGATAAAGGACAAGTATCATTAAGAGGTTTAAGAGAAAATGCTAAACTTTTTGATGAACTTATATTTGATATTAACTCTGACTATTTTGAGAAACATGGTGGTTATGAATTTGCAAAAGAATTTTATGAAAAAGCTTTTCACTTCGCTGAACAAGAAATGGGAGCTAATAACATTATATCAGCAGTTATGCATGCAGATGAAATAAATACTGCTTTAACAGAAAAATATGGAAAGACTATATATCATTATCACTTACATGTTGTAGCACTCCCTGTTGTAAGAAAAGAAGTAAAATGGACAAAGAAATGTAAAGACAAAGCACTAATTGGAACTACAAAAGAAGTAATCAATCAAGTAAGTCATAGTAATAAATGGAAATCAGAGCAAGTATTAGATAATCAAGGAAAACCTGTATATGATAAAAAAGGAAATGCAGTTTTAATAAAATCATATAGCTTATTACAAGACCGATTTTTCCAATATATGAGTGATTGTGGTTATAAAGACTTTATTCGTGGTGTAAAAGGTAGTAATCAAGAACATTTAGATGATTTACAATTTAAAATTAAGAAAGATACTGAAAGATTAGAAAACATTACAAATAAAGTTGAAGAAAAAGAATCTGCTTATAATTCCTATATGAAATATGATAAGCAAATTGAGAACATTTCCAATTTAGGAAAACAAAAGAGATTTTCTAAAAAAATTGAATTAGAACAAGAAGATTATGAGAATTTAACTGAATATGCTAAAAAAGGAATTGTTGCAGATAAAGAAATATATGAACTTAATAGTAGAATTGATAATTTAAGAAATGCAGTAGATAAGTGGAAATCTCTATATGATGATATTGTAGAAAAAGCGAAAGATTACTTCCATGCTATAAAACTTGCTCCACAAAAAGTTTTTGACTTATTTAAAGGACTATTTGCTAAAGAGAAACAAGATGAGTTAGAAAAACAAAGAATTGAGCAAGAAAAAATACAAGCTGAAAGAAAAGCTCTTGAAGAAGCTAGAGAAAAAGAAAGACTTGAAAAGCAAAAACTAAAAAACTCTCCTGAATACAAGAAAAGGAGGGCTGACAGAAATGCAAGATAGTGAAAAAATATATAGAATTGAACTGACTAATGAAGAATACGAATTTTTAGAGAATTTAAAGACTGAATTTTGTAATAAACTCTATAAAATGAACGATGAAGAACGTGCAGAATATTTAAAAAATTTTTATCCAGAACAAAATTTGAACTTTGAAAAAGAAATTAAAGGTACTGTTTATAAGGTAAATACCTATTTTAATAAAGATTCGGAACACACTATATTAACTAGATTTTTTGAAATCTTCCAAAAGTAATAGTTTTTGTGTTGAATTTCCAGTTTGAGATATGGTATATTATAAACACTACTTGAAATGTAGAAACTATAATTTTATATCGTATTTCAAGCTGTCTAAGGAAAGGAGAAATAAATGAAACAGCTAGAAAACGATAAAATCACTGCTTTATACTGTCGTTTATCAAGAGATGATGAACTTTCAGGAGAAAGCAATAGTATAAAAAATCAAAAATTAATTTTAAGTAAATATGCACAAGATAACAAATTTCAAAATATTAGGTTCTTTGTTGATGATGGGTATTCTGGAACTACTTTTACAAGACCTGCCTTTATGGAAATAATGGAACTTGCAGAACAAGGAAATATTGGAACAATTATAGTAAAAGACCATTCAAGACTTGGAAGAAATAGACTTGTTGTAGGACAACTTCTTGAAGAAGATTTTGTTAGGCTTAATATAAGGTATATTGCAATAATGGACAACATTGATAGTAGTAAAGGGTTAAATGACTTCTTGCCTATTCAAGATTGGTTTAATGAAATGCATGCTAAAAATACAAGTCAAAAAGTTAGAGCAGTTCTTAAAAATAAAGGAGAAGCTGGAATTTCACTTGCTAATAATGTACCTTATGGCTATAAAAAAGATGAAAATGATAAAACAAAATGGCTAGTAGATGAAGAATCAGCAGAAGTTGTAAAAGAAATATTTAATCTATTTATTAAAGGACATGGAACTTGTGAAATTGCTAAAATTTTAAGAGAAAGAAAAATTTTGACACCCTCAGAATATAATGAAAGTATTAGTACAAACTCAAATATAAATACTCAAGAATATCAATATAAATGGTGTGGAACTATTGTAGCTGATATTTTAGATAGACAAGAATATATTGGAGATACAGTAAATTTTAAATGTACTACTCGTTCTTATAAAGATAAAACTAAAATAAGACTTCCAAAAGAAGATAGAAAAGTATTTAAAAATACCCATGAGCCAATAATTGATGAATATACTTGGAACATTGCTCAAGAGTTAAGAAATAACAGAAAAAAGCCTACAAGGTCAGGCAAGAAAAGTATATTTTCAGGATTGTTATTCTGCAATGATTGTGGCAAAAAAATGTATTTTCAATCACCTGTAACAGATTTGAAAGCTAAAGACCATTATAGATGTTCAAGTTATAAGCATGATAATTCAGCTTGTACTTCTCATTATATTACAGATGAAGCATTACAAAACATTGTTTTAGAAAATATACAGAAAGTAATTTCATATATGAAAAGTTATGAAGATTTATTAAAGAGCAATTAGCAAAATCCACACAAGATGAATTAAAGCAAATTTCTAAAAACAAAAAAGAACTTGAAAAAGCAAAGAAAAGAATTATCGAAATTGACAACTTATTTAAACATATTTATGAAGATAATGTATCTGGCAAACTTACAGATGATAGATTTAGAAACTTAACTTTTAATTATGATAAGGAACAACAAGAATTAAAAATAAAAATTGAACAATTGTCAAATGAAATAGAAAATAAAGAAAAGAAAGAAACTGATTTAACACAATTTATATCTAATGTTAAAAAATATACTGAAATAAATGAATTAACACCAGAAATTTTAAATGAATTGATAGAAAAAATAGTAATTCATCAAACTAAAAAAGTTAATGGTAAAAAAGTTCAGGAAATAGATATATATTATAGAGGTGTTGGTATAATTTCTTTTCCAGTTAGTCTTGATAATTTTGAAGTAACAATTGAAAAAATATTAAATAAAAAAACAGCTTAATATTGAAATAACTTATTTTATGGGGAGAATGATTTTAGTGTACTTAACTAAATCGTTCTCCCCTATATGTTATGACATACTATCATAACATGGGTGCTCTGCAAGGCAATAAATTTTTTGCAAACAAAAAAATACCATCCATTTCTGAATGATATTTTTGTATTTATCTGTTCTTTTAGTTCGAACAGATACGTCGTTGGTGCCTTAGCTGTGGTTATTTGCGAAAAAACATACTCCCACACTTGCAACGTTTCCGATTATCGACTGTATATACATTTTAACATATAATTTTAAAAAAGTGTATCTAAAAATTAAAATTTTTAATAAAATGATATAAAAAGGAGAGAACTAGTGTGATACTAGTCCTCCTTAAGAGTTTCGCATTGTGTTCGCCTTATTCTTCAGCTTCAGAATCAGTTTCATTTTCTTCATTGGTTGCCTGTTCGTCTTCTTCTGCCTCAGTAGCTTCATCTTTTTACCTACCAAGATATCTGTAAAATCAGGCTGAGGCTGAGTTTCATCTACATAAGTAATAGTTCCCTCCTTGCCTTCTTCTGCATTTTCCCAAGAAACCTTATTATATGACATACTGTCATCAGCTCTTTTGACAATTTTGATATCAAAACCGTCCTTTGCAATCATTTCTGCAACTTCAGGGTACAGAGTTCCATAACCTACATGGGTACTTTTCCATCCCCATCCCATTGCCTGTCTAATGTCTTTCATTGCTGAATCATACTGCGGCTGAACAGATGCTTTTCGTGTTTTAAATGCTTTCATAGTAAAATCCTCCTGCAAATTGTTCTTATTGTTTTTGTTTTACTATTTTTCCCTTCAATGAGATACTCTTGATTTCTTGCCACCTATAATGTAGCAAATCAATCGAGAAAATATTCTCAATTTCAAAGAAAAACTTTATACATATTTATTGTACCATATTTTACATAAAATTGCAACTTTTTAAAAATATCTTTCTTTCACGCTAGTGTAAATATTATATAATACTTCAAATACAAAAGTATTCTGCTCTTTTTCAGTTAGTTCCATTACTTGTGCCGAAGTCATAAGTAAATGCTTATAGTTAAGAAGATTTAAGAATTTTGTTTTGTTATATTGTTCATCAACTGCACACAATAATTTCTTTAAAATTTCTAAAACTTTATCATTTTTTACTTTCACATGATAACTTTCAAGCATATCTATGCTTAATCTCAATTTATTTGCAAAATCTAATGTTTCAAAATATTTTACTAATTTACTACTTTTTCATTATTATACTTTAATATCATAAATTTTTACCTCCGTTTTATAATTCATAGTTTCTTTTTTTAGTGTTTTTATTATCTATAAAATCAATATCTGCTTGTCTTAAAATATTATCGCTTTTAAGTTCTGCATAGACTTTTTTATAGATTTCATTTTTAGAATATCTAACTTTATTCTTTATAAATTTTATTAGTTTATTCCATAAATATTTGAATGGCTTTAATACATTTATTTCCTTTTGTTGTTTTGAAATAGTATTTTTTGCTATATCTAAATTTTGTGTTAAATCTCTTATTTCTTCATCTTTCTGTCTAATAGTAGAGTTTAATTCTCTAACTTCGTTATTGTGTTCTTTTAAATCTTTTTCGTATTCCTTTATAATTACATCTAAATCATTTACTTTTTTCATTGATTTTGTAGTATCCTCTACATCTGAAATATAATCTTTTATAGTTGTTACTTGTTCTTGTGAAATAGTATAATTCTTTTTGTTTACTAGATTAGGCTTTAAATTAGATACTATTTCTTTAATATTATTGCCATTTTCATTTACTAAATCTGTCTTTTTATTTGCTTGTTCTAATAGCTTTTTATTCTTTTCATATTGCTTTTTTACTTTATTATAGTTCAGCATTTGACTAACTGGAATGTCTTGATTTTTTCCTTTTTCTTTTGTTTTTAGCTGATAATCTTGTTCATATACTTTGTTAAATGACTTTATACAACAATTTCTCATTTTATCTTGTATTCTTGTTAAAGATTCTTTTGTAAATATTTGTGATTTTGCTACTTGTTTTTTCATTCCATTTTTATATCCGTTCTTTTATTGGAATGCCAATTATATGAAGATGTGGACTTGTTTCATCAAAGTGAATTACTGCATTAGCTATTTTAAATTGTGGGACGGTTGTTACAAAGTCTTGTAGTTGTTCCTTATAAACTTGTACCATTTTGTAACAATATTCTTTTGTTTTATCTTGCCAAAAGTTCATATCTCCAAGTTCAATTATTAGTTCACAACATAAATCTCTATTAGAATTTTCGGATATATGCTCTAAATAATTTTGTATTTTTCTATCTTCTCTTGTTTGCTTATTGTTGTATTCAATTCTTGCATTTTCAAACTCTTGTAAATATAAATTTTGAACATCATTTACTAAATTATTTGTTCCATAAATTACGGAAATTAGTTCTGTTTTGTTATCGTATTTTCTTAATTATGGTTATTTGCTTTTGATAATTGTGCCAAATTTTGAATAGAATTATTACTAAAAGAAGTTGTATTTGATTGATTATTTTTTGCAATTTCTTTTGCTTTTTTAGTTTTATTTTTATCGTTTCCAAGATGTATAGAATAGGCTAACATCTCATTCATTTTTCATACTTCCTTGACAAGAGGATTTTGTCTTTCCAAATATCCTAACCCCCTATGGATTTTGACAAGTATGTCAAAATTCGGGGACTCTGCGAGGCAATAAATTTTCTTCCACTGGAATAAAATTTATTCAAATTAACTATCGCCTCTTTCATTTTTACTTTGTAAAAACAAAACGTGCCACGTTAATTTGTTTTAAGAAATGTCTACGCAGTTGTATAAGCAATAGCACCTATTCGTACATTTTCTTCTTGTGATGTTGGAAACGATTTTTCTTCTTTTACTGCTACCATTCTTATTAACTTTTCTTTTGCTGTGTCAATTTCAAATTCTACTTCTTTATCTCCATAACTTTTATTCAAATCCATTTGTGCAATTTCATAAAATTCTATTTCAAATTCTTTGTTTAATCTTGCTATATATTCATCTAATTGTTCTTGATTTATATTTACACCTGTTCTAATAAATTTTTCTTCTCCATTAACTTCTACTGGAGCATACACATCAAATATTCCATTGTTAAAGAACTTTACCATTTGCTGAATATAACTACTTCTAAAATTGATTTTATCAATTGGTAAATATCCATTTTCATCTTTTATTAGTACAACTGATTCTATAAACTTTGAAATAAATTCTTGTTTTTCTTCTTTTGACTTTCTATTCCATTCTTCTTTTATAGTTTCATTTAAAGTATTATCTCTAATTTGCTTTTCTCTTTCTATATCTCTGTCAGCCATTAGTTGTTGTGGAGAAAAGGTTATAGCATTTAAGTTTAAAGTATCTAACTTCTTCTTTTCTAATATGCTTAATTTTTCTTCTATAACTTTATAATCTTCAGAGAAATCTTCCATTTCCACTATGCCACTCAAATATGCTTTTTTAATTCTTTCTTTTTGTTTTTCTAGCTGTTCAATTTTTTCTGTACTTGTTTCTTTTTTATCTGCTAAAACTGGAAAAAAATATTTTTTTACTGACATATCATATTCTACTAAATCTAATATAAAATGTTCTAAACATTCTTCTATTAAATCTTCTCTATAATACAATTTGCAATGTTCACAGTTGTAATACATATATTTTTTCTTTTTACCACCTGAACCTTTGCATTTCATTATTCTATTACAAGTTGGACATCTCAATTTTTGAAAGAATAAATAAACTCTATCTCTTGTGTATGCCCTTTGATTTTTCTCTTTTTGTATTTGTGCTTCTTCCCACATAGCACGACTAATAATTGGCTCTACAACATTCATATAGATTATTGGCTCTTTGCCTTGTACTTTTCCAATTTTCTTGTATTGTTCATAATCTCCCATATAAATACGATTTTCTAGTATCTTTTGGATGTGTGAATCTTTCCATTTTTTAGGAGATAGTATTTGTTCTTCTTTAAAAATATTTGCTATCTGGTGAAAGCTTTTTCCCTCTAAATACATATTAAATATTCTTATTATAATATCTTTTGTAGTTTCATCAATTACAGTTTTCTTGTTACTATCTTTCTTGTAACCTAATGGAATAGTTCCGTGGCAAATGTCCAGATTTTATAGCACCATTTAATCCAAACTTTGTCCTTTCACTTACTATTTCAATTTCTAGTTGAGATAAAACAGTTAGCATTCTTACAAAAAATCTTCCATTAGCTGAAGATGTATTTACATCATCCCTATCGCACACCAAATAAGTATTGTGCTTTTCTAATACTGCAATTAGCTCTTCTAAATCACGAACTGAACGAGTAACTCTGTCTAGCTTATATGCAACAATATAGTTGATTTTGCCTTTCTTCATATCTGCTAACATCTCTTGAAATGCTGGCCTATGTTCCATATCTTTTGCATTTATTCCAGCATCTTCATAAACCTTAAATACTTCGTATTCTTTAAATTTACAAAGCTGTAATAGTTTTTCCTTTTGTTCTCTTAAACTAAATCCGTTCCCTAGCTTGATCATCTGTACTAACTCTAATATAAATTCCTGCTACTTTCTTTTCATCATTCATTATTATAAATCCTCCTTCCAAAATTGATGATAGAAAGGCACTATAAAAAGTGTCACATAGCAATTTGCAATTAGCATTTGGCTACTGACACTTTTAGAATTTTATAATTTATTTATATTAACTTATTTTTAATATCACAAATAAATCAATATAGTATATTTTTTTAAAAACTCTAAAATTATCAATGCCTTGCTATGTAATCTTTTAACTGAGATAACGGATATTTGTTTCTCAAATCATTCACATAAAAATAATCGTGTTCATTAAAGAATAAATAAAGATTATTTTTAATCACTAATTTATGGGGCTCTACATATGCTAAATTGCTATGTTCAATAACTCTTAATGAGCCTTGATAAATTTTAGGCTTTTCCTTTCCTTTTAGTTTTAATTAGCACGCCCACTCAATTTTAGAATTTAGTTCTTTACTAATATTGATTTGTTTCTTGATTATGTTCAACATAATATCACACCTTTCCGAAAATTTCAATACTTAGGCACGAAAAAAATCGACCTTTTACAGTCGATTTAATCGTTTTTTTCGTCTGGTGCGACGATATTATCCTTTGGTGGGCCAGGAGGGGTTCGAACCCCCGACCCCACGCTTAGAAGGCGTGTGCTCTATCCAACTGAGCTACTGACCCATAACTTGAACGATTTTTATAATATCACAAAAAAGTGCTACTGTCAAGAGAAATAGTAAAAAAATCTAAAAAATTGAAATATTATAAAATGTTTGAACTATTGGAAATTTTAAAGTTTTATTATTAATTAATTTAAAGTATTTATAATAGTAAAACTTTAAAATATATTAATTATAAAATAAAAGTATAGAAATGTTTGTAATGTTTAAATCTTACTTTTATTAATTTAATGGTTTTATTTCAAATTATAAAGTTAAATATAAAATTAGATTTCTTTTTGAAATTTTTTTAAATCTTCTAGTGAAATTTCTGTTATTTTATATATTATTTCTAATGGTATTTTTTCTTTTATCATTTTTTTGCATTTTCTATATTTTGCTTTTGAGCACCTTTTTTTCTCTTTGTGCAAGACCATGTTTAAGTCCTTTTAAAGAAATTGAAAGGAGCTTATGTCTAGTACTATTTTCAGAGCATTGTTACTGAAGTGAACTCAAATTATTAGACAAGAATGTTTAATAAGGAGAGTTTATTTTAAATACAGTGCCTTTTTGATGGGTAAGAATAAGTAAGAGTTTTTAAATGTGAATTTTTTGTGAAATGCTTTACAAGGTGAATATAAAATGATATTATACTAGGGAAATAAGGAAAACAAGAAATCCAAGAGGAGGAGGAAAGAACCGTGATAGAGGTTAAAAATGTAACAAAAAAATACGGAAAAGTTGTAGCCGTAGATAATATCAACTTTACAATAAATGACGGAGAAATCATAGGACTATTAGGACCAAATGGAGCTGGAAAAAGTACAACTATGAATATGATAACAGGGTATATAGAACCAACAGAAGGAACAATAGTTATAGATGGATATGACATAAGCAAAAAGCCTAGAAAAGCTAAAAGAGAGATAGGGTATATGCCAGAAGGTGTGCCTTTATATACAGATATGACAGTAAAAGAGTTTGTAACATATATGGCAGAAATAAAAAAGGTTGATAGAAAAACAAGAAAAGAAAAAATAGAGAAAATTATAGAAGAAACAGGACTAAAAGATGTAGAAAAAAAATTAACAAGAAATCTATCAAGAGGGTATAAACAAAGAGTAAGTATGGCAGGAGCGTTAGTTGGAGAACCTAAAATATTAATATTAGATGAACCAACAGTAGGTCTTGATCCAAAGCAAATAACAGAGATAAGAAATTTAATAAAAGAATTAGGAAAAACACATACAGTAATATTAAGCTCACATATATTGTCAGAAGTTAGTCAAATATGCCAAAAAGTAATAATAATTAATAAAGGAAAAATAATAGCTGTTGATACGCCAGAAAACTTGGAAAATAAAGTAGCTAGTAAAAATGATATATATGTAACAGTTGAAGACTTAGATAATAGAATTGAAGAAGTTGCAAAAGATATAAAAGAAATAACCAAAATAGAGTTAGTAAAAGAAAATAAAGATAAAACAAAACAATATTTAATAGAGTCTGAAAAAGATGTAGATTTAAGAAAAATACTATTCAAAGAATTAGCTAAGGAAAATATAACAATATTTGAAATGAAAAAAGCAGATACAACACTAGAAGATGCATTTATGAAACTAATAGAAGGAGGTAACTAAGCCATGTGGGCAGTCATAAAAAAAGAGTTAAAATCATATTTTACAACACCAATAGGATATATATTTATAGGAGTTTTTTTAATAGCATTAAGTATATCATTTTATTTTAGTGTTATAGGAGCAGGAAGTGTAAATTTAGAGCGAATATATTATTCATTACCAACAATAATTGTGTTAGCAGTTATAATACCATTACTAACAATGAGATCATTTTCAGAAGAGAGAAAATCTGGAACAGAACAGTTGCTATTAACATCACCACTTAGTATAACAAAAATTGTATTAGGTAAATTTATAGCAGCAACAGTAGTTGTAGTAATAACAGAATTAATAAGTTTTATGTATTTTGCAATAACAAGTCATTTTGGAGCACCACATATGCAAACAGCTTTAGTAACAATGTTTGGATTTTTATTATTTTGTATGATGTACATAGCTTTTGGAATATTTGCATCAAGTTTAACAGAAAATCAAATAATAGCAGCAATAATATCAATAGCATTTTTTATAATTACATGGGTATTGCCAGACTTTAATACAAATTTAAGTGGATTATCATTTGTAAATATGTTGTATAAATATACACAAGGTGAAATTGATATTGCAGATACAGTAACATTTATAACAGCAGCAATAACAAGTATAGTATTAACAATAACATTAATGCAAAGAAGAAAAAGTGTAAAATAAGGAGGGAGAAATTTTGGATAATAAAGAGCAAAAAGAAGAGAACGTAAAAAAGCAGAAAGAAGTAGAGAACAATAAAAAAGATACAGTAAATATGAATGAAGATGCTAATAAAAAAGCTGAAAATGCAAAAGCAGGTGAAGATGGTAATAAAAAAGATAACTTAGGTAAAGAAAAAAAGGCTGAAAATGAAAAAAATAAATCCAAAAAAGAAAATAAAGATAAAAAGGATAAAAAATCAAAAAAAGAAAAGAAAGACCAAAAAGATAAAAAACCGAAAAAGTGGTTGATAAATGGAACAAAAACGTTGATATTAGTTTTAATAATATTAGCAATATTCTTTGGAATAAATTTAGGAATGCAAAAGGCAGAAATAACACCTTTAGATTTTAGTAAGGAAAAATTATTTACTTTAACACAAGCAAGCAAAGATAAAGTAAAAGATATTCAAAAAGATATCAACTTATATTTTATTGAATATAGTGATGATGATTCAACATTGGATTTAGCAAAACAATATAGTAAGGTAAATGAACATATAAAAGTAGAAGCTGTAAAGGCAAATGATAGACCAGATTTAGTCCAAAAATATGGAATAGAAAGTGGAACTACAGCAATAATAGCAGAATGTGGTGAAAAATACAAAATATTATCTTCACAAGATTTAGTAACTTATGATACAAAAACTTATGAAAGTATAAGTATAGCAGAAGAAAGACTAACTTCAACAATACAAACAGTATCAACAGATGAAATACCAAAAGTATATTTCTTGTCAGGATATTCAAAATTATCATTAAATAGTGGATTACAATATTTTAATGCATATTTGGAAAATGAGATTTATGATGTAGAAACAGTAGATGTTTTAACAACAGGAAAAATACCAGATGATTGTGATACTTTAGTAGTAACAATGCCTTCACAAGATTTTGATGAAATAGCAACAAATGCAATAATAGATTATATAAATTCAGGAAAAAATATTTTATGGTTCCAAGCAGCGACAGCTCAAAACATAGAAATGCCAAATATAAATAAGATATTAGGAATGTATGGTATAAATCCTTTTAGCTTAGGAATAATTAGAGAAGCAGATACAAGTAAAATGTTATCACAACAACCAGATTTAATATTGCCAGAAATTCAAAGTACAGATGTAACTAAAAAATTAGTAAATTCAGAAGGAGTAATATTTGTAAATGCAACAAAGATAAATGTTATGGATTCTGATAAATTGAAAGAGTTGAAAGTTGAAGAAACACAATTATTAACAACAAGTACAAAAAGTTATTTTAGAACAAATTTTGCAAATAGCCAAGATTCGCCAGAAACAGATGATGAAGTAAATTCATTTACAGTAGGAGCAATGATGACTAAAACATTGTCAGAGGCAAATGAAGAAAATGGTAAAAAAGCAAAGACATCAAAATTAATAATATATGGAGAAAATTATTTTATCTCTGATATGTCTTTAACTTCAAGCTCACAGGCACCAGTTATACAATATAGACAAAATAAAGATTTGGCATTAAATTCAATATCTTATTTAGTAGATAGAGAAGAAGATATTACAGCTAGAAAGAGTACAGGAACAGTAACATATAAAGCAACAGAAACAGAAAATAGAACAATATTAGCAATAATATTTATTGTACCACTTGTGATAATAATAGCTGGAGTAGTTGTATGGATAGTAAGAAAAAGAAAAAAATAAAATAAATAAAAAAAGACCTCATATAATTTAATGGGGTCTTTTAGTATGTAAAAGGGGGGAGATTATGAAAAATTGTATAAAAATTGCACTTGTTATAATAGGAGCTTTAATAGGAGCTGGATTTGCATCAGGACAGGAAATTTACTTGTTCTTTTTTTCTTATGGAAAAAGAGGGATATTAGGTATTGGTGTTTCTGCTATATTGCTTGGAATAATAATATATAAAACAATGATAATAATAAAAAAAAATAAAATAACAACTTATAAGGAATTTTTGCTAAGCATAGTGCCTAAAAAATGGAGAAAAGAAAAAGTACTTGAGATTATAAATATAATAATAAATATATTTATTTTAATAACTTTTTATATAATGATTGCAGGTTTTGGAGGATATTTGGCAGAAACTATTAAAATTCCACAAATAATAGGAAGTTCAATATTAGCAATAATGTGTGTAATAATAATGTCAAAAGAAACTAAAGGAATAGTAAAAGTAAGTGAAATAATAGTACCAATATTAATAGTATTTATAGTAGTAATTGGAGTGTATACAGTGATTTCTACTAATGTTGCAAATAAAATAGAACAGATGAATATTATAAATGGAAGCAGTTGGTTGGTAAGTGGAGTTTTATATGCAAGTTATAATACTATACTTTTAATTCCTGTATTAATAAGTGTAAATAATATAATAGATAGAAGAGAAGTATCAAAAACATCAATAGTTATAACTTTTATGATATTTTTACTGGCAACAGCTGTATTTGTTTCAATGTTGAAAATTGATGTAAATATTAAAAGAATTGAAATGCCTATATCTTATGTTATAAGTACTCAGTTGCCTAAATTAAAAGTTTTATATGGTATAGTTATATTAACATCAATATTGACAACTGCAATTTCTTTAATAGCTGGTTTAATGCAAAATGTTAAAGAAAAAAATAATAAGAAGATAATGTTATGTTTGATATGTATAAGTTCTATTTTTATTTCTCAAATCGGTTTTTCTGCTTTAATAAATTTTTTGTATCCGATATTTGGTTATATTGGAATTATTCAAATATTACTTATTGCTATTTTTAGTATTTTATAGTAAAATAAAAACATCAAAAGAAAAATAAAAATTAGGAAGGAAGAAAAGGATTGAAAGATTTTTGGAAAGAACCAGAAACCAAAAAGATAAATAAAAAAAGAATAGCTATAGCTATTCTAATAGTGGTAATAATTTTAAGTATAATAATATTAGGTGTAGTATATATAAAAAATGAGAATTTTAGAGAGTGGTTTGATACACAAGTCTTAAGAAAAGAAGTAAATCAAGATAGATTAGTATCAATAAGTATAAAAGAAGAAGAAAATCCACAAGTGTATGCATATAATCAATATATAGGTGTTTTAAGCAAAAATGAGTTTAAGATATATGGAAGTACAGCAAAGGAAGAAAAAAGTTTACAGGTAGAAATATCAAATCCAATATTTGCATCAAGTAATCGATATTTGGCAATAGCAGAAAATAAGGGAAAGAAAATATATTGTATAACAGATAAAGATATTGCATGGGAAAAAAGTGTAGAGGGGAACATATCACAAGTTCATATAAGTAAAAATGGTTATGTTGCATTGACTTTAGTAGATACAAGTTATAAAACGGTAATTGCAGTATATGATGAAAAAGGAGAACCATTATTTAATAAATTTTTGTCTACTATGAGAGTATCTGATATTGCAATTTCAAGTGATAACAAGTATTTGGCAATAACAGAAATAGATGCTTCAGGTATTAATATAAAATCGCAAATAGAGGTCTTTTCTGTTGAAAAAGCAAGGACAGATGCACAAAGTTCTAAAGTTGCAACTTATGATTTTAAAGATGGTGAATTAGTAACAAATATTAGATATCAGGATAAAGAAAAATTGATTTGTATGTCAAAAGATAAAATTGTTGAATTTGGATTAGATGGAAATAAGGAAGAATTATTTAATAGTGAAAATAAGAAAACAACATTTCAAACTATTGATTTATCAAATAATATAGCAGAGGTAGAGGAGAAAACAGCAGATTTATTTTCGGCAGATTCAGTAGTAACAATAGTAAATACAGAAAGCAAGACTACTTCAACATATACAGCAAAAGAAGTTACTAAAGAGATTTATACTTATGAAAATATTATAGCATTAAATTTAGGGACAGAAATAGAGTTTATAAATACAGGTGGTTGGCTTGTAAAAAGATATAAGGCAACACAGGAAATTACAAATATTACATTGTCAAGTAGTATAGCTGGAATTATATATAGGGATAGGATAGAAATAATTAATTTATAAAAGAAGGGAGAGTATGATTTAGATCATACAAAAAAAGAAATGGTAGTAGATATTATTATAATTGCAATATTGGTATTATCAATATTTTTGGGATACAAAAAAGGTTTAGTAGAATTAGGAATAGGTCTATGTGCGGGAATTATAGCTATAGTGGTGGCTTTAACTTTATATAGACCAATAACTAATTTAGTGATAAATACAACAAGTATAGATGAAAATATAGAACAACATATATTGGAAAAATCAAAGTCAAATGAAATAGCAGAGCAGATAGCTCCAGAGATAGCACAAGAATTATCTTATAATATAATAAGAGCTGTAGTTATGATTGTTTTATATTTAGTAGCAAAAATTGCATTAAGATTTGTTACAGCTCTTGCAAATTTAATAGCAAAATTGCCAATATTGAATCAATTTAATAAAGTTGGTGGAATAGTTTATGGTGCAATAAGGGGAATATTAGTAATTTATGTTGTGTTATTGATAGTAAGTTTTGTAGGACAAATAAATCCACAAAATAAATTACATACAGAGATTCAAAAATCATTTATAGCTAAAGAAATGTATAGTAAAAATATTGTAGAGCTATTAGTAAAATAATTGGAAAGATTTATTAATGACAATTCTTAAAGAAATATTATGAAATAAATATAAATTTTAAATCAGAAGGTATGCAATTTATGTTTGCATATTTTTTGATTTATAGTGAAAATTATGCAATTTTCTTAATATATATATCAAATAAAAAAATGATTAAAAAAATATTGCACTTTTAAAATAATTTTGCTATACTATACCATAAAAGAGGAGGACAAAACTGTGGAAAAAAAAGATAAACTAAAAAATGAAAAAAAGAAAAAAAATAATAAAATAAATAATGAAAAGTTAAAATCATCTAAGAAGAAAAAGAGTAAAATATGGTTAAAAGTACTAATAGTAGTAATTATTATTTTGGCTATATTAGGTGGATGGTTTGCATATAAGACAAAGAAAAATGGTGGTGGAGTATCAGGAATGTTGGCAACAGTTGTTGGACATGATGAAGAAACAAAGAAAAATTTACCTGAATTAAAAGTTTTATTATTGGGGGTAAGTACAGACTTAGGGGATAATGCTCCAACAGATACAATTATGGTAGTATCATATAATCCAAAAAATCAAACAGCTAATTTATTGTCAGTACCAAGAGATACTTATGTAGGAAGAAGTAAGTTAAAGGCAACGCCTTCAGATAAAATAAACAGTTTATATAGTTATGGTGGTGCAGAAAAAACATTAGAAGCGGTAAATAGATTAACAGGCTTGGATATTCAATATTATGCAGTTGTTAAAACAGAAGCATTAATAAAATTAGTAGATGCAATAGGGGAAGTTGATTTCAATGTTCCAATAAATATGAAATATGATGACCCAACACAAAATTTACATATTGACTTAAAAGCTGGCGAACAAAAAATTAATGGTGATAAAGCAGAACAGTTATTGCGTTTTAGAAAAAACAATAATAATACAACATATCCAGAAGAATATGGGGATAATGATACAGGAAGAATGAGAACACAAAGAGAATTTATGATGGCTGTAATGCAACAAACATTAAAACCTGGAAATATATTTAAAATAGGTGAAATATTAGATATAGCAAATAAATATTTAGAAACAAATATAGACTTTTCTTATATAAAAGATTATATACCTTATGCAGTAGAATTTAGTACAGAAAACTTACAAACAGAAACAATACCAGGCATTAATAAATTATTGCCAGAAAAAGCAAAACAACAATGGTGGTTTTTTGAAGCAGATGAAGATGAAACAGAAAGCTTAATACAAAAATTATTTTATTCAGAAGAAAATACAGAAGGAAACAGTTTAGATGGAAATAATGTTGTTGGTAATAAAACTTCAAATCAAAATTCAACAAATACTAATAGTGTAAAAGTGAATAATACTACAAAAACAAATAGTTCAACAAATACTTTAGCAACAAGTAGTACAACAATAAAAAAATTAGAAAAGTCAGATATACAAATTGAGGTATTAAATGGAAGTGGAGATACTGCTAAGATGGAAAAGGCAGTTGAACTTTTAAAGGAAAGTGGATATGATGTTACAAAAACAGGAAAAACAACATCTATATCAAAAACAATAATAACAAATAAAAAGGAGTTAGATTCTGATACAGTAAAAGAAATAAAAAATGTATTAGGAGTTGGAAGTATATCTAATAAGAAAAATTTAAGTAGTAAAGTTCATGTAACTATAGTTATAGGAAAAGATTTTAATCAAGAGTAGATGAGTAAAAAGAACATTAAAAATATTAGTAGTTATATATTTTTTGATGTTTTCTAATATAGAACAAAAGCGGACATTTATAACATTTGCACTATTTAGAACATTTTAAAGTCCGCGTATTTGTTCGTGCGCGAAATTTGTAAAGCAAATTTCTGTGCATTGTTATATTTTATATTCTAGGAAGTTCAGAGAACTTTCCTAGAATATAAAATATATGCCCTATCTAGTGTAGGATAGGGCATACAAATTCTTTTTTCAAAGATTTTATTCAGTAATTTTTTTATCTTTTTTATCAGTTTTCCAAAAAAATAAGAGAATAATTAAAATAATAACTACTATTATTAGTAAAATAATTTGCAAATAGTAAGTTTTTGATGTTGATAGTTGTACATCATTTGCAGCTATTAAATTAACTACATAAGATTTGTCATTAATTATGTATGTAGCTGTGCCAAGAACTTTGTTTTTAGCGATTGGTGCTGATGGTATGTCTTTTAATGTTATTTGAGGAGAAATTGTTTCAATATCATCTGATGTATTAATTAATGTGCTTATACTATCAGCTAATACAAGTTTTAATGATTTTGTTTCTTCAGTAGCATTGTGAACAGAAATTTCTGTTACTGTATCTCCTTTTGATGCTATGTCTTTAAATGCAAAGTTTTGAAATCCATAGTTAAATAAATTCTTAGTTTCGTTAAATCTAATATCTGATGTATCACAGTGTAAAATAACACATATTAAATCTAAATTATTGTAGCTAGCAAATGAGGCTAAACAGAACATTGCTTGTGATGTAAAACCTGTTTTTGTTGTTACGAGTGGCTTGTAATAATATGAGCTATTTGGTTGTAACATTGGGTTTGTGTTTTGAAAACTGCGTTCCTCTGATTTGTTAGTTGCTGAGAGCTGACATGATTTTAAACTAGCATATGTTTTGAATGTTGTGTTTTTCATGCAATATTGTAATAAAATTGCTATGTCATGTGCTGTTGAGTAGTGATTTGTATCGTGTTGTCCACTTGGGTTAGTAAAATGTGAATCTTTTAATCCTAAAGCATTAAGTTTAGCATTCATTCTTTCGGCAAATGCTGGTATAGAACCATCTATATGGTAAGCAAGAGCGTTTGCTGCGTCATTTGCAGAATGTACCATAAGAACTCTAAGTAATTGGTCAACTGTAATTTGTTCATCTGTTTGAAGTGGTGCTACACTGTATCCAGAAGGAATATTAGAAATTGCTTCATAAGGTACTGTGACTACATCATCTAAATTACAGTTTTCTATAGCTAAAATGGCTGTCATTATTTTTGTAATGCTAGCAGGTTCTAATTTTTCATTTATATTTTTTTCAAAAAGTACTTTTGAAGTTGAATTTTCTAATAGAATTGCAGAACCTGAAGTGATTGATGGCTCATTGTTGGATGCATGGGATTTTGTGGATATACAAAATATGAACAGTAAAAATAGCATTAAAAATGTATAAATTTTTTTGTTTTTCACTTTAATTCTCCTTTGTGTTTTATTTGTATATAATATATATCATTTTTTTACTTTTTTTTCAAGAAATTTTAATAGAATTTATTATAATATGAAAGGAATGTGAGTGTATGAAAAATTTTAATAAAAAGCAGAAAATAATTTTAATAGTAATATGTATAATATTGTTAGGTGCAATATTATATTATGTATATGGGAAAGAAACTCCAAGTATTAATAAAAATGAAATATTACCTTATGAAAATATTACAGATGATGATATGTCAGAAGAAAAAAATGTGCAAAATGAAAAAATAGATGAGGCAAAAATTGATAATATTATTATATATATAACAGGTGGAGTAAAGAAAGAAGGAGTATATGAATTACCTGATGGTAGTAGAATTTCTGATGCTATAGAGCAGGCAGAAGGTTTAAAAGCAAATGCAGATACTAGTAGTATAAATTTAGCTTATAAATTAGAGGACGGTATGAAAATAAAAATACCATTGCAAGGTGAAAAGGTGGTAAATAGTAATATAAATAGTACTAATGTATATATGACACAGTCAAGTGGTTTAGATACTGAAAATTCAAGTGTTAATGTAAGTGCTGATTCAAGTAGTCCTGCACAGAAAAAACAGCAAAAAATTAATATAAATAAGGCTACACAGGAGGAGTTAGAAACTTTAAGTGGTATAGGTCCGTCTATTGCTAATAAAATTGTTCAGTATAGAAAAGAAAATGGTAATTTTAAAAGTGTTGAGGACGTTAAAAATGTTAGAGGGATTGGAGATAATAAGTTTAATGAAATAAAGGATAGTATTGTGGTTAAATAAAGTTTTACAAAGTTTGAGCATGAACAAAGATGCGGACTTTAAAATGTTTTAAATAAATATAAATATTATTAATGTCCGCTTTTGTTATATTGTAGAAAATTCGAAGAATTTTCTACAATATAACAAATAAAAATGCACAGAAATTTGCTTTGCAAATTTCGCGCACGAACAAAGACGCGGACTTTAAAATATTTTAAATAAATATAAATATTATTAATGTCCGCTTTTGTTCTTGTTTTTTAAAATAGTTTTTAAGTATTGTTGAAAGCGAATTTTTATTTTTTTCGAATTGTTTTTGTCTATGTCCATTTGCTCCTGATGGATGAGGAAATCCGAGTAGGCAGTTTTTTTTATTGATTAAATTTTTTTCTATTAATATTTTTAATACTTCTTCTACAGATTTTCCTAAAGGAATAATTAATGTATTTGGCAGAGCTAAATATTCTTTATAAAAGAAGTTTTCGATGTATGACCATAATATTTTGTTTTCTGTAATTTTAGGATTAGAACCAGTATAATTTTTGTTGTTTATAAATACAGGGTAAGGAATTAGAGATGTAGTATGTAATAAGTTATCGTTTTCTTCAAATAGTTTTGAACAAGATTCAAGTTGCAAATAATTGTTTAACTCTAATTTATCTAACATTTGTACTAAATTTTTTCTCATACTTCCTGCAAATCTTGAATTTTTTTTACAATTTTTTTTAATTTGTTCATAACTTAAATTATCTTTTAGACCTTTATGTGCAGTTTGATATGCAATACGTGTTTGGGTCCATCCAGGAGTGATTCCAACAATAAATATTTTAGCATTTTTATTAATTATTTCATTATGTGGGGCATAAAAAATTTTTATATTTGAGTTATTGTATAATTCGAATTTTTTGTTTAAAATATTTTCTTTTTCGAATTTATTCATTTCTTTGATTAAATCAGCGTATTTTTCAAACATTTGTATCTCACTTTCTTGTATGAAATTTGTATAAAAAATAGTACTTGCTGTTTTTAGCAAGTACTTTGATATATGGTTGCGGAGGATGGACTCGAACCATCGACCTTCGGGTTATGAGCCCGACGAGCTGCCAACTGCTCCACCCCGCGATGTAACAATTTCTATTATAAGTCTAAAAAGTTATTTTGTCAATACTTTTAAAGGAATTTAGTAAAAATTGTGGATTTTTAATTATAATATATTATATGTTTGTATCAAAAATTTATTACTATTTTTTAAAGATATTAAAAATTTTAGGTTAAAAGGTAATTAAAGTATGTTGATTCTGGGATTATTAATTTATACTATATCATATCAAATTTATGAGTATATCAAAACATAATTGTAAAAAAATTCCAAAATAAGTGAAAAGTATTGTAAAATATTGAATTTTGTGTTGATATATGATATAATATACGGAAACTAAAATGAAGTTTTATAGTTAAATCACAAAGTAAAATTTAGAGATATAAGTTTTACTAAAAATTTATTTTGATTATGAATTATTAAGAGAAAAAGGAATGGGAGGAAAAAATATGAGTTATTATGCAACGATTAATTTTTTGGCAATATCAGTTTTTGTAATTTTGTTAATAATGGTTTCCTCAAATGGAAAGTTTAGTAAAAAAGCACGGAAAGGTCTTAAATTTGCTTTTCTATTAGGAATATTTGGAATTGTAGGAGAATGGATAGGATATATATTACAAATAGAATTTGTAAATTACGAAAGAATACAATCAATAGTTATTTTAACAAAAATAGTTAAATTTTGCATAATACCATTAATACCATTTTTTATTTCGAATGCAGTTTTTGAAATAAGAGGAACATTGGGAAAAGGGTATGAACATATAAAAAATTATTTAATTATATATGAAATAATTATGTGGTTGGCATTTTTAACGTATCAAGTAAGTGACAATTATTCTATAATATATATTTTTTATAATATTAGCTTTATATTAGTTACTATGTATATGTTTATAAATGCATTCTTATTTTGTAAATATTATCAAAATAAAAATGAAATAGAACTAGCAAGTATAATGTTATTTATAGTAATATCTGTTTTTCTACAAATAGTAATTCTGAGATAGAGTTTATATGGCTTGTAACAGCTTTATCTGATATGTTTATTTATATATATTATTATGAACTTATTCAAAGTATAGATGGATTGACTACTTTGCTAAATCATAGAAGTTTTAAAAATTATAAATTAAATATGGAAGATGAAAAGTGTGTAGTTATAATTCAAGATATAAATGACTTTAAAAAAATAAACGATTTGTGTGGACATGTTTGTGGAGACAAAATATTGATAGATGTTTCCCGGATTATGAAAGAACATTACCAAAAATATGGTAGGGTTTACCGCACAGGTGGAGATGAATTTACAGTAATAATGGAGAAAAATCTTGAAGATGCTAAAAAAATTACTGAAGAATTTATTAAAAAAGTCGAAGAAAACGTAATTATAAAAAATTATATCGAGCAGGATTATATTATGGAAAGTATAGAGAAATTGTTAGAAGAATTACCAGAAGTCTTAAGTATTTCTTATGGAATTTCACGATATGATCTAGCAAATAAAGAAAAACATGATTTGGAACAAGTTATAAAAGAAGCAGACAAAGAAATGTATTATTACAAGAGAAAAAGAAATCAAAATAAATAATGTGAACGAAAAAACTATCGTAGTAGATAGTTTTTTTGTGTTTATAAAGAGCTTAAAGAAATTTTTAGAAATGAGCATAAAGAATAGGTTTTATTTGAAATTTAGGTGTAGTATTAAAAATAAAAATTTATGTACTTGACAAAGATGAGGATAATTAAATATAATGTAGCTGTAAAAATGATGAGGAAGGATGATTGAAAGTTGCAAATATATGGAATAGATTTAAAAGTATATTTTTTGCTTTTTATAATATATGCAGTAATAGGCTGGTGTATGGAAGTTGTTTGTAAATTAATACAGTATAAGAAATTTGTAGATAGAGGATTTTTAATAGGTCCATATTGCCCAATATATGGTGTAGGTGCTCTTTTAATAACATTTTTCTTAAATAAATATGTGCAAGATCCAGTTGTGTTATTTGTAATGGCTGTTGTTGTGTGTGGAATTTTGGAGTATTTAACAAGTTATTTTATGGAAAAAATTTATCATGCTAGATGGTGGGATTATAGTAGCAAAAAATTTAATATTAATGGAAGGATATGTCTTAGTAATTTAATTGCTTTTGGTATTTTAGGAATGTTTATAATGTATATATCTAATCCATTTTTAATTGGGCAATTAGAAAAGCTACCATCTTTATGGTTGAATATAATATTCTGGAGTGTTTTATCTATTTTTGTTATTGATAATATTGTATCAGGAATTATTAATAATAGCATAAAGACAACGACAAAACAACTTGGTGAAAAAATGGATAATACAGAGGAGATTACTAAAAAGGTTAGAGAGATATTACAAAAGAAATCTGCTTTACATAGAAGATTAATAAATGCATATCCAAAAATTCAGGCTGTTAAATTTAAGATAAAAGAAAAAACTAGGAAAATAAAAGAGCAAATAGAGGAACAAAAAGAAGATATAAAAGACAAAATAGATGAATTTAAGCTAGATAAGAAATAGTAGATAACCAAAAAAGGAACCATCGGTTCCTTTTTTGGCATAGATAATAATTATAACAAGTTTTCTACATTATCTTCGAAAGTTAAAACTTTCAAAAGATCCTGGATGTTGAGTAATTCTATGATTTCGAGGATGTGTTCATAATCGAAGTCGTACCGTACTAGCAGCTCAGGGAGAGCTACAAAAATGATTTCGTTTTTAATTGCAACGGTGGGTTTGATTTGAGCAGATATACAAGCTTTTGTTTTTATCCGGACAAAAATCGGAACTAAATCATTACTTTCTACAGCTACAGATGTTTTTTCAAGGATAATGTCTTTTAATTTATTAATCTCTTTTACAGTACAACTGTAGACATCTCCATCAATAAATTCAACATAGAATTTATTATTCTTTTTTGTTACTGTAATATTATCCATATTACTTCCTCCTTAATACTTTAGTGTGTTTTTTCCCTGTATGAGGAATTATATAAAAACTATAAATATATTATAACAATATTTACATAAAAAGTCAACAATTATTATTGCACTTTTTTGGTATATTTATTAATAATATAATCCTTGATATAGATTTTGTTCTGCCATTAATTTATCAAATCCATTTAAAATCCATTTTTTATGCAAGTTCCAATCAGGAGCAATTAGTAAATCTTTAGGAGCATCACCAGAAATACGGTGAATAATTATTTCTGGAGAAATGTGGGTAATAATGTATGATAAATTTTTTAAATAAAAGTCTAGGGTGATAGGGGTGTATTTACCAGAATAATACCAATCTGCTAAAGTAGTATTTTTTATAACATATGTAGAATGAATTTTTAGCCCTTGAATATTATGGTTATTTAAAAATGTAACTGTATTTTGTATATCATTTTCAGTTTCATTAGGTAATCCTACCATAATGTGTGTAATACAGTCTATATTATATTTATTTAAAATTGAAACGGCATTTGTAAAATCTTTAGATGTATATCCACGACAAATTAATTTTCCTGTATCGTCATTTGAAGTTTGTAAACCAAGTTCAACACATACATAATAGTTATTACTATAACTTCTTATTAATTTTGCAATATCTTCATTTATGCAGTCTGGACGTGTGGCTATAGAAAGTCCTACAATTCTATTATCAATTAAAGCAGAATCATATTTGGTTTTTAGGTTAGGAATAGTATCGTAAGTATTTGTGAAATTTTGAAAGTATGCGATAAATTTATTTGCACGATTGGCTTTGTAACTTGAAAAATAGTTTAAGACTTGTGATTTTATGGATTCTGTACTGCTTGGTATGTGATTGCATGAAATATGTTCGCCAGATCCTCGTTCACTACAAAAAATGCATCCAGATGTTCCTTTTGTTCCATCACGGTTTGGACATGTAAAGTTGCCATCTATGCATATTTTTAAAGTTCTTTCTCCAAATTTGTTTTTTAGATAGTTGTTTAAATGTCTATATCTTTCTGATTGTTGTAAAGAGTTCATTTTATATCTTTCCTTTCAATTTTGTATTATATAAAATAAGTATTAAAATGTCAAAATTTCATAAAATACTTGCAAATAAAATATAATTAATATATAATGGAGAAAATCCTAGAGATATAATTATATTTCTAGTTGCCTTTATTTAGAAAAGAGGTAGTATTATGAAAAAATTTTTATCAAATTACAAGTCAACAATAATACTTTTAGCTGCAATAATTGTTGGCGCGATCATTGGAATTATATTTCAAGAAAAAGCAGCAGTTTTAAAACCCTTAGGTGACCTATTTTTAAATCTATTACTGGTCATAATAGTCCCTTTAATCTTTTTAACAATCACAACATCAATAACAAAAATGAAAACGCCCAAAAGGCTAGGAAAAATCATGGTAACAATAATAGGAACATTTGTTGTTACATCAATAATAGCTGTATTTGTGGGATTTGCAAGTACATATTTTGTTAAATTAGTAAATCCAGAAGATGGTGAAAAAATAAAACAAGCATTAGAACAAGATGTAGGAAATGATGAAACAAGTGGAGAAGAAAAAGAAGATGAACCTACAATTGCTGAAAGAACAGTTAATTTATTAACAGTAAATGATTTTTCTAAATTGCTTTCAAAAGATAATATAATAGCAGTGTTAGTTTTCTCAATTTTATTTGGTGTTGCTATAAATATGGCTGGAGAAAAGGGAAAACAAGTAAAAGAATTTGTGCAATCTGCAAATGAGGTTGTTGCTAATATAGTAAAAATTATAATGTATTATGCTCCTATAGGTTTGGGATGCTATTTTGCAGCATTTGTAGGAAGTTTTGGAGCTTCTATTGCAGTTGGATATTTAAAAACGTTTGTAATATATACAATAGTTGCAATTGCTTTTTATTTTGTAATGTATACAATATATGCGTGGATAGCAGGAGGAACAAAGGGAATAAGAGCATTTTGGAAAAATGCATTGCCATCAACATTAACAGCATTGGCTACATGTTCTAGTGCTGCATCAATTCCAGTAAATATTGAATGTAGTAAAAAAATGGGAGTGCCAGAAGATATAGCAGAGACAACAATACCTTTAGGAACGAGCTTTCATAAAGATGGTTCTATTATAGGTTCAGTATTTAAAATAATGTTTCTAGTTTGTTTATTTGGAACAAGTCTAGCTACAACTGGGGATGTAATGGGAGTTTTAGGTATTGCATTATTGGCTAATTTGTTGGTTACAGCTGTTCCAATTGGTGGTGGAACAATTTCTGAAATGTTAATTATAACAATGATGGGTTATCCAGTGGCAGCTTTACCTATTTTAACGATGATTGCTACAATAATTGATGCACCGGCAACGGCATTAAATGTTGTTGGAGATACAGTTTCTTCAATGATGGTGGCAAGAGTTGTTGATGGTAAAGATTGGATGAATAAGAGTGTTGAAGAATAAAAAAGGGTAAAAAAAGATATGATTATAGCTGAAATATCCAATTTTGGGTTTTGGCAGTAATCATATCTTTTTGTTCGTGGTGTTAAAATCCTATAATTTCTTGATATGCTTCTATAGCAAAGTGGTCTGTCATACCGGATATGTAATATAAAATGCAGTGATAAAAGTCTTTTTCATTGTTTGAAGAAAATAATATAGTATTTTTGCAAAAAGTTCTATCACCAAAATCATAGAATAGATTTATAAATCCTTTAAAGCTATTTCCAAGTTTTGGGTAAACATGGCAAAGTTTGTTTAAACTTGTTTGTAAGTCATTTGAATAATATGATTTTAGTATGTTATATATTTCGTTTAGAACAACTTCAAAATATCTAATAGAAGGTTGAATTCTATCACAGAAATATATATTTTTATAATTAAAGGCTTTTAATTCGTTTAACAAGTTAAGATATTTATCTGAAAAACATAAACCTTTTTCAAAAGAAGAATTTGTACATAAATCGTACACTAATTCGTTTATTACATTAGTATTGTTTATGTTTTCAAAATTATTTAAGTTAAGCAATTTATGTAATTCATTAGAACAATTGTCTAAGATTCCAAGTGTTACGCTATCTTCAATGTCACGGCAAACATAAGAAATTTTATCAGAAATTTTTACAACACAGCCTTCCCATGTATATGGTGCGAATTGATTTGGTTTTGTATAATCTTTTAAATCAATAAAGTCGTTTCTAGGTCTAACAGAGTTTTCATCAATTTCACCACAATGTGAAATAATACCGTCTCTTACTCCATAAGTTAGATTGAGATTTTGCTTACAACTTTCAGAGTCTTCTAATAATTCTATATAATCTACAAAATCTAGTCCATTTTTTTCATGCCAAAAACTAATACCCAAATCACGCATAGAAATAGAAGATAAAATTTTTTCACCAGCATGACCAAAAGGACTATGGCCTAAATCGTGTGCAACGGCAATTGCGTGTGTTAAATTAGTATTTAGACCTAGATATTGTGCGATTGTATGACTAATGGAATCAACCAATGTAACATGTTCGATTCTTGTGCAAATATGGTCATTGTCTGGAGAAAAAAATACTTGGGTTTTATGTTTTAGACGTCTATAAGCTGTAGAGTGGATTATACGTGTATAATCACGTTCAAAAATGTCTCTTAAATCAGTTTCTCTTTGGTATAGAGGTTTAGTTCTTGAGATTATATTTTCCCAATTTGGATTATTGGGATTAGCTGAATAGTTGGAAAATTTTTTTGTTGAATTCATAATATCAATCCTTTCAATTAAATTGTGTAAAATAATTGTGTTCTGTTTTTTTTTGTAGTATAATTTTTTTAGTGAAATAATTATACTACAATTATAATTAGAAAGATAGTGAACGATATAAAATTTTTTTAATTTATATGTACGAAAGGAGAAAATGTGATGGGAAAGTTATTTGTAATAGAGGGAACTGATTCAAGTGGAAAACAAACTCAATTGGAAAAATTAAAAAATAGATTTGAAAAAGAGAATATCAAATATAAAAGTGTTAGTTTTCCAAATTATGAAAGCAATAGTTCTGAACTTGTGAAAATATATTTGAAAGGTGAATTAGGAGATGATCCAAAAAAAATAAGTCCATATATTGCTTCAACTTTTTATGCAGCAGATAGATATATAACTTTTAGAAGAGAGTATCAAGAATATTATAATAATGGAGGCATTATATTGGCAGATAGATATACTACTTCAAATATGGTACATCAAGCTGGGAAAATAAGAGATGCAGAAGAAAGAAAAAAATTTTTGGATTGGTTATGGGATTTTGAATTTAATTTGTATGGTTTACCTGTGCCAACTCAAGTATTCTTTTTGAATATGCCAACAGAATATGCGGTTAAATTAATGAAAAATAGGAAAAATAAAATTACACATGAAGATAAGAAGGATATTCATGAAAAAAGTACAGAGCATTTAAGAGATGCATATAATGAGGCCATAAAGTTATCAAAAAAATATAATTGGTATGAAATACAGTGTGTAAGAAATTGTGAAATTCGTACTATTGAAGATATTCATGAAGAAATATTTGCAGAAATTGAAAAAATTTTAAATGAAAAAGAGGTAATGTAAAATGTTTAATTTAGTAAAAGATAATTTTGATGAAAATTCAGATGATATATTAGATTCTATAAATAAAATGATACAAAATAGTAAAAATGAGAAAAACGAAGAAAAAATTAATAAAAACGAGGAAAAAGAAGAAAATTAGAAAAATATAACAAAACTAAAAAATTTAAGTCAAAAATAAAACAAAATAAAATTTGGAATAAATTTTAAAAAATGTTATACTATTAATCGATGGTGCATTATTCTAGTCATGCAATGTTTTATGAGGGTGGGGCTAAAAATCCACTAAAGGGCACATCGTTGAAGTTTCTTGTATTTGCGCGAAATGCCAGTTTTGTGTGAGTATAGGGAGTAAAGAATTTAGGGTATTATGTAACGGCATACATAAGACTCCCTATTTTCGCGGAGGCTTAAATAGATATTTAAGTATAACCTATGGTGAGTGCCAAGACACAAAATACATAGAGTAGCCTGTCTCGAGTGAATATGTGGGGATTACGTTTATAATGATATTTGTATTTTGGCCAAATATAAATAATCGGTGCTATGAAACCATATTTGCAAAAAAGACTAGTAAAACAAGTTTGTATGTTAAGGAAAACTTCTAGAATGTTTGCTATCACTAGCATGGAAGTCTAGGGATTAAGGTACAGATTTAAGTGGCGATCTGGTGTCTATTAAAATTAATAGATGCATCCCTTAAACGGAAACGGCTAAGACAGTAATGTCAAGCGGGAGGTAGAGAAATTCAACCAGACCTAAACTGTAAAATTTACTTAGACTTTTACCATCTAAATCATATTAATAAATAAAAAGAATCAGAAGGAGAAAAACAAATAATGGAAAAAAGTAAAAAAGAAGAACACTCGGAAAATTCAACATTAAAATGGTTTATTCAAGTCTTTACAATGACATTTATATTGTCAATCATATTTTCTTATATATCAACAAATGGAGTATCAAATCTAAGTTTAATACCAGCGTGTTTAATACTAGTATTAGTGATAGCAACAGGTATTTTATTCGATATAATTGGTGTAGCAGTTACTGTGGCTAATGAAGAAGAATTTCATGCAAAAGCAACCAAAAAAGTCAAAGGATCAAAAAGTTCAATAAAATTAATAAAAAATGCATCAAAAGTGGCCAATATATGTGCAGATGTTATTGGTGATATTTGTGGTGTTTTAAGTGGAGCGATAAGTGCATTAATAGCCGTAAAAATAACAAATCAATTTGGATGGAATTTTAACTTGCAATTTTTATTAAGTGCTTTAGTTTCAGCATTAACAGTAGGAGGAAAGGCAATAGGAAAAGATCTGGCAAATAAAAAATCGACTCAAATAGTACATACAGTTGGAAAGATAATGTCAAAGTAACTGATGGTTTTGAAAAAGACTAAAAAAAATTATATTTTTCGAATGATTTTTAAAAGGTTAAAAAAATATTATATTTTTAGAATATATTTGGAAATGTATTAGTGATAGAAAGGAGTGTTTTTATGAAAGCACTTATAACAGGAGCGTCATCAGGTATAGGAAGAGATATAGCAAAAGTTTTAGATAAAAAAGGTTATGAGTTGGTTTTAGTTGCGCGAGATGAGGAAAAATTAAAAGAAGTGGCTAAAAGTTTAAAAAATGCAGAAATTATTTCAATAGATTTGTCAACTGAAGAAAATTGTAGGAATTTGTATGAGCAAGTATCTAATATAGATTTGCTAGTAAATAATGCAGGTTTTGGTGATTGTGGTGATTTTACAAAAACTAGTTTAGAAAAAGAACTGGCAATGATAAAAACAAATGTAATTGCTTATCATATTTTGACAAAATTGTATTTGATAGATTTTAAAAAGAAAAATCGTGGAAAAATTTTGAATGTTGCTTCTATTGCTGGTTTTATGCCTGGTCCACTTATGAGTACATATTATGCGACAAAATCTTATGTTGTAAGATTAAGTGAAAGTATAAGAGAAGAACTAAAGCAAGAAAAGTCAAATGTGAAAATTTCAATTCTTTGTCCAGGTCCTGTAGATACCAATTTTAATAAAGTTGCAAATGTTAAATTTCATTTAAGGGAAGCTAATAGTATGAAAGTAGCGGAATATGCAATACATAAATTAGAGAATGGTAAATTTTATATTGTACCTGGATTTGATATAAAATTAGCTAGATTTTTTGCTAAAATTACTCCTAATAATGTATTATCTAAAATAACATATAGAATTCAAAAGAGGAAAATACAATAAAAAGGTTGTTATAAACAGTTGAAATATTTAACAAATTGTTTATAATGACTTTTTTTAATTAAAATAAAAAAAGTATTGACAAATACAAACAAAAGTTCTATAATTACAACAGGTGATAATAATGGAAAGGCAAATTTTGCATGTGGATGTAAATAATGCGTTTTTGAGTTGGACTGCTGTTGAGATGCTAAAAAAAGGTAGCACAATAGACATAAGGGAGATACCGTCGATTATTGGAGGAGATGAAAGTAAGCGTTCGGGAATAGTGTTAGCTAAGAGCCCAAAGGCAAAAGAATTTGGAATAAAAACAGCAGAAACGATTTATCAGGCAAGAATGAAATGTCCAAATATAAAAATATATCAATCAGATTTTAGAGTATATCAAAAATATTCAAATATGTTATATAATTTATTGTTAGAGTATACTGATAGAATTGAAAGATTTAGTATAGATGAATGTTTTTTAGATATGACAAATTATTTAATGAAAAGGTCTTTAATGGAAGTAGCACAAGAAATACATGTAAGAGTAAAGAATGAATTAGGTTTTACGGTAAATATAGGTGTGGCAAATAACAAATTACTTGCAAAAATGGCTTCAGATTTTGCAAAACCAGATAAAATACACACTTTATATATAAATGAAATAAAACAAAAAATGTGGCCATTGTCAGTATCAGAGTTATTTATGCTTGGTAGAAGGACAGTACCTAAGTTACAAAACATGCAAATAAGAACAATAGGAGATTTAGCAAATACTAATAAAGAAGTGATGGTTAAAAAATTTGGAAAACATGGTTTGCAAATGTGGGAATATGCAAATGGGATAGATGAGAGTGAAGTGAGGTATTTACCAGAAAAACCAAAAGGAATAGGTAATTCTATTACATTACCTGAAAATGTTACAGAGATAGAAAAATTGGAAGAAATATTATTATCATTATCAGAACATGTAACATATAGACTGAGAAAATACAAAATGAAAGCAAAAGTTGTAAATATACAATTAAGAACAAAAGATTTTATAGATTCAAGTCACCAAGAAAAATTAGAATATCCTACAGCAAGCACAAAAGAAATTTATAAAAAAGCAAAAAATTTATTAATTAGTATGTATAAGCCATATACACCTATTAGACTTATAGGTTTAAGGGTAGAAGGTTTAGAAGAAAATGAAATGCAACAAACAACATTATTTGAACCTTGGGATAATGAAAAGCAAGAAAAATTAGATAAGGTAGTTGATGAATTAAAAATTAAATATGGATATAATTTTATTACAAGGGCTGGAAGATTGGATGTAAAAGATTTAAAATTTAAAGGAAAAGAATAAAAAGTATGAATTATTTCTATGTATAAAGTATATAGTATAAGTAATACTTAGAATGATGAATTTATAGGCAAAATAGACATTATGTCGAATTACCATAAAAAGTGTCAATGAAAAAAGGAAAAAAATTCCAAAAAACACTTGAAAAATTTCGTTAATAGGTTTATTATTAGAAAAACATTGAGATTATATAAAAAGCTATAGGAAATGAGGGGGTATTCGAATGAAAACATTTTATGGAGGCAAATTTATTGCTAAATCGAAACTAGAGAAAGAAGGGATATTTTATCCAATCAAATTAGAATACTATAAGAGTATCGAGACAAAAGAAAATAGACCAAGTGATAATTATGCAAGATTTGGTATAAGTGTAGTAAAAACGGAGTATATACCAGACAACATAAAAATTGTATCAAGAGAAGTAAAAGACATAAGTGCAGATGAAAGAAAAATTGAAAATTTGCTATCAATACTTAAAGAAATGGAAGTAACTCCGATTGCACTTGAGGAAATAATAAAAGATTTACAACCAGAATATCTTAGATAATATAAGAAATAAGTTACAGTAAAATGTTAAAAACAGAAAACTGTAACTAATTTTAACTTAAATATCAAAAAAACTTGCAAAATCCCTAAATATAGTCTAAAATACTGTAAGAGAAAATTAGGTAGTGAATTTTGCTATCTAGGAAGGAATGAATAAAAATGGCAGATAAATTAATTATAGTTGAATCTCCAGCAAAAGCAAATACAATAAAAAAATTCTTAGGTGGGAGCACTAAAGTAGTGGCTTCAATGGGACATATTAGAGATTTACCAAAATCCAAAATGGGTATAGATATAGAACATGACTTTGAACCACAATATATAAATATTAGAGGGAAGGGAGATTTAATAAAATCTTTAAGAAAAGATGCTAAACAAGCAAAAACAGTATATTTGGCTACTGACCCTGACCGTGAAGGAGAAGCAATAGCTTGGCATTTAGCAACAATATTAAATGAGGATGCAGATAATATAACAAGAGTTACTTTTAATGAAATTACTAAAACTGCAGTCCAGAAAGCTATTAAAGAGCCAAGAAACATAGATATAAATTTAGTTGATGCACAACAAGCAAGGAGAGTATTAGATAGAATTGTTGGATATAAAATAAGTCCAGTTTTATGGAAAAAAGTAAAAAGAGGACTTTCAGCAGGTAGAGTGCAATCAGTAGCAGTAAAATTAATTGTTGATAGAGAAGAAGAAATAGAGAATTTTATACCAGAAGAGTATTGGAATATATATGTTGATTTAAAAGATGAAAAAACAAATAAAATATTTCAAGCAAGATATTTCGGAAAAAATGGTAAAAAGCAAGAAATACATTCAAATGATGAAACACAAGAAATATTAAAAAATGTTAAAAATGCTAAATATGTAGTAACAGAAGTGAAAAAAGGTGAAAGAAAAAGAACACCAGCACCACCATTTACTACAAGTACGATGCAACAAGAAGCTTCAAGAAAATTAGGATTTACATTAAAGAAAACAATGTCTGTAGCACAAGGATTATATGAAGGAGTAAAAATTTCTGGAAAAGGTTCAATTGGTTTAATAACATATATGAGAACTGATTCTACAAGAATTTCAGAGGAAGCAAGAGCAGCGGCAAAAGAGCAAATAATAGGCAGATATGGAGAACAATACTATGAAAATCGCTATTATAAAACAGGAAAAGATGCTCAAGATGCTCATGAAGGTATAAGACCAACATATATAAATATTGAACCTGATAGTATAAAAGGAGATTTAACACCAGATCAATATAAATTATATAGATTAATATATAATCGTTTTATGGCAAGCCAAATGAAGCCAGCTATTTATGATACAATGGCAGTTAATATAAAGGCAAATGAATATGATTTTAAGGCAAATGGACAAAACTTACGATTTAAAGGATTTATGACATTATATGTAGAAGGAACAGATGGTAAAGAGGAACAAGAAGAAGGAATGCTACCAGAATTAGTAGAAAAACAGAAAGTAAAATTAGAAAAAATAAATCCAAAACAAAGTTTTACAGAACCACCACCAAGATATACAGAAGCAAGTTTAGTTAAAGTTTTAGAGGAAAAGGGAATAGGAAGACCTAGTACATATTCTCCTACAATTACAACAATATTAGAAAGAAGATATATTGAAAAAATACAGAAACAATTGCAACCAACAGAATTGGGAAAAATAGTAAATAAACTTTTAATTGAAAACTTTTCAGATGTTATAAATGTAGAATTTACTGCTAGAATTGAAAATGAATTTGATGAGATAGCAGAAGGAAAAGAAGAATGGAAAAAAATGATACGAGAGTTTTATGGACCATTTGAAGAAGAAGTAGAAAAGGTAGAAAAAGAGCTAGAACATGTAAAATTGGTTGATGAAGTATCTGATGTTAAATGTGAAAAATGTGGAAGAATGATGGTTTATAAATATGGAAAATATGGAAAATTTTTAGCTTGTCCAGGATTTCCAGAATGTAGAAATATACAACCAATAGTAGAAACAATAGATGTACCTTGTCCAAAATGTGGAGCAAAAGTACAAGTAAGAAAAACAAGAAGAAGAAAAAATTATTATATATGTGAAAATAATCCTAAATCATGTGATTATATTTCATGGAATAAACCTAAGGTTGGTGAAAAGTGGAATCCAAAAGATGCAGCAGATGTAAAAAATGCAACTAAAAAAGCAAAAAAAACTACTAAGAAAACAACTAAAAAGACTAAAACAACAAAGAAAGCTAAAAATTCTAAGGCTTCTGAGTAATTTTAGATTTTTAATAATAAAAAACAAAAATAGAAGTCATAAAAATATTTATTTTGAATATAGTTAAATATAGATAAAGAAATAAATTCAATATATTATTACACTACAATAATATTATTTATATTAATTTGTTTTATAGCATTTAATTACATGTAATATAAGAAAAAACATTTATATATACCTTGACAATATGTGAAAAATTTGTTATTATTATATTCGTATTAGGAAAAGGTATATATGCGGGAATAGCTCAGTTGATAGAGCGCTGCCTTGCCAAGGCAGAGGTCGCGGGTTTGAGCCCCGTTTCCCGCTCCATGTAAATATATACTGTTTTAATAATTTATTATATTATGGCGATATAGCCAAGCGGTAAGGCACGAGTCTGCAAAACTCTGATCCCCGGTTCGATTCCGGGTGTCGCCTCCAATAAATAATCGATAAAACGTTGGTATATTAATGTCTTATCGATTTTTTTACACTTAATTTGAACTGTTGGGAGTTTCCTAACAGTTCAAATTTTATCTAATTTTTGTTCTTTAAAAATATTTTTATATGGTAACTTATAAATGTTTTTTTAATGCTTTTATCCTAAAAATAGAAATATAGTAAAATTATTGGTAAAATTTTACGATGTTCGCTTGAATTTTACCAATAAATGTTATATGATATCAAACATAGGAAATGAGATAGTAGATTTGTGTTGCCACTTCAATTTGGATAGTTTTACTATCAGAAAGTGAGGTGGTGTTTATGAGTTTTTTATTATTTTTAGTAATAGCATTAATGGTTTCAATAACTATAAACGTAACCTTATTAGTGACAATACATAGTCAATATGTAAATTCAATTATAAATAAGGAATAAAAATAACAACACATTCTACTTTTTGACCGAAGGGAATGTGTTGTTATTACTATATACAGTGGTAACCATATTATCTAGGTTTTCTCATTTTCTGTCTATATTATACACCCTAAGTAAATTATTTGTCAATGAATTTTTACACTATTAGATTTGTAAGAAGTTTGCTTTATTTATGTAAATATGATATAATTATAATTGATAACTGTTAATGTACTAATTTAGTTTGAGTCCTACCTCAATAAAAGTAGGAGAAAGGAATTTATGAATTTTGATTTTGAAGGTATTGAGGAATTAAAAAGAGAGGCTATTGCTTTCAGAAAAAATTATCCAGTTAAAATTAAGGGAGAAGAAGGTCAGGGATGGTCACCAGATCAAGAATTTCTTAAAAAATGGCAGCACTGTTATGCAGTGAATAATGGGGTGCTGGCTTATGTAGAAGGAGATACTGTATATGTTATCCCAGACATGTCTAATGTAAAAGATGTAGTAAAGTATACTGATGATATGGAAAAATTTCAAAAATTGAATTCTACTGCGGAGAATAGATTTTTTGTACCATTATCAAATGGTGAGAAAATTGAGAATGATGCTCTGCAAGAACATTGGGAATTCTTGAAAGCAGTTAGACATGAATACCTTAAAAGATAGTTCATGAATAAAACTAGAAAATGAGTCATTTTTTAATGACTCATTTTCTAGTTTACTTTGTTGTTTTATTGTAGTTCTTTAAAAAATACATATTCATTACCAGAAGTATTATTTCTAGTTTGGTATAAATATCCATTGTAGATATCTTTGTTTTGAGTATTTAAGTCAACATCTATGTTAGAATGATAAACAAATGAATCGTCGTCATAATTTTTAATATGAATATCGAAAGTTAGGTTATATCCAATTTGTGATAAATTAACATTTGCTTGTTGAAGAAGTTTACCGTTTAAAACAACAGAATTTATATTATCATGTATTGAATAATTTTTAACAATTCCAGAATTTATATATCCTAAAGAGATAGGGTTAGAGCAATCTGTATAAAAAGTAGGAGTTGAGTAGTCAGATGTTTCATTTTGCTCATTAGTATTGACAATATTGAAATCAATACGAGAGTTATTAGCAGAAGTTATATTGTCAAATTTTCCAAAATTGTTTAAATTTTTGTAATTTAAAACTTGTGAACCTAAATCACTGTTAGGAGTGATTTTAATGTTATCTATCCATAATTCTTTGACTGTATTTTGAGTTGTTAAATCAGAAATAGAAGAAGTATTGTCAATATAAATAGCTATGTCTGTATATTGACAAATGTTTAAATCTTCTAAAGAATTATCAGAACGATTATTTATTGCATTTGCACTACTATAAATTAATATTTTGTTTACTTTGAATACAGAAAGTTGGTTTTGTTCAGAAATTTTTAAGGATTGGTTTACAAATTCGTTTCTGCAATAGCTTGCATAAAATATATAAGAATATGCTAGTATACAAAGCAATAAAATAATTATTAATAGTAATAACATAAGTTTAGGATGCTTTACTTTAAATTTAAAATTCATTTGTGTTTTCCTCCGAGCTTTAAATTTTTATTTTTCTAAGCGTTTATATAACATTTCCATGTAATTATATACTTTTTCATGCCAATTTTCATCACTTGCATAACGTATATTGACATTTGCAATAGTTGGACCGTTATAATATGTAGCTAAGGCTTTTTCATTGTCATAAATTTTTGTACCAACAGGATTAATGTAGTATTTAACCATTACTTTAGCAACTAATTCGATTCCATCTTTATAATTGGTAAATTCATAAGATGATTCATAAGGTGTGGCATCATAAGAACCGTATCCAAATAGATTTTTTTTGTCATTAGCAATTTGGGATGTTCCCCAAGCACTTTCGTGTATTCCTAGAGCTGCTAAGAAAATGCCATTTATCTTGTATTTTTTGTCTATATTATAAAAAGTTTCATAGTTGTTTTCAAATATTTTATTTTTGTCATTTGGAAGGCCTGTAAATATTTTTTTATAATCTGCTAATGTTAGTCCAGATGATTGATTTAGAGGCATATCTTTATCTAATTTTACAATAATTTTTGTAATACGATTTTTTTCTGGCATACTAGGTGTTGCTGCTGCAGATGTTAGATTTTTTGTTGATAAGTATCCTTCAATTCCATCATAAGAAACTTTACACCAATCTTCACTTGGCAAATCTAAAAGTGTTACATCGTAATATGTTTTTATTTCTGCAAGTTCTTTTGATGTGTCTGATGTTTCTTCACGTAAAATACTATCTTTTGTTAAATATAAAGTATCTTTTAAGTGTGCTTTTATTTTTGCTAAAAATTCAGAAGTTCCAACATCAACTATTTGTGGAATAAAATCTTGAGTTTTTTCTTCTTGTAAAATAGTTTCTTCTGTTAATTCACCATTATCATAAGAACGTACATAAGTTACATTCTTTTTTCCATTTGTTCCAGTTTGTAAGACTACTTCTTCACCTTTTGGTAGTAAATTTCTTTCTGTATATAATGTCTCAAATGGAATGTCTTTTTCTTCTACAACTTGTTGCTTTACTGTTTCTAATGCTGCGTTTGAAATTATAATATTATGAGCATTTAGTCTATGTCTATTTATTTCTATTGAAACACTTGATTTGCCTATTTCAGATAAAGGTGAGTATAATTCTATTGATGGATCTTTTGCTGATATAGAGTTTGAACCTAGTAAAGCCATTACTACAGCGATTAATAGAAGGATAAATATGAGTGTAATTCTTAAAGTTTTGCTATGAGGGCTATTAGAATTACTAGCCTTTTTTACATTTTTTTTATTATATGTACTGCTATTTGAAGATGTAATTTTAGATGCTTTTTTTGCATTTTGGTTTTCGTATTGTAAACGTGTTTGTTGTAATTCTCTAAAAACATCTGTTAATTGTCGATTGTCTGTATCAAAATAACCATTTTTGTTTGGCATAATTTATTTCATTCCCTTCAATTATTATTAAATAGGATTTGTTGATAAATTAATAAACATTGTTAAAATAATAAATGATAAAAATTTTCAAAAATCCTCATAATTCTACAATACATATTATATAATATTAATAAAAACTTGTCTATATATTTTTGGAAAAAATCGCTTGCAAATTTTGTAAAATAGTATATAATATAAGGGAAAATATAAGAAAGAGGGTGAAATATTGAAAATTAATAAATTAGATGCTTTACAGGAAAATATACAATACAAATTTAAAAATATAGAATTACTAAAAACAGCATTAACACATACATCTTATGCGTATGATCATGATATACAAAGTAATGAAAAATTAGAGTTTTTAGGTGATAGTATTTTAGAGTTTGTATCAAGTGAGTATATTTATAAGAATTATCCTAAGTTGAAAGAAGGAGAAATGACTAAAGTCAGAGCAACAGTTGTGTGTGAATCAAGTTTATATAAAGTAGCAAAACTACATGATTTTAGTGATTTCTTATATATAGGAAAATCAGAACAACAATCAAAAGGAAATCAAAAACCGGCTATATTGGCAGATAGTGTGGAAGCAGTGATTGCTGCAATGTACTTAGATGGAGGTTTAGAGCCAGTATCAAAATTTATTATAGAAAACTTGAAAGGTGAAATTGCAGTAGCGACACAACATGTAGGTGAAAAAGATTATAAGACAATGTTACAGGAAAAATTACAAGTACATGGAAAAGTAAAAATAACTTATAAAATAGTAAAAGAAACTGGACCAGATCATAATAAAAATTTTGAAGCAGAGGTAGAGTTAAACGGAGAAGAACTTGCAAGAGGAAAAGGAAAAAGTAAAAAGTTAGCGGAAATGGAAGCGGCCAAAAAAGCATTAGAAAATTTGTGAATTAAATGGTAAAGAAAAAGGTTTAAGATTTTTTAGCAAATGATGAGTTGTTAAATTAATAATTATTAGATAAAAATTCGAGGAGGTGTCTATGAAAAAGAAATACGTTATTCCAGTATTTGTGCCACATTTAGGATGTCCAAATGATTGCGTATTTTGTAATCAGAAATCAATAAGTGGTCAAAAAAAGAATATAACAAAAGAAGATGCCAAAAAGATTATTGATGAATTTTTAGAGGAAATAAAAGACCGAGAAGGAGAAAAAGAAATAGCATTTTTTGGAGGAAGTTTTACAGCAATAGAAGAAAGTAAGCAAGAAGAATTATTAAAACTTGCTTATGAGTATGTGAAAGAGGGAAAAGTAGGAAGTATAAGAATTTCGACAAGACCAGATTATATTAATAAAGAGATTTTAAAGAGATTAAAAAAATATAATGTAAAAACTATAGAGTTAGGTGTACAATCATCAAATAATTATATTTTACAAAAAGCAGGTAGAGGACATACATTTGAAGATGTAAAAAAAGCATCAAAATTAATAAGAAGAAAAGGATTTGTATTAGGACATCAAATGATGATAGGATTGCCAGAAAGTACTAGACAAGATGAGATAAAAACAGCAAAAGATTTGATAAAATTAAAACCAAAAATGGTAAGGATTTATCCGGTATTAGTTTTAAAAGGAACAAAACTGGAAAAAGATTATCAAGATGAAAAGTATAAGGCATTAACAGTTGTACAAGCTGTGGAAATTTCTAAAGAGTTAGTAAGGATGTTTGATGATAAAGATATTGATATTATAAGAGTAGGGTTACAAAATACAGATGAAATAACAGATCCAAAAAGTAAAGAAAGTCAAGTAGTAGCAGGTCCGTATCATCCAGCATTTAGGCAATTAGTAGAAACTGCAATGTGGTATGATGCAATTGTTAGTAAAATAAAGAAATTAAATACAAAAGTAAAGGAAGTAGAAATTACAGTAAATCCAATTGATGTAAATAGTGTAATTGGGCATAAAAAAGAAAATGTGAAAAAATTAAAAGATACTTATGATGTGGATTTAGTTGTTAAACAAGATAAAAAAATAAAACAAGGAAAATCTAAAGTTGAAATTATAAAATTATATAAAGACTTTTTAGAAGAACAGTGATGTTTTCAAGGGACGGGCAAAAAATACCTTTGTAAAAGTGTTTTTTGCCCGTCCCTTGAAAACATTTTGCATAAATTTACCAAGAGAGGAAATAATAAAAATGGTGATTTTATGAAAAAAGAAGAAAAAATTAAAGAACTAATTAAAGAGGGGTTTGGAACATTATTAGGGGCAATAATAATGGCAATAGGGACTTCTCTGTTTTTATTACCAAATCAATTGTCATCAGGAGGATTTGCTGGAGTAGCAACGATATTGTATTATCTATTAAAAATACCAATGGGAACTACAATATTTGCATGTAATATACCAATATTTTTATTAGCAGGACATAGACTTGGAAAAAGTTTTTTTGTGAAATCATTATTAGGAACAATAAGTTTTTCAATTTTTATAGATTTGTTTGATAAATTGACTCCTTTAACTACAGATAGATTTTTAGCTTGTATATATGGTGGAATAATAATAGGCTTAGGAACAGCGGTGATACTAAAAAGTAATAGTTCAACAGGAGGTTCAGATTTAATAAGTTTTATAGCAAGAAGTTATAGACCAAATTTGAGAATGAGTAATATAATAATTATTATTGATACAGTTATAGTAGCATTAAATGTTATTTTTTTTAAAGAAGTTGAGATAGGATTATATTCTGCTATAAGTATATATTTGATGGGAAAAATTATAGATATAGTGTTTGAGGGAATTTATTTTACGAAATTATTGATTATAGTTTCTGGAAAAAACGAACAGATAGCAGAGGAGATTGGAAATAAGATAAAAAGAGGAACTACAGGACTTTTTGGAAAAGGTATGTATACTGGTGAAAATAAGCTTATTTTAATATGTGCAGCGTCCAGAGGAGATGTTGCTAAAGTTAAAGATATTGCTGTGAGTATTGATAATAAAAGTTTTATTATTATTACAAATGCAAGAGAAGTTTTGGGAAAAGGTTTTAAATGAGATATGTGATTTTGAAAAATTATAGATTGAAGTTTTGATATATCTATAGTATAATTTAGAGGAAGAATATAATTAATAGAGAGGAATGTAGGCAAAAATGAATGAACAAGAATATGTATTAAAGGATCCAGAATGTTTTAGTTTAAAAGATATATTTACTTGCGGTCAGTGTTTTAGATGGCAATGTGATGAGGAAAATGAATATATAGGTGTAGTGGGTGAAAATGTAATAAAGATAAAAAAGGATGGAAATGATTATGTTTTAAAATCAAAAGGTAAAGAAGATTTAAAAGAATTAACAATAAATTATTTTGATTTAGAAAGAGATTATAAAAAAATTCAAAATACGTTATCAAAAATAGATGAGAATATGGAAAAAAGCATAAAATATGGTCAAGGAATACGAATTTTGAATCAAGATTTATGGGAAACAATAATATCATTTATAATATCAGCAAATAACAATATACCAAGAATTCAAAAGATAATTCAAAGATTGTCAGAAAATTTTGGAAAGGAGATAGTGTTTGAAAATAATAAGTATTATACATTTCCAACACCAGAAGAATTAAAAGATGTGAGTGTAGAAAAATATAGAGAATTAGGTTTAGGTTTTAGAGATATTAGATTATATGAAACAACTCATGCAGTACTTGATGGAAAAGTTGATTTGGAAAAAATGAATCAAAATAAAAATACACAAGAAGTGAGAGAAGAGCTTTTGAGTTTGTCTGGAGTAGGGCCAAAGGTTGCAGATTGTGTTTTATTATTTTCTACTTTAAAAAGATTTGAAGCTTTTCCAATAGATGTATGGGTTAATAGAGTAATGAATGAATTATATATACATGGTGATGAAAATAAAATTAATAAAAAACAAATAGAAAGAGTGGCTAATGAAAAATTTGGGGATTTGGCTGGGTTGGCACAGCAATATTTATTTTATTGGAGAAGAGAGTTGCAATAATAAGTTAATATGAAAAGGAGAAGAAAGTGGGACTACGAATAATATATGGAAGAGCTGGTAGTGGAAAAAGTGAATATTGTTACAAAGAAATAGCTAAAGATATAGAAAAAAATGAAAAAATATTTTTAATAACACCAGAGCAATTTTCATTTACAGCAGAAAAAAAACTAATGGAAGCAGTCAAGACAGAAGCGGTATTACAGGCAGAAGTAGTACATTTAAGTAGATTAGCAAAAAGAGTAATCAAAGAAATAGGAATTAAAGATGATAGAATGTCAAAATGTGGGAAAGCAATGCTTATTAGTCATATATTGACTATGCAAAAAAAAGATTTAAAATATTTATCAAAATCAGAAGAAAATATTAATTTAGCAATATCAAGTATTACAGAATTAAAAAAACATGGTGTAACTGTTGAAATGCTAAAGGAACAAATTGATAAAACAGAAAATATTTACTTAAAAACAAAATTACAAGATATAAGTGTGATATATGAACAATATGATGAGCAAATAAAGCAGTCATATATAGATGAAGCAGATGAATTGGCAATACTTGCAGAAAACATAGAAAATATAAAATGGTTAAAAAATAGTGTCATATATATAGATGAATTTGCAGGTTTTACATATTCAGAATACCAGGTTATAAAAGGGTTAATAAAATATGCAAAACAGGTAAATATAACAATAACTGTTGATAATTTGGAGCAAACATTAAATCCAGATACAGATATTTTTTATGCTAATAAAATAACAGTAAAAAAATTGCAAGACATAGTAAGTCAAAATGAATTAAAGTTAGAAAAGCCTATAAAAATGTTGGAAGTAAAAAGATTTAAAACTCCAGAATTAAAATACATAGAAGGGAACTTGTTTAAAACACAATCTACAAAATATGAACAAAAAGTGGAAAACTTATCTATGTTTTTGGCTAAAAATCAATATACAGAAATAGAGTATATAGCAAAAGAAATTACTAAATTGGTAAAGGAAAAAAAGAAAAGATATAATGATATAGCAATAATAACAAAAAATATACAAAGTTATTCAAATTTAGCAAGAGTAATTTTTGAAAAGTATGATATACCAATATTTATAGATGAAAAAAGAGAATTAAGTCAGAACATAATAATACAATATGTGTTATCAATATTTGAAATATTACAAAAAAATTATAGTAAAGAGAGTGTGTTTCAATATGCTAAAATGGGATTTTTGGAAATTGAACAATCAGATATTTTTAAATTGGAAAATTATTGTACGAAATGGGGAATTAAACAAAATAAATTTAAAAAAGATTTTGTTTATGAATTGGAAAAAAATAAACAAGAAATAGAATATTACAATGAGTTAAGAAAAAAAATAATAGAGCCTATAGAAAATTTAAAACAAAAGATAAGAAAAGGAAAAACAGCAAAAGGAATTACGGTAGCAATATATGATTTTTTAGAAAAGCAGAAAATAGAAGAAAAAATATTTTTAAAAATGCAAGAACTAAAGGAAAAAAATAGAGAAGATTTGGTACAAGAATATAAAGAAAGCTATGAAATTCTAATAAATGTATTAGATGAAATAGTGAAAATTTTTAGGGATGAAAATATAACAATAAATCAGTATGCAAATATATTAAAACAAGGTTTAAAAGCTAGTAGTTTAGGAAAAATACCAGGAACACAAGATCAGGTAATAATGGGAGATGTAGACAGATCAAGGAGTCATAAAGTTGATACAATTTTTATTATAGGATTAAATGATGGTGTATATCCAAGTATAAATAAAAGTGAAGGCTTTTTAGGAGATGAAGATAGAGAATATTTAAAAAAACAAGGAATAGAATTAGCAAAAGGAACTTTGGAAAATTTATATGATGATAATTTTAATATATATAAGGCATTTACAACTGCTGAAAGAGAATTGCATTTATCATATAGTTCGGCAGATACAGAAGGAGGAGCATTAAGACCATCAATTTATATAACTAAAATAAAGAAAATGTTTCCAAATTTAAAAGAAACAAGTGATGTAATTGTATCAGATTATCAGATTACAAATCAAAAGGCGACGTATGATGCTTTAATAGAAAAATTGGCAAAAATAGAAGAGAGTGAATTAGAGCCAGAATGGAAAGAAATATATAAATATTTTGGAAATAATGAAGAATGGAAGATTAAATTAGAAAAAGATTTGCAAGGCTTAAATTATACAAATATACCACAAAATATAGAAAAGACAACAATAGAAAAATTGTATGGGAATGTGCTAAGAACAAGTGTATCAAAATTAGAGACATATAAGAAATGTCCTTTTTCATATTTTTTAAAATATGGATTAAATTTAAAACAAAAAGAAGAATTGAAAATTCAAAATTTTGATACAGGGTCATTTATGCATGAAGTAATAGATTTATTTTTTAATTATGTTAGAGAAGAAAATATAGAATTAACAGAGTTATTAGATGAAGAAGAAAAAATAAGAAAGATAGTAAATCAAATAATAGAAACAAAATTAGATTGTGGTAAATATAGATTTACAGCGACTGTAAAATATAAAATTTTGATACAAAGATTAGAAAAAATGGTAACAAAAGCATTAAAATATATTGTAGAAAGTTTGGTTTATAGTGATTTCAATGTAGAGGGGACAGAAGTGGAATTTTCAAAGGGGAAAGAGTATAAACCAATAGAAATAGCATTGGAAAATGGAAAAAGAATAGAAATAACAGGAAAAATAGATAGAGTAGATATTGCTAAAACAGAAGATGGTAATTATTTAAGAATAATAGATTATAAATCTTCTGCAAGAAATGTAGATTTGAATGAAGTATATGCAGGAGTATCAATTCAATTATTAACGTATTTAGATGCAATTTGTGAAGAGGAAGATTTGATGCCAGCTGGAATTTTGTATTTTAATTTAATAGAGAAAAATGTGAATCCAAAGATAAAAACAGAAGAGGCAATAGAGGAAGAAATTAGAAAGCAATTTAAGATGAAGGGATTGATATTAGCTGATATTGAAGTAATGAAAATGCAAGATAATAATTTAAAAGAAGGGGGTACATCAAAATTGATTCCGGCAGGAATTAGTGCAAAAGGAGGAATCAATAAAAGAGACACAAGTGGTGTTGATGAACAGGAATTTGAAGTTTTGCAAAAATATATAGGAAAAATTATAAAGGAAATAGGGAAAGAAATATTAGAAGGGAAGATTGAATTAAGTCCAACAAATTATAAGGGCAAAACACCATGTAGATATTGTGAATATCATGCAATTTGTGGTTTTGATGCAAGAAATAATAAGAATAAATATGACTATATTGAAAATTTGAGTAAAGATGATATAATAAGAAAAATGAATAAAGAGGTGTAAAGTGAAACTATCAAATGAAAATATAATACATACTAAAAATGATGAAGTAGAGTACATACAATTTAGAAAATTATTAGAGTATAGTGATATTATTACACACGCATTTTCTATAGGAAAAGATGTGAATTTTAGAAGTGTAAGAACTATAAAAAATGATGAAAAAGAAATATGTAATCGAGAAAAAATGTTGAAAGATTATACAAATTTATGTGAAAATTTAGGGTTACAAATGCGTAATGTAGTAAAACCAATGCAATCACATTTAGATAAAGTTCAAATTGTAACAGGAAAAGTTTTAAAAAACGAACCAGATATATATGTGGAAAAATATTTGAAAACAGATGGATTGATAACACAAAAGAAAAATATAGTATTATCAACAACAAGTGCAGATTGTATTTTAATGATGTTTTTTGATCCAGAAACAAAAACTATAGCTAATATTCATTCAGGCTGGAAAGGTACATATAGAAAAATAGCAGTAAAAACTGTAGAAAAAATGAAAAAAGAACTAGGAGTGAAACCAGAAAATTTGATTTGTTGTATGTGTCCAAGTATTAGAAAATGTCATTTTGAAGTAAGAGAAGATGTAATGGAATTATTTGAAGAAAAATTTGAAAGAAGTATAGATTTAAGTAAAATAATAGAAAAACAAAAAACTGAATTTAATAGTAGTACTGAGGAAAAATGGAATATAGATACAATAGAGTTAAATAGAATAATGCTAATAAAAGAAGGTTTAAGACCTGATAATATAGTAGATAGTAAAATTTGTACTGTTTGTAATTCAGATAAATTACATTCTTATAGAGTAGAAAAAGAAAATTTTGGATTGGAAACAGCAATAATTTCTTTAAAGTAAAAGGAGTATAAGATGTATCAAACTTGGGAAGAATTAGAAGATTCAATAAAAAACTGTCAAAAATGTAAGTTATGTAGAGCTAGACAAAATATTGTATTTGGAGTTGGAAATAAAAATGCAACTGTTATGTTTATTGGTGAAGGTCCTGGAGCAGATGAAGATAGACTAGGTGAACCGTTTGTTGGAAGAGCTGGAAAGTTAATGAATATGGCTTTTAAAATGGTTGGAATAAATAGAGAAGATGTGTATATTGCAAATATAGTAAAATGTAGACCTCCTCAAAATAGAAATCCAGAAGATGATGAGGTTTCTGCTTGTTTAGATTATTTGCGTAATCAAGTAATATTAGTAAAACCTAAAATAATAGTGCTATTAGGAAGTGTAGCTTTAAAAAATATATTGGGCAAAGAATATGGTATTACAGCTTCAAGAGGAAATTGGATTGAAAAAAAAGGGATTTTATATATGCCAACTTGGCATCCAGCAGCTTTACTTCGTGATGAGAATAAGAAGGTGGATTTTATAGAAGATTTAATGTTGGTTATGGAGAAAATTTAAAGTGTATTTATAATATAATATTTTTTTAATTAATAAATCAGCTTTTATAAAGCTGATTTATTAATTTAGGATGTAGGAGTTTTTGTAATTAGAAGAATCAAGTTGTTCAGAATTTAAGATTTTAAAAAATCTTTCTTTTTTATATTCTGAATTACTAGAATCTATAAAATTGATTCTTCCTAAATGGTTAGAGGAGCTTAATAAATCTTTTTCTTTTAAAACGTTTTCTAAGTGTTTGGCTAGACTTGCAGCACCATTAAAAAAATTTACATTTCCTAGTATTTCTTTAATTTCGTTTGTTATTAGTGGATAATGAGTGCAACCTAGAACTACGTTATGGACTTTTCTAGTATATTTAGACAAATTGTCTTTTAGATAAAGTTTGATTTTTTCTTTATTATCGTCTTCAATTATATTGGCTAAACCGGGGCATGGTAGTAAATATGTTTTATGGTTATTATATTTATTGTATAATTTATGAAATTTAGAGCTTTCTATGGTTCCTTTTGTAGCCATTACAAGAGTTACTTCATCATAGGCAAAATCGTGAACCATTTTGTAGGCGGGTTCTATTGCTATGATGGGTATTTGATTATATTTTTTTCTTAGATTTTTTGCAGTTTTTGCACTTGCTGTGTTACAGGCAATTACTATTGCTTTACATTCATTAATAAACTTATTGACAATTTTATTGCAGATTTCATTGATTTCTTTATTTGTTTTGTCTCCATAAGGGTTGTTTTTGGAATCACTATAATATATGTAGTTTTCGTTTGGTAATATTTTAATAATTTCTTTTAATACGGTAACTCCACCTATTCCAGAATCAAAGACTAATATGTTTTCTTTTTTTTCCATGATATATATCCTTTCAAATATTTTATTATATGTAAAATAATATACAAGAACGTTGAAAATGTCAAATTTGATGTTGATAAATTAGCATAAAATTGTCTCTTCATAATGGTTTAAAATAGATAGCATTAAAATATTGGTATGAAAAATATATAAAAATAAAGTGAACTAATAGTCGGAAATATTGACTATGTGAAAGAAAAAATATAAAATAAAGTAATGAATTTACAAATATGAAAGGAATTTTATAAAAATGAATGAAAATGCTATACAGGAAAAAATCAATTATTGTTTGAATTGTAAAATAAAACCATGTTCTAATAAAGGATGTCCGTTGGGAAATGATATACCAACTTTTATAAAATTTGCAAAGGAAGGAAAAATAGAAGATGCATATACAACAATATCAAAAACAAGTGTGTTACCAGGGATATGTGGAAGAGTGTGTCCACATAAAAAACAATGTGAAGGTAGTTGTGTAAGAGGAATAAGGGGAGATTCAGTAGATATTGGAACAATAGAAAGTTATATATTTGATAAAGCAATGGAACAGGGATTAAGTTTAAAAAAGATATATGAAAAAAATTGTGAACAAGATAATGAAAAAAGAGAAATATTAAAAGATAAGAAGGTAGCTATAATAGGAGGAGGACCAGCAGGATTGACATCTGCAGCCTTTTTGGCAAAAGATGGTGTACGGAGTTACAATTTTTGAAAAGTATAATTCTTTGGGTGGAATTTTAGTACATGGAATTCCTGAATTTAGATTAAATACAAAAGTGGTTGAAGAGAGTATAAAAAATATATTAGATCTTGGTGTTGATGTAAAATATAATAAAGAACTTGGAAAAGATTTTAAGCTGGAAGAACTTAAAAAAGATTATGATGCAATATTTTTAGCAACAGGAGCAAATAAATCTGCTAAAATGGGAGTAGAAGGAGAAAATTTAAAAGGTGTATATGGTGGAAATGAATTATTGGAAAAGAATATACATCCAGAGTATCAAGGGAAGGTAGTTGCAGTAATAGGTGGCGGAAATGTTGCTATGGATTGTGCTAGGACAATTCAAAGTAAAGGTGCAAAAGAGGTATTTGTTATTTATAGAAGAGCAGAGGCTCAAATGCCTGCAGAACAAAAGGAAATACAAGATGCAAAAAAAGAAGGAGTGAATTTTTTATTCCAAAACAATATTGTGAAGATTTTAGGAAATGATAGAGTTGAAGGATTAGAATTGATAAGAACTGATTTAGTAAAAAAAGAGGGTGAAACAAGAGAAGTGCCTGTGAATATAGATGGTAGCAATTATATTATTGATGTAGATTATGTAGTTATGGCACTTGGTGGTATTGTGTCAGATGAAATGTTGACTTTGGGCTTAACAGTGAATAAGTGGGGAAATATTTTAGTTGATGAACAGTATCATACATCTGATAGTGAGATTTTTGCTGGTGGAGATTTGGCTGGTACTAAAGGTACTGTTGCATGGGCAGCAAGATCTGGTAGAGAAGCGGCAAAGTGCATTAAGAATTTTTTGAGTGAAAATTGTTAGAATAACATATTTATATTGATTGTTAATTTAAAATTGTTTGCTTTTTGTATTGCTAAATAAAAATTTTTATATTATATTAAACTTGGAAAATTGCTATATTAATATAAAAAGAACCTTAGTAGAAATTATCTACTAAGGTTAAATGTTTTTGTGTTTGTCGGAAAATATATTTAATGATTAATTATTTACTTGATGAAGTGTTTTCACCTTTTAAGTTACTGAGACCTGAAAGGGTTGAATCAGAAAAATCTTTAATTTCTTCTTTAAGGTCTCTGCCATTAAGTGCTTGATTTTCTGTATTTAAAACTTTCAGAAGTCCTGGAATTTGTGATAAAGTATCAATTAAGATATTACCAGTTCCAGTAGCACTATTTAAGTCAGGAATGTTACCTCCGTTAATATTAACGAATTCAGCGTTTTTACCGATATTTGCCATGACCTCAGCTGTTTTTGTTGCAATTTCAATCTGAGCTTGAGTTTGGATTTTTAAAGACTCAATTTCAAAGTTTACTTTGTCGTTTGCTGCACGTGCTTCGGCAAGAAGTTTTTCACCTTCAGCTTCTGCGGCTTTTTTAGCTTTAATACCTTCGGCTTCGGCAATCATTTTGGCTTTAATACCTTCAGCTTCAGCTTCTGCTTTGGCTTTTTGCACGTCTGCTTCTGCAACACCAGTAGTTTTAGTTTTTTCTGCTTCTGCCTGTGCTTTTTTAGATATTGCCATTGCGTCCTGTTCTGCAACTGCAACTCGGGCTGCGGCTTTTGTTTTTTCTACATCAGCATCTGCTTCTGCTTCAATTTTTTTTGTTTTACGTTCAGCATCTGCTTTTGTGATTTTAACTTCACTTTCTTTTTGAGCTGCAAGGTTAGCCTGTTCCTGTCGAGTAACTTCAACTTCACCTTTTCTTTCTTCAATTTCTTTTTGGCGTAAAGTTATTTGAAGTTCTTTTGCAAGCTCTGCATTTGCCTGAGCTGTATCAGTTTCAGTTTTGAATTGTGCTTTTTTTATATCAATTTCTTTTCTTTTTTCTGCTTCTTGCTGTTCAGCTTCCATTTTTGCAATTGCAGATTCACGACTAGCATTTGCTTCAGCAATTTCTGCTTCTTTAAGTTCAGTTGCCTTTTTTTCACGGGTTGCTCTTTCGACTTCTGCAGCTTTAATATTTGCTGCCTGCTGTTTATCAGATGCGTCAATAGATGCAATATTTTTGTAGTAGCCATTATTATCTGATACGTCTTGGATGTTCAGTGATACTAATTCAAGACCCATTTTGTACATTTCGTCTACTACGTTTTTTTCAACTTCTGTTTTGAAAGCTTCTTTGTTTGCAAGAACTTCTTCTGGAGTCATGGAAGCAACAACATCTCTAACTGTACCCATAAGGGTGAGTTTGACATCTTCGACAATTCCATTTTTACCACGTTCTTTAAAAGAACGGATTGCAGTTTTTAATTTTTCTTCATCTTTTACATCAGGACGAATCTGAGCAGTCCAGTCTGCTACGATTGGAACTGCTGTTGCTGTAAGAATCTCGTCTTTTGAAGCTGTGACTGTGATCATGCAAAGATCAAATGTATCAGCTTTTCTGATGATAGGGATTACAAAAGCACCACCAGATACAATGACTTTTGGTTCTTTGGAACCTGTGATAATTAATGCCTTGTCAATTGGTACAACTCTGTACATAAATTTGGCAAGCAATAAAAGTGCTATTAAAATAACTACAACGATAACAATAGGAATTATGACTCTTAAAACAGTACTAAGCATTTGTTTGTGTCCTCCATTTTTCTGTGCTTATTTTCAAGGTACAATGGTGATTACTAATATACATTTTATATATTTTCCGACATAGAATGAAATTTATTCATTCTGTGTATATACTAATAATCTTGTAGAATATATCATAATATACATAAAAAGTCAACAGAAAGCAAAGATTTTTTTAAAAGTTTGTATGTGTGTCAATGATGTGAAATAATTTTTTATAATAATTTGTTTCACATCATTGACACATTACAGTTTAAATAAAAAATTAAATTTTTTTCTTGATTTTTTTGTGATTTTTGTGTATAATATGTAATTGTTACTACAAAGTATGTGTATTAGGTAATTGAATATTTATAATAGTTTGGGTTGTGAAAGGTGTATGTTTTCCAACCTATTTCTAACGTCTTGGTAAGGAAATAATTACAATTTTGACGTCGTTAAACTTCATTTAAAATTTAATCAACGTACCTTTGTACGCCTCATAAATTTTAAATTTGTTTGCCTAGTCAAAATTTAATTCTTTCCTTACCAGAAAGTGAAAAGGACTGAAAAATAATTACAATTTTTACGTTGTTAAACTTCATTTTAAATTTAATCAACGCATTTTTGGGTGTTGTGTGGTGGCGAAGTTTTTAAAATTTAATAATATATGAATTTATGAAAGGAGAAAAAATGGAAAGAGAAGAAAATATTTTAGGAACAGAAAAAATAGGAAAATTAATTAGAAAATTTTCAATACCTTGTATAATATCACTATTAGTTAATTCATTGTATAACATAATAGATCAGATATTTATTGGTTGGGGTGTTGGTTATATTGGTAATGGTGCAACAAATGTAGTGTTCCCATTGACGATGATAGGTTTGGCTTTATCATTAATGTTTGGTGATGGAGCGTCAGCGTATTTAAGCTTAAAACTTGGAGAGAAAAAGAAAGCGGAGGCTGCAAAAGGTGTAGGAAATGCAGTATCTATATCTTCAATTATCTCTATAGCTTTTTGTGCAATTATATTAATATTTTTACCACAATTTTTAGTAATGTTTGGTTGTACAGATACTTTGAGAGAATATGCATTAAAATATGGTTCAATAATAGCAATTGGCTTACCTTTTTCAATGATAGGTACAACTTTAAATTCTATAATTAGAGCAGATGGTAGTCCAAAATATTCAATGACTTCAATGCTTGCAGGAGCAATTTTAAATACTATTTTAGATCCAATATTTATTTTTGTGTTTAAAATGGGAGTTGAAGGTGCAGCAATAGCTACAGTTATAAGTCAAATAGTGACATTTGCTTTGAATATAATATATTTGAAAAAATTTAAGTCAATTAAAATAAGTAAAGAATCATTAAAATTAAAAATGAGTGTTGTAAAAAATGTTGCAATGCTTGGAATAAGTAGTTTTATTACACAAATGAGTGTAGTATTTGTAATGGCAGCAGAAAATAATTTGCTTGGAAAATATGGAATGCAATCAAAATTTGGTTCAGAAATACCAATTACAGTTTTGGGAATAGTTATGAAAATAAGTCAAATTTTAAATAGTATTATAATTGGTATAGCGGCAGGTGCACAACCAATATTTGGTTATAATTATGGTGCTGGAAAATTTGATAGAGTGAAGAAAACTTTAAAAATAGTACTAGGATCAAGTGTTATAATAAGTACATTTGCATTTATATTGTTTCAAACAATACCAGATAAATTAATTGCAATATTTGGTAGTGGAGATGAAAATTATATAGAATTTGCTTGTTTAACATTTAGAACATATTTAATGTTATGTATATGTAATGGAATACAAATACCATCAGGAATTTTCTTCCAAGCAATTGGAAAGAGTATAAAGAGTGCAATTTTATCTATTTCAAGACAAATAGCTTTTTTAATACCAGCAATGATAATTTTTAGTCATTTCTTTGGATTAAAAGGTGTATTATTTGCGGGACCTTTTGCAGATGGATTAGCATTTGTATTAGCATCAATATTCCTTGTAAAAGAAATAAAGAATTTGAAATCAGGAAATGTTAAAGTAAAAGAAATAAATAAAAATAATGGTGTAGAAACAAAAGTGGATAAACATGTTATTATTACAGTATCAAGAGAATATGCTTCTGGTGGAAGATATGTAGGTAAATTGGTTGCAGAAAAATTGGGTATAAAAATATATGATAAAGAATTTATAATTAAAGTTGCAGAAGAAACTGGTTTATCACAAGAATACATAGAAAGTAATGAACAAAAAAGAGATGCTTTAGCAGCTTTAAATAGTGGATATTATGCAGGAATTAATAATAGTGATGAGTTATTTATAAAAGAATCTGAAATCATAAAAGATGTAGCTCAAAAAGAATCAGCTGTTATAGTTGGAAGATGTGCAGATTCTATTTTGCAAGACAGAGATGATGTTGTTAGAGTATTTATTTATAGTGATATGAAAAATAAAATAAAAAGAGCAACAACATATTATCATTTAGAGCAAAAAAATGCTGAAAAAGAAATTAAAAGAATTGATAAATTAAGAGCGAATCATTATAAATATTATACAGGTAAGGATTGGAATAATCATTCTAATTATGATATTTGTATTAATAGTGATGTTCTTGGAGTTGAAAAAACAGCAGATTTAATTTGTGATATTGTTAAAGAAAAAGTAAATGTATAATATATTTTTTAAATTAGAGTGGTTAATTTAAGTATAGTATTACTTATAAAAACCACTCTATTTTTGTGACTTTTTAGTAATGTTAGAATATTTATTTTTATCTTAGAAAATAATAAAAAGCATTGCTATTTTCTTACTTTTTTAGTAAAATGAAATTATAAAGAAAGGGGAATGTTTATGAAAAAAAGTTTGAAAATACTATTAGCAATAATAATATTGTTATTAATTTGTGTATTAGTATTTAATTCAAAAAAACAAGAATATGGAGAGAAAAATGTATTTAATAGTAATAATGAAATAAAAACAGCGTTAACATTAAATGATAAAATACAAAATGATACAATATGGTGTGGTACATTTCAGTTATTATGGAATGATTTAAAAAATAATTTAGCAAAACAAAACATTGAATTTAATCCACAGAAGCAGGTAGTAAAAAATTTGAATGAAGAAACATTTACAATTAATGATATATCAGACAAATATTATTATAAAAAAATTGGAGTACCAACAATACAATTAAAGCAAGAAATAGAAAATGCAATTAAAGAAAAATTTAATGAAACAAGTAATATATTAGATAATTTTGAATGGGATAAAAAAAGTGAGAAAGATTATTTTTTATATGCAATGTTAAAAAAAGAGTTTAGCTTTGAAAAAGAATTTGAGGATTTAGAAAAAGGTTCATTTGGTAGTTACGAAAAAGTAAATTATTTTGGAATAAGAAAAAACAATGATAGTGGTAAATTGAGAGAACAAGTGGAAGTTTTGTTTTGCAATTAAAATAAAAACTAAACAAGAAGATGAAGTGATTCTTTGTAAAAATCCAAAAGGAAATACTTTTAATGAAATGTATCAAAATATTAATCAAGAAAAGAATAATTATTCAGGAAGCAAAGTGTTAGAAGAAAAAGAGATACTAAAAGTACCTAATATTAAAGTAAATCAAAAAACGGAATTTGAAGAAATTGAAAATGAACCATTTTTATTTGAAAATGGTGATAGGTATCTTATAGAAAAAGCTTTACAAACAATACAGTTTGATTTGGATAAAAAAGGTGGCAAAATAAAAAGTGAAGCAGGAATGATGATAAACAAAGCTGACTTGTTGCTGGGTGAAAGTAGAGAGTTTGCAATTGATAATACTTTTGCAATATTTTTAAAAGAAGAAGGCAAAGATAATCCTTATTTTGCCGCTAAAATTGATGATATAACTAAATTTCAATAAAATCATAAAAATATTGATTTTTGAGTAGGCTCTAAGTGATAATATAAGGGGAGTAAAATGAAAATATCAGGCTTTTACTGCTATGAGTGACTAACTTTATTAATACAAAATTAAAGTAAATGGATTTGGAATTAGGGTGATTTGTAATAGTCATAAAAACTCTCTAATGTGAATACTATTAAACAAAAGTATCACATAGGGGGTTTTTCTGTATGGACCAAAGAACAATAGAAGAACGTGCAGTTGAACTAGCACATTATATAATAGAATCCAAAGATACAGTAAGGGGAGCAGCAAAAAGGTATGGAATAAGTAAAAGTACAGTACATAAAGATGTATCAGAAAGATTGAAAAAGATAAATCCAGGATTAGCTAAAGAAGTAAGGGAAATATTAGAAGAAAATAAAGCAGAAAGACACATAAGAGGTGGATTAGCAACAAAATTGAAATATAGTCACTTGAAAGAAAAAAAGATACATAAGTAATAATTATTAAAAATAAAAAAAGACATACAGGTTTTCCTGTATGTCTGAGTTATACTACGACAGTGTTCATTTGAGTATTAACTGATGAATTTAGAATATGTTTTTTTCTTTTTGATTCAACTGGAGGGGGAATAAGAGGACTATAAGAAGTGCCATCAAAAACTTCTACCTCAACAGTTCTAGTTAAAACATCAGTATAACTATAAGTTACATTACTATTATTTTCTTCATATCTAACTACAAAAATATTTGGATATGCTTTTTCAATTGTGGCTTCTTTAGTAAAGGCTTTAGATCTACCTAAAGAACCTTTTATAATTATCTTTTGACCCACTTTCTCAAAGATGTCAGTTTTAAGATTTGCTATGTCTGATTTACAAATCATATCATCACCTACTCTCTCAAGATAGGTAAATTATAGCATCTTTTACATAATATGTCAAAATAAGAGAAGTAATGTAGAAAGACCGAAAATCCTTTAATATCAATACTTACAAGAGATTAAAAATACAATATTACATTTATAAAACAATTGTATTACAAAAGTATTACATTGTACAATTTGTTAACTATTTTGTGCTAATTTATAGTATTTTTTTAATTAATAGTAAATTTTTTTGTCATTTTTCCGTTAGAGCCTATACCATCAATTCCTTTTTTTCCGTCACGAATTTCAGAAGCTATGTCATCCATAGTAATGTATTTATATGATTCGGTGATTGCAATTTTTTCGGCAACCATGATAGGGTCTAAAAAATCAATTAAAATTCGAGCAGGTGAAGAAGCAAAATTAGCTCCTGCAGAAATAATTGCTTCAAAATAACTTTGACAGGCACCTGCAAAGATAACAGTATTTTTTTTATTTTCAGAATCATATCGTCGTGCTTCTTTTACAGTTTCAATGAAGTGTTTGGAATTTCTATAGTTATAAATGTCATAATAATCAACATTTCTTTTTATCATGCCATCATGTCCAGTAACTACTAAAATATCTGGTTGATATATGCTAAGTAAGGAATATATAACTTTAGGTTGTTTATATTCTGGAATATTTTTGACAATAGCGTTTAATCCGAGTTTTTTGTAGTAATAGTAGGACTTATTAGTGTAGTGCTTGTCACCATCTAAATGAAGAATTTTACCAGTTATTACTTTTTCTTTAATATTTCTATTTTTACTTAAAATGCCAATATTGAATTTGTCTAAAGTTTTGGAAGAGAGGCTGTCTTGTAATCTAAGGTCTATTTTTTTGTTAAAATCATTTAAAAATTTATTAATAGAACAAGTATCTAAAATTTCTAAATCTTCTAAAGGACTATCTGCTTCGATCCTTTCTGTGATTCCATGTAAAATAGCAATTTTTCCGTGTTTTGTTTTTATGATTTTTCTGATTTTAAATAATATATCTTTTTTATATGATTTTCTAACTGCAATACATCCTTTTTTTTTATGTTCCATTAAAAAATCATTCCTTTCATGAGTTATTAATTTATGTGTAACCCAGTTTTGGGGCTAATATATTTTATGTAGAAAAAAGTCGGAATGTTATAATAATGGCTAATATTGTTTGTGTTTGTTTGTAAAATGTCCTAAACAATGCAAATGTTATTAATGTCTGCTAATGTTATTAATGTCCGCTTTTGTTCTAAAATTACATGAAGTGCATATAAATGTATAAAGTAAAACATGAGGTATAATTGCCTCGGGAAAGGATTGGTGTAAAAAATGATAGATACGGCTAAGGAAAATTTATGTGTAAATAAATTGATATCAGAAAAAACAGAAATTGTATTTGTGGAAGGGGATATGATTATTCCAGATTCTAAACCAGATGTTTTAAATACGATTAGTACAAGTGGTATTGCATGTATATATAAAAAAGAATTACAAGATGGTAAAATAAGATTTGATGGTAGTGTTCAAACTTATGTTATGTATGTTCCAGAAGGAATGGAAGAAGGGGTTAGAGGATTAAATACTACATTGGATTTTTCAGAAAATATGGAAATGGATGGTGTAACATCAGATATGCAAGCAGTATTAAAAACTAATGTAAAAAGTGTTGAGGCAAAAGTTATAAATGATAGAAAAATAGGCATTAAAGTAGCATTGGAGGTATCTGTAAAAGTATATGCTAAAGATGAAAAAGAAGTTGTTAATGATGTAAAAGATGATGATGGAATGCAGATTTTAAAAACTTCATTGACAGTAAATTCTTTGTTAGGAATAGGGACAACAAAAATTAATGCGAAGGATACTGTACAAATAGATACAATAGATCAATTAGCAGAAATATTGAAGGTGTCAGCAAATATTACAAATAAAGATATAAAAATTAGTTATAATAAAGTTTTAACAAAAGCGGAAGCGGAAATAAAAATAATGTATTTGACAGAGGACAATAGGATTAAGCATATAAATCCTAAAATAGCAATAGTAGGTTTTATAGATATACCAGATGTTTCTGAAAATAACACTTGTGATGTGAGTTATGAACTAAGAAATATAGTAATAAAGCCTCAACCACAAGAAGAACATTCAATTTATCTTGAATTAGAATATGAGGTAAGTTGTAATGTGTATGAGGAAAAGGACATGAATTTGATACAAGATATGTATAGACCAGATATAAATTTGAAAATTGAAAGAATGAAATTTATAACTATTAGTGATAAAAAAGTTATAAAACAAACTAGAAATGTACAAGAAAAAATAAATTTGCAAGATATTGAAGGAAAAAATTTAATAGATGTGGAGTCTTATGTACAAATTCAAAAAGAGACTAAAATAAATACAAAGATATTGTATGAAATGGAATTAAAAATGAATTTTATGTTTTTATCACAAACCATGCAAATTACTACACAAACAGCAACAATTCCATTTGAATATGTTATTGACAATTTAGAAAGAGGGGAAAGCTTAAATACAAGAAACGAAATTGAAATATTATCACAAGATTTTGTTATACAAGATGGCGAAAATGTAAGTTGTAATATAAATATTAATATAGAAACAAATATGTATAGAAATAACAATACTAATTTAATAAGTTGTGTGGAAGAAGATGGAGAGAGAGAAGAACAGGATTATAGTATAGTTATTTATATAGTAAAAAAGGGAGATACATTATGGAATATTGCAAAAGAATTTGGAAGTACTGTTGATGATATAGTAAAGGCAAATGCTATAGAAAATCCAGATGTAATTCAAATAGGTGAAAAACTATATATACCTAAATTTGTTAAAGTGCCATCAAATCGATATGCATGATAAAAGCAAGGTTAAAATATATTCTAGACCACGAATTCATTTGCCAAAAATAAGATTGAATAAAAAAGGGAATGGAGGCATTGAACAAAAAAATAAAGAAAAAATAGTAAAGATATTTATTATATTAGTTATAGCTTTTTCAATAGTAAAATTAATTTTAGATTCAGTAATGCCTATATTTGATGAATTGTGTGCTGATAAGGCTAAATCAATTGCTACTATTGTGTCAAATGAACAATCAACAGAAGTTATGAAAGATCATACTTATGATGAGTTGTTTACTATAGAAAAGGATAATGATGGTAATGTGATAATGATAAAGTCAAATATAGTTAAAATAAATGAGATAATATCAGATGTTCCAAATAGAATTCAACAGGAGATAGATAAAAGGGGTAAAGAAAATGTTGAAATTGCATTAGGTAGTCTTACAGGTATACGTATATTGTCTGGTATTGGTCCACGGAATAAAAATAGTTGTTTCATCAATAGGAAATGTTGAAACAGATTTAAGAAGTGAGTTTATAGCACAAGGTATAAATCAGACTTTGCATAGAGTGTATTTGCAGATAAAATGTGAGATTAAAATATTGACACCTTTTAATATAATAACTCAGAGCATTGATAATCAGGTTTTATTACTTGAAAATGTTATTGTTGGTCATGTGCCTAATACGTATTATAATTTAGATGGTATAGATAAAAATAATGCGGTTGATTTAATTGAATAATAATATAATCTATATATGTAATGATAGTGTATTTTAAAATAGGAGACTTAAGAATTTGAAGGAAAAAATTTTTTTTGTGGATATGTTGATTCAAATTCTTTGATAGAAAATCTAGATCAGGTTATGAAAATGGTTTAAAAAATTAGATGGTGTGATGGTTAAATTATAATGAAATAAAAAACCTCGGAAGTCTTGAAACTTCTGAGGTTTAATAGCTTTTGTATAAAAAATATATTATCTTTTTGTAAATTACAAAGGTTGATTTTTCAATAAAAAATGACATTTTTGTATTTATAAGATTATTACATTATAATTTTAAATAACTCTTATTAGATTTTATTATTTGGGAAATAGCCATATTAAGAATAAGATTTATGAATTTATAAACAAAAATAGATTATAAAAATTTATTAATATTATAGACAAATTTTAAATAATACTGTAGAATAATTAACATAGGAAATGATGAGAAACAGATGTGGTTTTGCCACCTGAATTTTGCGAAATATCGTAGGAGAGGTGGTGATGTTTATGATTAAAGTAATACTATTTTTAATATTATCCTTAATGTTTTCTTTAACATTAAACGTTGCCTTGACAGCAGTTCTGTACAAGAACTGGGTTGACAAGCAACTACATAAATAAAAAAAGCTCACATCTGTAACTTTGGCGAGTTAGGTGTGAGTTTTTTCAAACTTAATTCGGCAAAACCACGTTTGTGGATTTGTCATTTCCTATATTTATTATAAGCTATTTAAAGATAAAAAGTCAAGAAAAATATTAAGTTATAATAAATAAATAGTAATTTGTCGCTGAGATTGATTTTGAAATTTGAACAAAAATATAAACATTTAGATGGGTATATAGAATATGCTCATCTTTTATTATGTCAATTAAATATTGTATAATATAGATAGAGTTCTATATACTGCAAACTATCAAAAAAATGTAAGGAGGTAATTGTCATGGGAGAATTATTTGTAGAAAAAGTAATTAATGCAACAGAAGATTTTTTATACAATAACTAAAGAATAATACTGATATATTAAACAAATTTATATCTTCAAAAGAAATTTAAGGATGTTCTACTAGAACTTTAAATTACTATAAAGATAATATAACCAAAATGTTAGATACAATAAATCTTCTAATAGGTGAAATTACTACTGAAATATTAAGAAACTATTTAGCTGATTATAAAGGTAATTCAAAAGTTGGTACGGTAACAATAGATAATATAAGAAGAACATTATCAAGTTTCTTTGCTTGGTTAGAAAATGAGGATTATATTGTAAAAAGTCCAGTTAGAAGATATCAGATATGAACTTTCAAGAAAGAAGTTGTATTGTTTTAGGTAAAGGTAATAGTGAAAGAGAAGTCTATTTTAGTGCAAAGAGTAAAATGTATATAGAGAAATATTTAAAAACAAGAATTGATAACAACGAAGCATTATTTGTGTCATTAATAAAACCTTATAATAGATTAGGAATATCAGGGATTGAAATTGCTATTAGAAATTTAGGAAAACAAGCAAATATAAACAAGGTGCATCCACACAAATTTAGAAGAACAATGGCAACGATGGCTATTGATAAAGGAATGCCTATAGAACAAGTACAAAAATTATTAGGGCATATAAAAATAGATACAACAATGGAATATGCAATGGTTAATCAAAATAATGTTAAAAATTCACATAGGAAATATATTACATAAATAGTATAATACTAAGAATAGAATAAATAAAAAAATAATTGTAATCTTATAGATAAAATGGTATAATTATACATATTTTAGTAAGAAGGAGAAAGATTTATATGGATAAGTTTAAAGAAATTAGACCTATAGTTCTTGGAGTAGTAAGAAAAGGCAATAAATTATTAGTTAGTAAAGGATATGACAAATCAAAAAATCAAGAGTTTTATCGATGCTTAGGTGGAGGGATAGAATTTCTTGAAAGAAGTGAAGATGCATTAAAAAGAGAATTTAAGGAAGAAATAAATATAGAAATAGAGCTTGGTGATTTTTTAGGGATTTCGGAAAATATATTTAATTATAAAGGAAAAGATGCACATGAACTAATATTATTTTATGAGGCATATATTAATGATAAAGATTATCAACAAAAATATGACTTGCTAGATGATGGTATAGAAACTGAGGCAGTATGGGTAGATATTGATAAATTTAAAAATAAAGAATTGATTTTATATCCAGCACAAATTTTTAACTATTTATAGTTTGATATATTAAAATAAAAAATATAATAATGGAGAAAAAGATTATGAATGATTTAGTATTTTTTAACAAAGAGTCAAAAAAATTTGCGATAATGTAAATGATTTTAGAAGTGTATGGCCACCCAAAGTAGAAAATATGGAAATATTAAATGAATATTTAAGTTCACGAGAATTTGTATCCAATAAAAATGATAAAATTTCAGAAATTGAAAATGATATGTCAAATTTCTTGCATACGAAATATTTTTCTTTTTTTGATTCAGGAGCCTCTGCAATACATTCTGCATTAATAGCATGTAATGTTACATATGGAGATGAAGTTATTGTACCATCATGGACTTTTGCTGCTCCTGCATTCCAAGTATTAAGGGTTGGAGCTATACCAATATTTGCTGATATAAAGCCAGATACATACAATATAGACGAAAATAATGTCATTAAATTATTAAATAAATTTAAAAAAGTAAAAGCTATAATTGCAGTACATATGCAAGGATATCCTTGTAATCTTAAAAAAATTAGAAAAATTGCTGATGACTATAATATAAAGTTGATTGAGGATTGTGCTCAAGCATTTGGAGCAAAAATTGATGATAAATATGTTGGAACATATGGAGATGTAGGATGTTTTAGTTTTATGCCAGTAAAGCAATTAGCTTCATGTGGTGAACTAGGAGGAATTTGTACAAATAACGTGGACTTATTTAATAATGCAAATTCTGTAAAAACATATGCACAAAAAATAATAGAGGGAGATTATAATTTTTATTATAATTCATTTACATATGGTTATAATTATAAACCTAGTGCATTAAATTGCATTTTTCTAAAATATCAATTAGAACATTTTAACACAACAATAAGCAAAATTAAAAATAATGCAAATAAATTAACAGATTTTTTAATTAATAAAACAGATTTTTTAGTACCACCAATAATAGAAAAAGGATATGAACATGTATATCATTTATATAGAATATCTTGCAATACATCAGACTTAAATATAAAAAATACTGGAAAATTTAGAAAATTAATTATGAATATATTAAAAGAAGAAGGATTAACAACAAGATTATACCAAACTCATCCAGTTTATAAACAACCAATTTTTCAACAAGTATTTAGTCAAGATAAATCAAAATTATATCCTTGGTTATTTAATGAAGAGTATATAGATTTATATAGACAAAATTATTCGGATATTAACCATGACAATACATTAGCAGTAATAGATAATACTTTTGCTATAGGAGATACAAGTTCAGCACCGTTTTATCTAACTAATCCTGATATAGTTGACTTATATATAGAGGGGTTTAAGAAAATTATTAATAATTTAGATCAGGTAATCGATTATTGTAATAATGAAAAGATTTATACAAGTCCTTATAATGAAATTGTTGGATTATCAGATACAAAAGGAATATTTATATAAAAGCTAATGTTTACATAATGTATTGACAAAGATATATAAGAGATGGTATAATTTCTTCTGTAGGTTACTTAGTTTAGATAAAGGGATTCTTTTATCACAATTAAATGGAGGTATCATTATGTATAATGCAAGAATTGAAGACAATGTAACTTTGTGTGTATTGAAACCTGATGCTTATGAAAGAAATATTGTTGATAATATTATCAAGGATATTCAAAAAGAGGGATTTGAAACTACCAACTTTGTTCAAAAACGGCTTACTGTAGATGATGTATGTGTGCTGTATCATGAAAGTAAAGAACAACCATATTTTCTGGAGTTATTAAGCTATATGACATCAGGAATTTCGGTTTTTTTCCTTATAAAAGCATCTAATGCTGTAAATCGGTTTAATGATTTTGTCGGAGCAACAAATCCATCTTCTAGTGTTGAAGGTACTCTTAGAAAAAAGTATGGATTAAGTATTTTAAAGAATACTATTCATTCCTCTAATGCAAACAGATTGTATTTTGAAGTTAAGCAATTATATAACGTTGAAAGTATTGAGGAGTTGATAAATTTTCCGTATTATTTTAAGTTGAAAGATGGTACAATTTGCCATACAGTGTCAGAACATTGCTATGATGAATCAGGAAAAGTTATTGGAATTCCTAAGTATTTCCGTGTTGATGCTACAGAAAGAGATTCAAGAGTTATCAATGGATATTATTATGGAAGAAACAACTCAATTGAAGAATCTATTTTATATTCAAAACTTTTTACAAATACACAGGTTGGAAAAGTGAATAGGTTTGGAGAAGAACTATGCTTATTTGATGTAAGCGAAATTGAAAGGATTTATAATCCATTTGATAAAGCAAAAGAACTTTATCAATATGATGGAGATGAAGCAATTTTAAGAGATACTAAATTGATAATTAGCATTATGATAACTGAGTTAGGGATTGCTCTAGATGATATTGGAATTGAAGGAAGCATCCTGATTGAAGGATATCAAGAAAATTCTGATATTGATATTGTTGTTAAAGGAATTGAATCTATTAAAAAACTTCAAAAAAATTTTAGACTTTTAAAAGAAAATCGTTTTATTAAATTATATGATAAAGCAGATTTAAGCCTAATTTTTTCAAGAAGAAAAAAATATGCATCATTCGACACATTAGATGAAATGTTAGAACAAGAATGCAATAGAACAGTAGGACTAATAAAAGGCAGAAGATTTTGGATGCAACCAATTTTGGGAAACAATTATCTAGAAATGCAGGAAAACCGTAGACTCCATAAACTCGAAACTTTCTGTTCGGATGCTGAAGTAGTGGACTCAAGTAATGCTTTCTTATGGCCAACGTATTATACTGTCTATAACAAGCATTATGGATTAGTAAAAGTGGAATGCTATGATCCAGTGTATATGAATCAAGCTACTAAAGGAGAACAAGTTTACATTAATGCTCCTATGTATATTGATTTAGATACAGAGGATAAAATCGTAGTTTTAGCACCCTGGATTAAAGAGAGCCAAGTTTTCAAAAAAGCAAAAAAGTAAAACATAAGTGATGCTAAAAACGCCAATTCTTTATTAAAGAGTTGGCGTTTTTACAAAATTTTAAATAATGATAACCTCACCGATAAATTACAATCTATTTAAATAACGATTTGTTGTATTAAGAAATACAAAGCTAATTATGCCAAAAATAATAAAGAGGCATAGTTAGTTTTTTGTGCGTTTTAGATAAATTATGACTATAAAAAATAAATTTGTATATTACTAGCATATTACTTGTATATTACAAATTTAAAGTGCAAACAAATATAAAAATAAAAACATTGATATTTCAATGCTTGCAGACGTTTGAAAGTAAAAATTACCGAACAGCAATAAAAAACCTCGGAAGTCTTGAAACTTCTGAGGTTGAATTGATTTTGATAAAAGCTCTTTTTATCTCTTGCTAAATTGTGGAGCTTTACGAGCTTTTTTAAGACCGTATTTTTTTCTTTCTTTCATACGTGGATCTCTTGTTAAGAATCCATTTGATTTTAAAGCTGGTCTGTATTCTATATTAGCTTCATTTAAAGCTCTTGCAATACCATGACGTATAGCTCCAGCTTGACCTGTAAATCCGCCACCTTTTACAGTACAAATTACATCATATTTAGTTGTTGTATTTGTAACAGTTAAAGGTTGTTTAACAATAACTTTTAAAGTTTCTAATCCGAAAAATTCATCAATATCTTTTCCATTTATTGTGATTTTTCCAGAACCTTCTACTAATCTTACTCTTGCTACAGAAGATTTTCTTCTACCTGTACCATAATAAACAATATTTTCTGTTTTAGCCATTTTTATTTAACCTCCCATATTTCTGGTTTTTGTGCTTGGTTTTGATGTTCACTACCAGCATAAACTCTTAATTTTTTTAGTTGTGTTCTACCTAAAGAGTTGTGTGGTAACATACCTTTAACAGCTAACATCATAGCTTTTTCAGGAGTTTTTTCTAACATAACTCTAGCTGGAACTTCTTTCATTCCACCAATGTATCCTGAATGATGTCTGTAAATTTTTTGGTCCATTTTATTTCCTGTTAATTTTACATCTTTACAATTGATTATGATAACGTGATCACCTGTATCAATGTTTGGTGTAAATGTTGGTTTGTGTTTTCCTCTTAATAATTTAGCAGCTTCTGTAGCAACTCTACCTAATGGTTTTTCAGCTGCATCAATAATATACCATTTGCTTTCTACTTCGCCTTTTTTAGCGCTATATGTTGTATTATTCATGATTGATAATACCCTCCTATTAACCTTAAATTTTATATGAACTTATTGCCAAAGTTACCGGGGAGAAACTTTTGGTTTTAAGTTTCAAACTGTTTTACGTTTACATATTTTATTACAAAAATCAGCATTTGTCAATATTTTTTTGGAAAATTGGTTAAAACTATTGATAAAAAATTTTTTTGAATTTATAATATAAAATACTATTATAAGAAAAAACTTGCATAAAATGAATAGTAAGATAAAAAGTAGTTTAAATGGAAAAGGAGGGAGTAAATGACAAAAGTAAGAAATAAACAATCGGAAAAAACAAACAAACAAGGTTTTTTACAAGGTGTAATAACCTTGATGTTTTCGCAAGTTTTAATAAAATTATTAGGAATGGTATATACACTTTATTTAACAAATAGAGAAGGCTTTGGGGACAAAGGAAATGGAATAGTATCAAGTAGTTATCAAATATATGCAATGCTGTTGACAATATCATCAATAGGAGTGCCAAATGCAATATCAAAATTAGTATCAGAAAAAGTAGCAATAGGAGACCATAGAGGTGCTTATAGAATATTTAAAGTAGCATTTGCAACATTTGCAGTGATTGGATTAGTAGGTAGCCTATTACTATTTTTAGGTGCACATGTAATAGCATATAGTTGGTTGCAAATACCAGAAGCAGAAATGACTTTGGTTGCATTATCACCTGCTATATTTTTTGTAGCAATAGCATCTGTTATGAGAGGATATTTTAATGGTAGACAAGAATTGAAGGCTACAGCAAGATCACAGACTTTAGAACAAATTTTTAAAACAGTTTTAACAATAATTATAGTTGAGATAGTTGCAATAATATCACATGTTTCAACAGAATGGATGGCAGCAGGTGCAACACTTGCAACAACACTTGCTACTTTTGCAGGTTTTGGATATTTATATATGTACTACCAAACAGAAAAAATGGAAAGGGCAAGAGAGATAAAATCAACAGTAAATTATAAATATGAAAAAGTAAAAAGTATTATAAAAAAAGTTTTATTAGTTTCAACTCCAATAGCTTTAACAGCAATAATGTCATCATTAAATAAGAATATAGATTCTTTTACTGTAGTAAGAAGTTTAAAACAATTTATGACAGAAGATGAGGCTTTGGTACAATATGGAATTTTGGGTGGTAAAGTTGATATGCTTACAAGTTTGCCACTTTCAATAAATGTAGCATTTTCTACAGCATTAGTACCAGCAATATCTGCAGCAAAGGCTAGAAAAGACAAAAAGACTATAACGGAAAAAACATCTTTTTCATTATTAATATCAATGTTAATAGGGTTACCATGTACTGTTGGAATGTTTATATTTGCAGGACCAATTTTAAGTTTATTGTTTCCAAATGCAAGTGCTGGTGAAGCAATATTACAAATAAGTTCTTTAACAATAATATTTACAATATTAGATCAAACAATAAATGGAGCATTACAAGGATATGGAAAATTAATGGTACCAACGGTGGCGTTTGGGTGCCGGAGTACTTGCAAAATTGGTTTTAAATTTGATATTAGTTCCAAACCCAGCTTTTGGAGCTTGTGGGGCAGCGTGGGCATCTGTAGTATGTCATGTTGTAGCTTTTACAATAGCTAGTACAGCATTAAGAAAAAATATTAAACTTAATTTACCAATTTCAAAGATTTTAATAAAACCACTTGTTGCTGTAACTATTATGGGAATTTGTTCATATTTTACATATTCTGTATTAATTGGTATAATTGCTAAAAAATTGGCTACACTAATAGCAATAATTGTTGCAGTAATAATATATGTTTTAGCTATAGTTGCTTTAAGAGTTTTTTCAAAGGAGGAAATTTTACAGTTACCTAGTGGTAACAAAATATATGGAATTTTAGAGAAAATGAAAATTTATTAAAGTTTAGCTAAATGAAAAAATATTGCTAATTTATAAAATAAAAATTAGAAAAAATTGCTAAAAGTAGAAAAAAGCCCTAAAAATTAAAGAATTTTCAAAAAAAATAAAAAAAAAGAAGGATTTAATCGAAATATGGCGAATAATTTTAAATAGTACAGTTATTGCTAAGTTCAGGCGATAAACGTACATAACATTTAATCTTATAGGAGGTAATTTAAATGAACAAAGCTGATTTAATCGCAGCAATAGCTGCAAAAACAGGAGACACAAAAAAAGTAGCTGAAGCATCAGTTAATGCTTTTGTTGATGTTGTAACAGAAACACTAAAAAAAGGAGACAAAGTTCAATTAGTTGGTTTTGGATCTTTTGAAGTTAGAAAAAGAGCTGCTAGAAAAGGTAGAAATCCTCAAACTAAAGAAGAAATCAAAATACCTGCATCAAAAGCTCCAGTATTTAAAGCTGGTAAAGCATTAAAAGATTTAGTAAACAAAAAATAAGAAAATAAATAACATATAAATATATGAAGAGGGCTTTCTTTGAAGAGAACCCTCTTTTATAATATTCTAGGAAAGTTCTCCGAACTTCCTAGAATATTAAAAATAACAATGCCGCGATATTTGCTTTGCAAATTTCGCGCACGAACAAAGACGCGGACTTTAAAATGTTTTAATAAGTGCCAATGCTATTAATGTCCGCTTTTGTTCTATATGTGTACATCACGCAATTGGTCACGTCTGACATTTCCTGGTGCTCCCATCATTAGGTCTTCGGCTTTACTGTTAAGAGGGAATGCTATTACTTCTCTGATAGTTTCTGAATTAGATAATAGCATTAACATTCTGTCAATACCAGGGGCGATTCCAGCGTGTGGTGGTGCACCAAATTGAAATGCTGTGTATAAAGCGCCAAATTTAGTTTTTACTTCTTCTTCAGTATATCCTGCCATTGTAAAGGCTTTTAGCATAATGTTTATGTCATGGTTACGAACTGCACCAGAAGATAGTTCAATACCGTTACAAACAATGTCATATTGATATGCTAAAATGTCTAAAGGATTTTGATTTTCTAGAGCGTCTAATCCTCCTTGTGGCATTGAAAATGATTGTCATGTTCGTCTAATTCAAACATTGGAAAGTCTATTATCCAACAGAATTGGAAAACATTATTATCTATTAGCTCTAATCTTTTACCTAGTTCCATTCTTATTTGTCCGGCAAGTTCTGTGGCTCTTTTTTCATTATCTGCTATAAAGAAAATAGTGTCATTTTTGTGTAAATCGGCTAAAGTGATCAGACTTTGCTTTAGATTGTCAGGTATAAATTTATCAATTGGACCTTTAAAACTCATGTCTTCTTGAACCTCTAAATATCCTAGACCGGCCATTCCAATAGACTTTGCATAATCAAGCATTTTTTCATGAAATCCTTTTGACATGTGACCTTCTACTTTTATAGCTCTGACAGTTCTGTTGATAAATGGTTTAAAAGTACATTTTTTGAAAAAGTCAGATAGGTCTATAATATATAAAGGATTTCTTAAATCAGGTTTATCTGAACCGTATTTTAACATTGCTTCTTTATATGTGATTCTTGGAAATGGATAATTAGCAATTTTTTTGTCAGAGAATTTTTTAAAAGTATTATACATAACAGGTTCCATTACATTAAAAACATCTTCTTGAGTTGCAAAACTCATTTCCATGTCTAATTGATAAAATTCACCAGGAGCTCTATCTGCACGTGCATCTTCATCTCTAAAACATGGTGCTACTTGAAAATATTTATCAATACCAGAAACCATTAGTAATTGTTTAAATTGTTGTGGTGCTTGTGGTAAAGCGTAAAATTTTCCAGGATGTAATCTGCTAGGAACTAGGTAATCTCTGGCTCCTTCTGGTGAAGAACTTGTTAGTATTGGAGTTTGAACCTCTAAAAATCCTTGTTCAATCATTTGATTTCTTAAATATTGTATAACCTTACTTCTTAAGATAAGATTATTTTTTAATCTTTCGCTTCTTAAATCTAAATAACGATATTGTAAGCGTAAATCTTCTCTAATGTCTTGTTTTGTGTTAATTTCAAAAGGTAGATTTTTTGTTCTTTTTCCTAAAATAGTGATTTCTTCAATTCTAATTTCAACTAATCCTGTTTTTAGTTTTGTGTTGATAGTTTCTTCGTCACGTTTTTTGACTTCGCCATATACTGTAACAGTAGATTCTAATGGAATATGTGAAGCAAAATCAACATCTTCTGCTTTTCCTGAAGTTACAACTTGTGTAATTCCGTACATATCTCTTATGTCTAAGAAAACTAACCCTCCTAAATCACGAATTGTTTGAACCCAACCTGATATTTTAACTTTTTTGCCTATATCTGAAAGGCTAATTTCATCACATTTGTGTGTTCTGTAATCATTCATTATTACACCATTCCTTTCCCGAGGTATAATTAATTGAAAAATTGTGAGTAGTAATTTTTTCAATGGTAACCTCATTATTGGACGTCAAAAAAACGTCCAATGCATATATATGCAGGGACGAAATAATTCCGCGGTACCACCCAGCTTGAAAATATAAAATATGATATATTTTCCACTTTATAAAATATGCTCCAATGTGTTTCACAAATTAGGTTGACCTTAAAGGGCTTACAGCCGGCGACCCTTATTCTCTTAAAGTAAGTTCTAATTGTTTTGCATTGTACAAACGCATTTTGATATCTTGTGAAAGTTTTTAACTTTCTATATTGTTTACTATTTTACATACTTTATTCGTATTTGTCAATAAAAAATTAAAAAGTTTACTTGTAATTTTTAAAAAAGCGTTATATAATATGAAAAATTAAAAATAGGAGATGGTTACATGAAAGTAAGCAAAGAGGAGATTTTGCATATAGCAAAATTAGCAGATTTGACTTTAAATGATGATGAAGTAGAAACATATTTGGAACATTTGCAAGATATATTGGAATTTGCAAATACTGTAAATAATGCACCTGTAGACGGATTGGATATAACAATAGGAGCAAATGAAGCAAAAAATGTATTTAGAAAAGATGAAATAAAAGTATTTGAAGATAGAGATGCATTATTGCAAAATGCACCAGAAAAAGAACAAAATATGTTTAAAATACCAAAAGTAATAAACTAAATGAAAATGTAGCTTGAAATTATTGAAGTTAAAATTTTTTAAATGAATTTTAGGCATATTTAGGCATAGAGAAAGGAATGTGATAGAAATGGATATTACTGAATTAACAGTTCATGAATTAATTGAAAAATTAGAGAAAAAAGAACTAACATCAACAGAAATAACACAAAGTTATGTTGATAGAATAAAAGAAAAAGAACCAGAAGTACAAGCATTTGTAACAACATTAGAAGATGACGCTTTAAAACAAGCAAAAAATATAGATAAAAAGAGAGAATCAGGAGAAATAACTAATAAGTTAGCAGGGATACCTATAGGAATAAAAGATAATATGTGTACAAAAGGAATAAAAACAACATGTAGTTCACGTATGTTAGAAAATTTTGTGTCACCTTATGATGCAACAGTTGTGGAAAAATTAAATTCAGAAAATTTAATAGATTTAGGAAAATTAAATATGGATGAATTTGCAATGGGAGGTTCAACAGAATATTCATATTTTCATAAAACATTTAATCCATGGAATTTGAATAAGGTACCAGGAGGTTCATCAGGTGGAAGTGCGGCAGCAGTTGCAGCAAATATGGTGCCTTGGGCATTAGGAAGTGATACAGGTGGATCAATAAGACAACCATCAAGTTTTTGTGGAGTTGTAGGATTAAAACCAACTTATGGATTAGTATCACGTTATGGATTAGTAGCATTTGCATCATCATTAGACCAAATAGGACCAATAACAAAAGATGTAGAGGATGCAGCAATATTATTAAATTTAATTGCAGGACATGATGAAAAAGATACAACATCAGCTGATATACCGAAAAAGGATTATACTAAAAACTTAAAGAATGATATAAGTGGAAAGAAAATAGGTGTTCCTAAAGAATTTTTTGGAGAAGGAATAAATGCTGAAGTAAAAGAAAAATTACAACAAGCAATAGATACATATAAAGAATTAGGCGCAGATGTTGAAGAATTTTCATTGGATATAGCTAAATATTCATTGGCAACTTATTATATAATAGCGTGTGCAGAGGCAAGTTCAAATTTGGGTAGATTTGATGGAATACGTTATGGTTATAGAACACCAGAATTTTCAAATTTAAAAGAACTTTATAAGAAATCAAAAAGTGAAGGATTTGGACCAGAAGTAAAAAGAAGAATAATTTTAGGAACTTATGTGTTATCATCAGGATATTATGATGCTTATTATAAAAAGGCCCAACAAGTACGTACTTTAGTTATGAATGAATTTAATAAAGCATTTGAAAAATATGATGTAATATTAACACCAACAGCACCTACTGTGGCATTTGATATTGGTTCGAAATCAAATAATCCGTTAGAGATGTATTTGGCAGATATATGTACAGTTTCTGTAAATATTGCAGGCTTACCTGGAATTTCTATTCCATCTGGTGTTGATAGTGAAGGAATGCCAGTTGGAATGCAACTAATAGGAAATAAATTTGATGAAGAAAAATTATTAAATATGGCATATATTTTTGAACAAAAAACAAAATTCAGAGAAAAATATTCACCAAAATTTATTAAATAACTAGAGGTGCAAAATAGTATTCCTTTAAAATCTAAATATAGAAATAAGGGATTTGTAGTTTGAAAGAATTAAAGAACTTTTATTACTATGTGTGCCTTTGAGTGAAGTGCGAAAGGAATGAATAAAAATGAATGATTATGAAGTAGTAATTGGACTAGAGGTCCATGCAGAATTATCAACAAAAACAAAAATATTCTGCTCATGTCCAACAAGTTTTGGAGCAGAACCAAATACACATGTATGTCCTATATGTATGGCAATGCCAGGAACATTACCAGTATTAAATGAAAAGGTAGTAGAATATGCGGTAAAAGCAGGATTGGCAACAAATTGTGAAATATCAAGAGATAGTAAAAATGATAGAAAAAACTATTTTTATCCAGATTTACCAAAATCATATCAAATATCACAATTTGACAAACCACTTTGTGAACATGGATATATAGAAATAGATACAGAAGAAGGTAAAAAGAAAATACGTTTATTAAGAATTCACATTGAAGAAGACGCAGGAAAATTAAATCATGATGAATTTGCAGGTGGAAGTTTAGTAGACTTGAATAGAGCAGGTGTTCCATTAATAGAAATGGTTTCAGAACCAGATTTAAGAAGTGCAGAAGAAGTAGAAAAATATTTGAAAAAACTAAAATCAATATTGGAATATATAGAAGTTTCAGATTGTAAAATGCAAGAAGGTTCTTTGCGTGCAGATGTAAATGTATCTGTTCGTAAAAAAGGTGATACAAAATTAGGAACTCGTACTGAAATGAAGAATATGAATTCTTTTAGAAGTATAACAAGAGCAATAGAATATGAAGTGCAAAGACAAATTGATGTTATAGAAGATGGAGGAAAGGTTGAACAAGAAACATTAAGATGGGATGAAGTTTCAGGAAAAACTTTTTCAATGAGAGATAAAGAAGATGCTCAAGATTATAGATATTTTCCAGATCCTGATTTGGTGGCTATAAAATTATCAGAAGAGTATATAGAAAATATTAAAAAATCATTACCGGAATTGCCAGAAAGTAGAAAAGAACGTTATATGAATGAGTATAAATTATCAGAGAAAGATGCGAATATTATAACATCATCTAAGTATTTATCAGATTTGTTTGAAAAAGCTACAGAAGTATGTAATAATGCAAAAGCTGTAAATAACTGGATTATATCAGATATATCAAGAATATTAAATGAAACAGAAATGGAGCCAATACAAATACCATTTGATTATACACAATTGGCAAAATTAGTGATGTTAATTGACAAAGGTACAATTAGTTCAAGTATTGCTAAAAAGGTTTTAGTAGAATTATTTGAAAATCCAAGAGATCCAGAAGATATTATAAAGGAAAAAGGATGGATTCAAATTTCAGATGAAGGTGCAATAAAAGAGATAGTTCTAAAAATATTAGATGAGAATCCTCAATCTATTGCAGATTTTAAAGCTGGAAAAGATAGAGCTTTAGGATTTTTAGTTGGACAAGCTATGAAACAAACAAAAGGAAAGGCAAATCCTAAAATGTTGAATGAACTGTTTTTAGCTGAATTGAATAAATAGTGAGAATATTAAAATTTTAAGCTTCAACTTTTCAAGCCCTTATTATTAAGATTTTCTTAGTAATGAGGGCTTGAATATTGGTTAAGATATTTGCCAAATTCTGTTTTTAAAGGTAAAGATGTAAAATTTCAGTTTTAAATTAATCTTTTTTTTAAAGAATCTACTACAATACCGCAAATTAAAAATTCTACAGAAAATAGTAAACTTATTTGGAAGAGCATAATTCCAATATTAAAAATTAGAGGTGTTGAAAACCAAAAAATATATGTAATTAGAAGTGAGATTGATAATATGCATAATATGATACAAAATGTAATTCCATTTTTTATTATTAATTTTGTTTTTTGGTCTAAATTTTTTATTGTATCTTTTATTTTATTTTTCATAAGCATCACCTAAATTGATGTTAGCATATATTGATATGCAAATCAATGGAAGTTTTGACCAAAAAAATATTGAATTATATTTTACTATAATTCAATATTTTTTTTAATAAAAACTATGCATAATCTTTATTTTAAATTAAACTTAAGCCATAGCTGAATTTAATTTTTTTGATAAACTAGATTTTTTTCTAGCAGCAGTGTTTTTAACAATAACACCTTTTGTACAAGCTTGATCAATTTTCTTTGTAGCTTCTGAAAATAATTTTTTAGCTTCATCCATATTTCCAGCTTCGATGGCTTGTTCAAAATTTTTAATAGCTGATTTATATCCAGATTTTATCATATTATTTCTTAAAGTTTTTTTCTCAATTACTTTAACTCTCTTTTTTGCTGATTTAATATTTGGCATATCTAGCACCTCCTCTTAGTCAATATTACACTATAACATTAGCTATTCTACCATACTTTTTCATGTTTGGCAAGTGTTTACAGAAAAATTACATAGAATTTTAGAAAATTCCTTGTAAAGTAAATGTAAGTGTGATATATTGTAAAAGATAATAATTACAGAATATGTTATGTTAAATTTTTATAAATACGATTAAAAGATAAATAATATAAAAGAAAAACAAGGAGAAGTGATAAATATGATAGCAATTGGAAGTGACCATGGAGGATACCAATTAAAAGAAAAAATAAAAAAATATTTAGAAGAAAAAGATATAGAATATAAAGATTATGGGACAAATAGTGAAGAAAGGACAGATTATCCAATATATGCAAAAAAAGTTGCAGAAGCAATTCAAAACGGAGAGGCAGATAAAGGAATTCTAATATGTCGTTCGGGATTTGGAATGACAGTAGTTGCAAATAAATTCAAAGGGATAAGAGCTGCTGCAATATATAATGAGGAATCTGCAAAATTTGCGAAAGCGGATGATGATATAAATGTAATAACATTAGGGGCAGATTACTTAACAGAAAATGAAACTATATGTATAATAAGAAATTGGTTGGCTTCAGAATTTAAAGGTGGAAAGTATGAAGAAAGATTAAAAATGTTAGAAGAGATAGAAAGAAATAATATGAAATAAATATAGGATATGGGGGGTATTAATATGTGGGGAGATATAGCCATTGCATTTATACTTGCATTTGTAGTAGCATTTGTAGCAACGCCATATACTATGAAAATAGCAAAAAAGATAGGTGCAGAAGATATACCAAAAGATAAAAGAAGGACACACAAAAGAACAATACCTAAATTTGGAGGACCAGCAGTAATACTAGGTTTTTTAGTATCAACAATATATTTATTAATAGTAATGTCATTGGAAAAAACAATAAACTTATTTGGAGTAGAACAATATGCAAAAAAATTAATAGGATTTTTTATAGCAATAATAATATTAGCAATTTTTTGTGTAATAGATGATACAAAAACAATAAAGCCTCTAACAAAGTTGACAGGACAGTTATTAGCAGCAATAATAGTTGTATTATCTGGAATAACTATAGATGGAATAACATTGCCATTTCTAAATTTTCCAGAGATGCATGAAGTTATATCTGTAATTTTAACAATAGTATGGATAGTAATAGTAACAAATGCGATAAATTTGATAGATGGGTTAGATGGCTTATCATCTGGTATATCTGTAATATCAGCTGTATCATTATTAATAATATTTGTATTAAATGGTTCATCAATGGTGTCAATAGTTTTGATAACAGCTTTAGCAGGGGCTTTAGTAGGATTTTTACCATATAATTTTTCACCTGCTAAGACTTTTTTAGGGGATACTGGATCAAATTTTTTAGGATTTTCTTTATCAATAATATCAATATTAGGTTCAGCAAAAACATATACAGCAGCTGTAATTGTATTACCATTAATAGTTTTGGGTTTACCAATATTTGATACTTTTATGGCAATAGTAAGAAGAATAATAAAGGGAAAATCAATAAAAGCAGTTTTTAAAGCTGATAAAGGGCATTTGCATCATAGATTATTAGCTAAAGGATATAGTCAAAAACAAGCAGTTATATTGCTTTATGGTGTTAGTGCTATATTAGGTATGTTTGCAATAATAATATGTGATAGTGGGATATGGAAGGCACTTTCATTTTTACTTATTGTAATTGTTGCAATAGTGGCAGGTTATAGAAATTTTTCACCAGAAAGAACAGGAAAAGAATCTTATGAGTGCTTACAGTGTAAATATATATATAATCCAAAAGTTGGGAATGAGAAAGCAGGCATAAAACCAGGAACTGAATTTAAAAATTTACCAGATTCATGGGTTTGCCCAGTTTGTGGTGAAAGTAAAGATATGTTTCAAGTTCATCAAGATGATAGATAGTAATATAAAGTTATGATTATATAATATTAATCATGACTTTTTCTTATAATACAAAAAAAATCAAAAGGTCTTTGGCAATGTCCAAAGACCTTTTGATTTTTAGAAACTTATTAAATCGGTTAAAACTATTTTTTTTCGCATTTCTTCAATAAAACTAAATAATGAATCTAAAGAAATGTATGTAGGTGTACCATTTTTAAATTCTACTACGGTCTGCACTTTTTCAGGCATAGTTTTTATAATAGAAGTCAAATCTGGATACACAGTTGCTAGAGCAAGATTGGTTTTATTCCAATCGTTGTGTAAAACTTGTTTTGCTAAATCAGGATGTTTATTGAAATCCTGATTGAATTTGTCAATATCACAAATAGACTTATTTGAGTAAAACAATTTATCTACCATTAGATGATGCATATAACCTGTAATAAAAAGGCTGTTGCCATCAAGTTTGCCATCTTCTAAAATTTTTCTTATTGCAGAAAAATTTGCATGGTTGGTGTCAGAAGGTTCTGAGCCAAAATGTGTTCCACCATGACTTGCATCACAGAGTAACAGTACTTCTTCATAACGTGGCTTGTCAATGATACATTTTGAAAAGAGTTTGTCATATTCCAGTTCTGTTGGAGTATGTTTTTTCCATAAGTCTGGAGCGATAATTCCTAATAATCCAATTTTTGAGTTCCGAAGTTTTTCTGGTGCTGACGCCAAGTGAATAAAATATCCGGGCATATTAGTCTCCTTTTTAATAATTCAATGTTAACGGGTTTCTTTACAACAATAATTATTTTTGTAAAACATATACCTCCTTTTTTAGTGTATAGGTAGTATATCATATTTTAGAATTTATGTAAATGATTTTGACAAAATAATAATAATGTGTTATATTAAAAAACAGAAAAAAATCTGAAGAAAGGAGATTTTAGTGTGAACAATGATAAAATAGTAAGAATGCTGGCTTATAATGGAAGAATATCAGTTGTGTGTGCAAATACAACTAAATTAGTAGAAGAAGCAAGAAAAGTACATGATTTAAGTCCTGTAATGACAGCTGTATTTGGAAGATTACTTACAATTACTAGTATAATGGCATCAGAAATGAAATCAAATAAAGATAAAATAACTGTACAACTAAAGGGAAATGGACCAGCAGGTAATTTATTAGTAACTGCAAATAATTTCCCAAAATTAAAAGGTTATGTAACAGAACCTCATGTAGATATTCCATTAAATGAATTTGGAAAAATAGATGTTTCAGGAGCAATTGGAACAAGTGGATATATAAATGTAATAAAAGATATAGGTTTAAAAGAACCTTATGTAGGAATATGCCCTTTGGTATCAGGAGAAATAGCAGAAGATTTTGCGGAATATTTTGTGAAATCAGAGCAAAAAAATACTGCAGTTGGATTAGGAGTTTTAGTAAATAAAGAGGGAGTAAAATCAGCAGGAGGTTATATTATAACACCAATGCCAGATGCAACAGAAGAAGATATATCAAATGTTGAGAAAAATATATTTAAAGCTGGTGCAATATCAAAAATGTTAGATCAAAATTTAACATTAAAAGAAATAGGAGAAAAAATAACAGGAGATAATAATATACAAATATTGGAGGAGAATATAACCCCAGTATATGAATGTGATTGTTCAAAAGAACATATGTCAGATGCTTTAAAGACTTTAGGAAAGAAAGAATTAGAAAAAATTATAAATGAAGATGAAAAGGCAGAATTAACATGCCATTTTTGTAATAAAAAATATATGTTTACAAAGGAAGAATTAGAAAATATAAAAAATGAGATTAAATAAGAATAGTTATAAAATTTATTGTAAAAAAGGTAACTAAATATGTGAAAATTAAAAATAGTAAGGAGTAATGTTGAAATGGAAAATAAAGTATTAGTTTTTGGTCATAAAAATCCAGATACAGATTCAATTTGTTCAAGTATAGTAAGTGAGATATTAAGTCATAAAAATGGTTGGGATTGTGTTGAAGCAAGAAGATTAGGAAATGTTAATAAAGAAACACAATATGTATTAGATTATTTAGGTATAGAAGCACCAGAATTGCTAGAAAAAGTAGAAGAAGGACAACAAGTATTATTAGTAGATCATAATGAATTTAATCAAAGTGTGGAAGGAATAGAAAAAGCAGAAATTTTAGGAGTAACAGATCATCATAGAATAGCTAATTTTGAAACTTCAAATCCTTTATATTATATAGCTAAACCTTATGGTTGTACTTCAACAATTTTATTTGAGCAATTTAAACAATTTGGACACGAAATAGAAAAGAAAGAAGCAATATTAATGGCAAGTAGTATAATATCAGATACATTATTGTTAAAATCTCCAACAACAACAGAATATGATAAAAAAGCATTGCAAGAATTAGGAAAAATAGCAAATATTAATGTAGAAGAATATGGTTTGGAAATGTTAAAAGCAGGAACAGATTTAGATGATTTTTCAGCTGAGGAATTAATAAATTTAGATGCTAAGAGCTTAGATAAAAATGGAGTAAAATTTGTGATAGCACAAGTAAATACAGTAAGTATAGAAGATGTTTTAAAAAGAAAAGTTGAATTAGAAAATGCAATTAATGAAAAAATAAACAAAGAAGGATTGGCTTTATTTGTATTGGCAATAACAGATATTTTAAATAGTAATTCTCAAATTATTGCTTTGGGAGAAAAGGTTATTTCTGTAGAAAGTGCCTTTGAAAAAAAATTAGAAGATAATATGATGTTTTTAGAAGGTGTTGTTTCAAGAAAAAAACAATTATTACCAGCTATTGATAAAAATATTTAATGTGTAATCGTAAAATTATTAATAAAGGATTTAATGTTAATAATTTTACGATATTGTAATATTCTAGGAAAGTTCTCTGAACTTCCTAGAATATTACATATAACAATGCACAGAAAATTTATTTCATAAATTTTCGCGCGCGAACAAAGACGCGGACTTTAAAATGTTCTAAATAGTGCAAATGCTATTAATGTCCGCTTTTGTTCTTTTTATATACATTTTATGTGTACTTCAACAAGGCAAATTTGACAAAAAAAGAAAAATATGTTATATTAGGAAAAGTACTTTCAAAAAATGAATATAATAAAATAAGGAGAAGAAAAATGAAAATAAAACTTAATATAAAAAATGTGCTAACATTAGGGATTACAGCAATAATAATAACATCAACTAGCTTATTTTTTATGAATACCAGTCTAGCAGCTAATACTGCAAAAGTAACGGTAGACACAGCAAACCTTAGAGAAACAACGAATTCAGGCTCTAAGATATTAGACTTAGTAAACAAAGGAGAAAGTGTAGAAGTTTTAGAAACAAAAGGAGAATGGTATAAAGTTAAGTACAAAAATATAACAGGATATTTAAGAAAAGATTTAGTACAACTAAATAATGAAACAACAAAAACAGATAATGAAAACACAACAAAGACCAATAATGTTACAGAAAATGTACAAATATCAGAAAATAGCGTAAATGAAGGAAGTAGTACAGCTGTAGAAGTAGCAAATAAATTAGAGGATATAGAAGTAGATACAGTAGAAAAATATAAAACAAAAGAAGATGTAAAACTAAAAGTAATACCTTTAATAAATGCATTAGAATTAGAAGATGTAAAAAAGGATACAGAAGTAGAAGTAAAAGATACAATTAATAATTGGATATGTGTAACTGTACAAGGAAAACAAGGTTGGGTAATAGCTGATAAATTAGAAAAGCTAGAAAAAGTGGAAACTAAAACACAAGAAAGTACTAGTAAAAATCAAGAAACAAGTACGGAGCAAAATCTTGAGCAAGAAAATTCTAATCAAAATGTTCAACAACAAGAACAAAGCAATGTACAAGAAACTCAACAAGTGCAAAATACTCAAACAGAAACAGTTAAACAAACTTCAAAAACAATGTATATAAATACAGAAACAGTAAATTTAAGAAGTAGTTCAGATAGAACATCAACAATAGTAGTTCAATTGGCTATAAATACAAAGGTTGAAGTTGTATCAGAGGAAAATGGATGGAGTAAAGTAAGTGTAAATGGCAAAGAAGGATATATTTTATCTTCACTATTGTCAGCAACAAAACAAGAAACATCAAGAGGTGCAACAGAATCAAGAATAGCAACAGCAAATAAAGCTGCAACAACAACTACAAATACAAATACACAAACTCAAAGTGCACAAACAACAAAAGCAAATACAAGTACAAATACATCAACACAAACTGCAACAAGTACTGGAACAGGTGCAAGTGTTGTAGCATATGCAAAACAATTTATTGGAACTAAATATACTTATGGGGGATCATCTCCATCAACTGGATTTGATTGTTCAGGTTTTACGTCTTATGTATATAAACATTTTGGAATATCATTACCACGTACATCTGGAGGTCAATCAGGAGTAGGAACAGCTGTATCAAAAGCAAACTTACAAGCAGGAGATTTAGTAATATATAGAGGTCATGTTGCAATATATGTTGGTGGTGGTAATGTAATACATTCACCAAGACCAGGAAAAACAGTATGTATTGTACCATTAGGGCAAGCAGCAGGTGGATTTTCTGGAGGTAGAAGAATTATAAATTAATTATAATTAGAGGAGGAATTTTTCATTGAAAAGACCGATTTTAATTGTAGCAATAGGTTATATAATAGGTATATTAGGGGGACTATACTTACAGATAGGTATAGTTCTTTTTTTGATATTTATTGCTATAATAATCTTATTGAAATTTAATGAAAATAAGATGAGAAGGTTAAAAAGATATAGTAGATATATACGATTATATATTAATCATAAAACCATATTAATTTTAACAATTTCAGCAGTGATAGGAAGTGGAGTTATATATTTTAATGAAAAAGAGTATGAAAATGTTCAAGATAAATTATTAAAAGTGGAAAATGTAATGTTGATAGGTAAGGTTGAGAGAGAAAAAAAATCAAATGAATATGGTAAAATATATAAAGTAAAAATACAATCAATTATACAAAATGGAAATGAATATAAGTTTAATAAAAAAAATATATATGTATATCAGAAAAGTAATAACAAAATTACAATGAAATATGGGGATATAATAAAATTAGAGGGTAAATTTGAAGAACCGGCAAGTAGAAGAAATTATAAAGGTTTTGATTATAAATTGTATTTAAAAACTAAAGGGATAATAGGCAATTTTAAATTAACAAATGTAAAGATAATTGAAAATAAAATAATAACACCAATAGAGTATTTGGAATGTAGGAGTATAAGTTTATTTGAAATTTTGAAGGAAAAAGCAAATACATTATTGCCTAATGAAATATCAAGTGTTTTTATAGGTTTAATGTTTGGTGATACTTCGGGAATATCAGATGATGTAAAGGAAGATTTTAGAAATGCTAATATGTCTCATGTTTTAGCTGTTTCTGGAATGCATATGTCATATTTGATTTTATTTTCTACGTATGTGTTCGGAAAAATTTTAGGAAAAAGACAATCATATTATATGTCAATAATTTTAATAGTGTTATATATGTTTTTAACTGGATTTTCGGCTTCAATTGTAAGGGCTGGAATTATGGGGATAATATTAATATGCTCAAAAATATTTTATAAATGTAATGATATATTAACAAGTTTATCAATTGCTGTGTTATTAATACTAATTAGAAATCCATATATAATATTAGATTTAAGTTTTCAGTTTTCATTTGGAGGAACATTAGGAATAGTTTTATTTCAAAATTTTATTTCAAAAAATTTTTTAGAAAAAGTTATAAATTCAAAAAGAATAGTTGATATTTTATCTGTAACAATTTCAGCACAATTAGTAATATTACCAATCAGTTTGGTACATTTTAATATAATAAATGTATATTTTATTCTAAGTAATGTTATTATAGGATTTATAATAGGTCCAATAATGATTTTTTGTTTTATATTTTTAATAAGTATTATCTTTAATATCAAATTCACAAAAATATTTTCATTAATTTTACAAATAGTTTTAAGAATATTAATTTTTATATCAAAAGTTTCAAAATTGCCATATTCAAGTATATATGTGGCAACGCCAAACTGTATTCAAATATTTTTTTATTTTCTTTTTATAATTAGTTTTTTTGCTGTTTTTTATATGTATAAAACTCCTAAAATACTCCCAACTGTAAAGAGATTTAGAAATATAATAGCAATGCTAAAGTTTTATATAAAGTATAGATTTTCTGATAACAAGAAAATTGTGAGTAAAATATTGAGTGTTATTTTGATGATTTTTATAATTGTTATTAAAATAGTGCCTAAAGATTTAAGTATTCATTTTATAGATGTTAATCAAGGTGATAGCACATTTATAGTTACTCCAAATGGAAAATCTATTTTGATAGATGGTGGAGGGAATGCATATTCTAATGTTGGAAAAAATATATTGTTACCTTATGTTTTAGATAGAGGGTATACAAAAATAGATGTAGTTATTATAAGTCATACAGATTTGGATCATTGTGATGGAATTATTTATTTGATGGAAAAGATAAAAATTAAAACAGTTATAATGGGTAAACAATATGAAGAAAGTGATAATTATAAAAAGATTATTGTACTTGCAAAAAACAAAAAGATAGCTGTGAAATTTGTTGAAGCAGGAAATAACATAAATATAGAGAAGAATTTATGCTTAGAGGTTTTGTGGCCAAATTCTAAAAACAAGATTTTAGAGAATTCTATAAATAATAATTCTTTGGTATTTAAGTTAAAATATAAAAATTTTTCGATGTTGTTTACAGGTGATATAGAAGAACTAGCAGAAAAGAAAATTTTGCAAATTTATGGAAAAAACTTGGCTTCAACAGTATTAAAAATAGCACATCATGGTTCTAAAACTTCAACAAATATTAATTTTTTGAATGCAGTTAATCCGAAATATGCTTTAATTGGTGTTGGAAAAAATAATAAATTTGGACATCCTTCAAAAGAGACTATAAAAAAATTGAATGATTTGAATGTAAAAATATATAGGACAGATGAATTTGGTGAAATAACGATAAATGTGAATAAAAGAGTTGAAATAAGTACATACTAAAATAAATGTTAAAATTTGAAAGTATAAATCAAAAATAACAATGCACAGAAAATTTATTTCATAAATTTTCGCGCACGAACAAAGACGCGGACTTTAAAATGTCTAAATAAGTGCAAATGTTATTAATGTCCGCTTTTGTTCTGCAATTTTATTAATATATAAAATATAATTAAGAGTTCTTTGTTTATGAAAGGAAAGGTGTTAGTGGTGAAAAATTTTTTTATAGTATTGGCTGGATTAAGTGTTGTAGTGTGTGCAATTTATGCTGGTAGTAAAATGTATAAAAAAAATAATCATAGTTCTGAGCAAGCAAAGATGGATAGTTTGGCTGAAATTATAGAAGATGATTGTACAGAACAGTGGAATGAGTTGAATAGTTTGGAGCAGGAGAATATTCAGGCTAGTAGTCAGGAAAGTGTACGTTTATCTCCTAATGCAAGTGTGGTTTATGAAACTAAATATGAGAAATGTGGACATGTTTCAAGACAGTATAAAAATATTACTCAAGATTTGGTTAATAAAACTGAAAGGGATATAAATGAATTGTATCCGGATTGGGCTGTTAAAGAATTTGATTCTAATGAACTTGTACTTTTGAAATCAGAGAGTGGAGAGTGTGGAGAACATTATATATTGAGAGATGTGGATGGTAAAGTTGTAGTGAATTTGTTAAATGAAAATGGGGAAGAAAAAGAATTTGAAAAAACAGATATATCTATAGAATATTTAACAGAAACAGATAAAATTGATATTGAAAAAGGTTTAAAAGTTTATGGTAAGGAGAATTTGAGCCAGATAATAGAAGATTATGAGTAAAAGAGAGATTGGGTTAGTGTGTATTGTTAGATTTAATATTATAGGAAGTTCGATGAACATTCCTATAATATTAAAAATGCGAAATTTGGTTTAACAAATTTCGCGTACAAATAAATAATAATGTATAAAAATATTTATTTAGTATTAGATTTTTTTTGTGTATTTTTCTTATTGATAATAACTGGTTGTTTTTCTTTTTTTAAATCACTTTTATTTATAAATCCGTCTTTATATAAGTATTTAACATACATAATAAAAGAGAATATAGTTGCTATAACAGCAATGCAATAAAGAATAAAGTCTAAGTTTTGCCAGATTCCTGTAAGAGCAAATTCTTTAATAATTAAAGAACATACAATTGCTAAATAGAAAAGTACAGTAGCTAATTTTCCAAACCATTTGCTGTATACTACTACATCTTTACCATAAAGGAAAGATGCTCCGATAATCATTAAAAGTTCTTTTAAAAGTACAATTATAAGAATCCAAAAAGGTATGATTTTTTGGAAAACAAGTGTTGCTAAAACAGAAATCTGAGTAAGTTTGTCAGCTAAAGGGTCCATTAATTTACCAAAATTAGTAATAAGGTTAAATTTTCTTGCAATTGCACCATCTAAAATATCAGTAATTCCAGAGATTGTAAAAAATATAAAACCTAATAGATAATGTCCTGTAAAAATAAAATATAAAATAACGGGTATGAGGATAAACCTCAAAATAGTTAGAATATTTGGTATGTTTTTTTGCATGTTTAATTACATCCTTTCAAACTTTATAAATTATTTATTTTGCTTCAAAAGTTAAATGATCATCTATAAAATCAACATTAATTGTTTGACCATTTGAAAATTCACCTCTTAGAATTTTTTCTGATATTTCATCTTCAATATAACGTTGTATAGCTCTTCTTAAAGGTCTTGCTCCAAATTTGATATTTGTACCTTTTTCTAAAATGAAATGTTTTGCTGTATCAGATACAATTAAGTTCATGTCTTTTTCTTTTAGTGCTTTTTGAGTATCTTTTAGCATTAAATCGACAATTTGAATTAATTCGTTTTCAGTTAGAGAATCGAAAACAACTATTTCATCAATTCTGTTTAGAAATTCAGGTCTGAAAGTAGATTTTAGAGTATCTTCGATTTTTCCTTTATCAATAGTTTGTTTTCCAAATCCGATAGAATTAGTATTTAAATTAGAGCCTGCATTTGAAGTCATTATTATAACAGTATTTGCGAAACTTACAGTATTTCCTTGACTGTCTGTTAGTTTTCCATCATCTAAAACTTGTAGTAAAAGATTGAATACATCTGGATGGGCTTTTTCAATTTCATCTAATAGAATAATTGAATAAGGTTTTCTTTTAACTTTTTCAGTTAATTGTCCTGCATCATCATATCCAACATATCCTGGAGGTGCACCTATTAATTTAGCTGTAGAGTGACTTTCCATGTATTCAGACATATCTATTCTAATCATAGAATCTTCTTTTCCAAACATTTCGAAAGCAAGGCTTTTTGCTAATTCCGTTTTACCAACACCAGTAGGTCCAACAAATATAAAAGAAGGTGGTCTTTTTGTACTTTGTAATCCAGCACGATTTCTGCGGATTGCTCTTGATACAACACTAACGGCTTGATCTTGACCAATAACTCTTTTATGCAAGTTTGTTTCTAAATTTAATAGTTTTTGAGTTTCTTCTTCAGTTATTTTTTTAACTGGGATTTTTGTCCAGCTTTCTATAACTGTGGCGATATCTTGTACTGTTAAGTTTTTTAGTTTCATTTTTTTGTTTAAGTCATCTATTTTTTCGATTAATTGACATTCACGTGTTTTTAAATCAGCTGCTTTTTGGTAGTCTTCTGTGGAATCAGCAGCAATTACTTCTTCTTTTTCTGCTTGAACTTCTGATAATTCTTTTTTTAGCATTTCTAATTTGTATAAGTCTTTATTTTCTAAATTGATGCGAGAACATGCTTCATCTAAAATATCAATTGCTTTGTCTGGCAAAAATCTATCATGAATGTATTTTTCTGACATTATAACTGCTTGTTTTATTACATCATTAGAAATTTTTACTTTATGGTATTCTTCATAATATTTTTTGATTCCTTCTAGGATTTTTATAGAGTCATCAGTGTTTGGTTCTTCTATTAAAACTTGTTGAAAACGACGTTCTAGTGCAGAATCTTTTTCTATATATTTACGATATTCTTTTAGAGTAGTTGTTCCTATTAGTTGAATTTCTCCATTAGAAAGTGCTGGTTTTAAAATGTTTGCTGCATTCATAGAATGTTCGCCATCACCTGCACCTATTATATTGTGTATTTCATCTATTACTAGAATTATATTTCCATATTGTTTACATTCATCTATAATGCCTTTCATACGAGATTCGAATTGACCTCTAAATTGTGTACCAGCTATAACAGAAGTCATGTCTAATAAATATACTTCTTTGTTTAATAGTTTTGCAGGTACATTTTGATTTGCTATTTTTATTGCTAAACCTTGAGCAATAGCTGTTTTACCAACACCAGGTTCACCAATTAGGCATGGGTTATTTTTAGAACGTCTATTTAAAATTTGTATTATTCTTTGTATTTCTTTGTCTCTACCTATAACCATATCAAGCTCACCATTTTTGGCTTTATTTGTTAGGTTAGTTCCATAGGTATCAAGATATTTTTTCTTTTTGTTTTGTTTTTGATTTTTCTTTTTTTCAACTTTTATTTTTTTTCTTGAATTACTTTGTGATGCAAGTTCTTCTTGAGATTCTAAGTTTGGATCATCGTCTCCATTAAGAAGACTTGAAAATATACTACCTAAAGGAATGGCGGCTCCTGCAATATGTGGCTTTTCACTATCATCTAAATCTTCTTCGTCTATGTTGTCTGTGCCAAATGTGAAGGCTCCGTCAATTTTGTTGATGTCATCTAATGATATATTTTCAGCAAAATCTTTGAAAATATTTTCAAATTGTTTTTTCATTTCTTCCATACTTACAGGGTCATGTGCTAATACATCATTTTGCCTATATAAAGTTTCTAAAGGATCAATTCCTTGTTTTTTTGCACAATTATAGCATAATCCTTCAAGTTTTTTATTGTTTCCTTTTTCATCGCTTTTTTCAAAAAATAAGATGGCAGGATTTTTATTACATTTTGAACATAACATAGTTTTGTTTTCCTCATTTCTTTATAAAATTTAAGTATATATATAATACCTCAAATTTGCTAAATAGTCAATAAATTTTAATGTAATTGTTTATAATAAAAACCTTGCAATTTCAAAAATTATATAGTAAAATTAGGACATGAAAAAGTGAAAGAAAGGAGAGTATGACTGAGTAATGTCATACGAAAACAAATGAAGATGAAAAATGAAAAGGGTGTAACATTACTAAGTTTAGTAATTGCAGTTATAGTTTTATCAATAATATCTGGTATATCAGTAACAACAGGAGTTGGTAGTATACGAAGTGCAAAATACACTGAATTGCAAACTGAATTAAAAGTAATGCAAGCAAAGATAAATGAAATAGGAGATATTTATGAAGAAGAAAATAAAACATTAGGAACAGATATAGGTACAAATGAGCAGGAAATCTTAAATACAACAGAAGTAGAAGAACAATTAAAAAAGAAGGCAGGAAATGATACAACAAAATTAGAAGCAATAAAAAATGGTTTTCGTTTATGCACACAAGACTATATAAAACAAGAATTAGGAATAGAAAATGTGAAAAGGGATTATATTGTGAATTTAAGTGAAAGAATAGTAGTTGCTGATAAAAAGTATAGCTATCAAGATGTCGATTATTATATGTTAGAACAAATGCAAAATTCTTTGTATAATGTTACATATAATAATCAGATTTCTTCAACAGGTAGTTTTACAGTTACTAGTACAAAAGAAAATTCGCAATATAAAATAACAATCAAAGTAAATCATGAAAAATATGTTTCAAACTGGCAAATTAAATATAAATTACAAAGTGAATCAACATGGCATGAGGCAAATGATTTGAGTTTTTATGTTACAAGTGCAGGAACATATCAAATAAAGGTTGGATTTGGTGACGAAGTTGATTTAGGAACAAAAACTATTACAGTAAATTAGCAATTTGGGAAGGAATGATTTTTTAAAATGAAGGAAAAATTTTTAGAACTATTAAAAACAGTAAATAGAGAAGGAATAAATGATTTAATAGATTTTATAGAAAAAACAGATTTTTTTAAAGCACCAGCAAGTACAAGATTTCATGGAAATTATGAAGGTGGACTTGTTGAACATAGTTTAAAGGTATATGAAATATTAAAGCATAAAGTTGAAACAAATATGGAACCATTACAAGTTTCCGAAGAATCATTGATAATAATAGCTTTATTACATGATTTGTGTAAGGCAAATTTTTATAAAGTTGATTATAGAAATGCAAAAAATGCTTTAGGTGTATGGGAAAAAGTACCATATTATGCTATAGATGATACAATACCTTATGGACATGGGGAAAAATCAGTAATGATGATAACAGAATATATGAAATTAACACCAGAGGAAAAATATTGTATAAGATGGCACATGGGATTTACAGAACCAAAGGAACAATATACAACAATTGGATTGGCTTATAAAAAATATCCACTAGCTTTATTAGTGCATGAAGCAGATTTGGAGTCTACATATTTTTATAATATATAGTGATAAAAAATGTTAATAAAAAAAGAAAAGGATAAGGTGAAAAATGTTAGCATATATAAAAGGAACTTTAGAAATAAAAATGACAGATTATGTTGTAATAGATGTAGGAGGATTAGGCTATAAAGTGTATATGTCTGCAATAGGAATGGAAAAATTAGGCAATATAGGTGATAAAGTAAAAGTATATACATATTACAGAGTTAGAGAAGATGATATAAGTATATTTGGATTTAATACAAATGAAGAATTAAGAATGTTTGAATTAATATTATCTGTAAGTGGTGTAGGAGCTAAAACGGCTTTAACAATAATTGCAGTGACAGAACCTTCAGAATTTGCAATAGCGGTTATTTCAGATGATGTTTCTTATTTAACTAAAATACCTGGAATAGGTGCAAAATCTGCACAAAGAATAATTTTAGAGCTTAAGGATAAAATGAAAAAAGAGAATGCAGTTACAAAAACAAAGAATTTAAAAGTTAAAGAAGCTGTAGTAGATAGTAACAAAGTTGATGAAGCAATTTCAGCTTTACAAGTGTTAGGGTATAATAAAAAAGAAATAGAAAAAGTATTTATGAAATTAGATAAAAAAGATTTATCAACAGAAGATTTGATAAGAAAAGGACTTGGAATGTTGGCTAATTGAAATGGAAGGAATGAATGTAAAGATGGTAAACCAAAATGAACCATTGGCATATAGGGTAAGACCAAAATCTTTGGAAGAATATGTTGGACAAGAACATGTAATAGGAAAAGGCAAGATTTTATATAGAACAATAAAGGCAGATAGGTTGTCAAGTATTATTTTATTTGGTCCTCCTGGTTGTGGAAAAACATCTTTAGCAAGAGTTATAAGTGAAACAACGAAATATAAGTTTTATAAAATAAATGCCGTATCAGCAGGTGTTTCAGATATAAAGAGAGTAATAGAAGAAACAAAAAATTTTATGTTAAATCCAGCAGGAAAAAGTATTTTATTTATTGATGAAATTCATAGATTCAATAAATTACAACAAGATGCTTTATTGCCTTATGTAGAAAATGGAACAATAATATTAATAGGTGCAACAACAGAAAATCCGTATTTTGAAGTAAATAAGGCTTTAATATCAAGATCTATGGTAATTAAATTAGAGCCATTAACTATAGAAAATATATATACAATTTTAAAAAATGCATTGAAAAGTAAAGAAGGTTTGCGGAGAATATAATGTAAAAATAGATGATGAGTTATTAAAAAAACTAGCTTTAATTAGTAATGGGGATGTACGTACAGCTTTAAATGGACTAGAAGTAGCAGTGTTAACTACAAAGATGCAAGCTGATGGATATATACATATTACTGAAGACGATATAAAAAATAGTATTCAAGAAAGAAAAGCGATTTTTGATAAAAAAGGAGATTCACATTATGATAATATAAGTGCTTTTATAAAATCTATGAGAGGTTCTGATCCTGATGCAGTGTTATTCTATTTGGCAAGAGCAATTGATGGTGGTGAAGATCCAATGTTTTTAGCAAGAAGGATTATGATATGTGCTTCAGAAGATGTTGGGTTAGCTAATCCAGATGCTTTAGTAGTTGCTAATAGTGCAATGCAAGCAGTACATCTAGTAGGAATGCCAGAAGCAAGAATAATATTGGCGGAAGCAGCAGTTTATGTTGCTAATTCTCCAAAATCAAATTCAACTTATATGGGAATAAATAATGCATTAGATGATGTAAAAAATAGTGATACTGGAGAAATACCTATGTATATAAGGAATGCTCCAATAGAAGGTATGGAAAAATTAGGATATGGTCAGGGATATTTATATCCACATGATTATCCTGGAAATTATGTAGAACAACAATATTTACCTGAGAAAATAAAAGATAAAAAATATTATGTGCCTGGTGAAAATGATAAACTAAAAATAAATCCGCAAAAATTAGAACAAAAAGAAAAATCTAAAAAACAATAAAATAAATAGAATAAATAAAAGGTATATTTTTTATAAAAAAGGAAAACCTACTATAAAAGTAGGTTTTTTGATGAGAAATTTTTTAAAAAAAATTATAATTGGATTTTTAGCTGGTTTTGTTAGTGGTTTATTTTCTACAGGTGGTGGCTTAATTTTAGTTCCGGCTTTTATATATTTGCTAAAGGAAGAACCAAAAAGAGCTAGAGGAACATCAATATTTTGTATTTTACCAATGGTTTTAACAAGTAGTTTCTTTTATTATAAGGAAAATTATATTGGGTGGAAAATAGCAATATTATGTGCTATTGGAGGAACAATTGGTGGATATATAGGTGCAAAAATTTTAAAAAGACTTCCGGAAAAAATAATGAAAATAGTTTTCACGATTTTTCTTATTTATGCATCATATAATATGTTGTTTAAATAATAATGTATAAAAATATAACAAAAATTTGACGTTCATAAACTAAAAATGCATTTTTGTAAATAAAAATGTAAAAATATAGGAAAATATGTCATAATATAAAATGCCAAATAGATTTTAGAAAAGCAAATGTTGAAAAAATTATTAAAAAGACACGGATTTTATAATGTTAATGGATATGTTATTTATGTCCGTTTTTGTTTGTGACTAAAATTTTTTCATGTGCCGAAAAGAAAGGAATGGGATAAAATGAAAAATGCTAATAATCAGCACATCTGGAAGACTACAAATGAAAAATATCTATTTGAGTTACAAAAGTTTCTAGATTTATTAGATAATGTAAAAGAGGAAAAGCTACGAAAAGAATTAATTTATCAACTAAATAGGTTTGACAAAGTAATTACAGAAATCGCAGAGCAACATATAACCTAGAAACAAAAAGGAGAAAGGAAAATGTTTGAAATAGTTATAGGAGTTATTTCAGGAATTGTTAGTGGAACTGGAATGGGAGGAGGTACTATTAAGGAGGAGAATGAAAATGAAAAAAATACTGACGATTATACTGACGATCGGTATAATGATGCAGCAAAGCGCTTTTGCTGCAGAGGGCATATGGAACACTGTTGATAAAAGCTTTGTGAACGGTGTGGACTACAGTTCAAAGGTCGGGGATTATTTCTTCAAATTTGAAAGTGAATATAGTTCTGAAAAGTTTAAGGAAGTATTTTGGAATTTTTTTACTAGTTGTTAGTGTACATGAAATATATTCCATAATTAAACAGTATAAAAAAGAAAAAATTGACAAAAATAAAAGTAAATTATAAAGAAGGGAAAGTGATATTATGAAATTTGCTAAAGGTTTAGTAATAGGTGGTTTACTTGCAACAGGTGTTTTAATGATGTATTCTGAAAGTGATATGTTAAATAAAAATAAGAAAAAGTTAATGAAAAAGGGTAAGAAAATGATTAGAACATTAGAAAATTGGTAATAAAGAAAAAAAGAGGGCACATTATTAAAAATATGCCTTCTTTAATTATATTGTGATATATAAGGAATGTTAAGCAATTTTTCTTATATATGAAAACTATAACTATTAAGCTATATAAGTGTTATTTTTCACAATTATCTTCACAGCATCTTTCATCTTTGTCACACTTTTCGTGTTTTTCATCATTTAAAAAGCAATCACATTTATCATGTTTCTCGCCTTTTAAGCATTTTCCTTCGTGGAAACATTTTGCACAAATTTTTATTTTTTTAGTATCATTTGCCCAAATTTGTAGAGCGTATTTTCTTCCTGGACAAAGAGGTCCAAAAACAAATTCTCCTTCTTTGTCAGTAAATGTGTGTCCTATTGGTCTTCTGTCTTCTTTTCCACAGTCATAAGCTACTTCAACTAATTTTACAACTGCATTGGCAACAGGCTCTTTAAAACAGTTTTTTACAACACCATATATAACGTCACGATTGTCTTCTTGTAATATTATGTCTAAATCAAATTGTTTTCCTCCTGATATAACGCCGTCTACATCTAAAATAGGGCAATGAGGTTTATTTGAATCCATTTTCATTTTTATCACATACCTTTCTTTAAATAAACAAGTAAATAGTTTATTTGTTATATAATATGAAAAAAAATTAAAAGTGTGAAAAATGTCGAAAACGGGAAAAGTATTGAAAAGCCTTATGTTTATAATAATTTTTAAAATGTAGAATTTTGTCGAAAACGGGTTTTTTGAAAAATTTGTGTTTTTGTGAAATAAGTGGTATAATAAAAGTGTAGTGTTTAGTCAAAGGAGGAGTTTGTATGAAAAATAATAATGATAAAGTAATAAATTTAGAGTTAAAAGGTAAGAAGGATGCAAGAAGAATTGCAGTAATAAAAAGAAAAGAAATGGAAAGAAGAAACGAGATTAAAAAAATAAAAATATTTGGAGTTGTTTCTGCTTTAGCAATAGCAGCAACATTGGGAGTAGGTAGTTATACAGATGCAAAAGTAGATAAAGCAGCTAAAAAATTAGCCATGCAAGCAGAGATTGATGAAAGACAATATGAAGCACAAAAACAACAGGCTACAGAAGATTTTTATAATAGAATAAAAGTTAGTGCTGATGAGTTGGAAAATACAGATGAATTGTCTAATACTACAGATGTTATGGAGAAAATATTAGAGAAGTATAATAGCCAAATGCCAGATGAAGTTGAAAAAATAAATAGAGAAGATTTAGGAATTGTAAAGGAAAGTTTAGGTAATGGAAATATATATAGATCTTATGATTCTGAAGATAAGGTAAAATATATCCAAAATCATATAGCTAATTTAGGAGAAGAAGGTAGGGATATTGATTGGGTAGATGCAGAAGATATAGAAAATGTTATAGCAATAATAGATAAAGAGAATCATACAGCAATAGCTGGAATGGGAGAGATAGATGGAGAATATGTTCCAGTAGAAATTCAGCAAATGATTTTAGGAAGTGAGCCTAATAATCCTTATGTGGAATCTGATTATTATGTGAGATTAAAAGGAAGCAAAGAGAATTATGAAAAACTAGAAGAAGCATATCAAAAACGTGTAAAGGAATTGAATGAGCAATCAAAAGGAGATTCAGAAATGGAAATTTCTTAAGATAATTTTAATTGAAAAATAAATTAAAAACAAGTTAAAGTAAAGAGTATTTAATAGTATAAAAATCCACTTTTTGTAAACAATAAGTATAAAAGAACTTATGTGCAAGGAGTGGAATTTTTTTGAAAGAAAATAAAAAATTACAAATAAATGGTACTATGCTAGAAAAAGAACAATTAAAAAAACATTTAGAAAAAATAGCATCAAGCCATAATATAATTAATAAAAGTCAAAAAGACACATATCCAGTGCCAGAACTAATAAAAGACTATGAAATTATAAAAGAAGTATATAAAATGTTAAATCAACATGTAAGTATGAAAATAAATATACATCCAGCAGGTGAGTGGTTATTAGATAATTTCTATATAATAGAGGAAACAGTAAAACAAATAGAAAAAGAATTAACATTAAAAAAGTATATAAATTTTGTAGGAATAGCAAATGGGGAATATGCAGGATATGCAAGAATATATGTGTTAGCTAGTGAAATTGTAGCATATACAGAAAATAAAATAGAAAAAGAAAATTTAGAAGAATATTTACAAAGTTATCAAAATAAAAAAACGTTGAGTATGGATGAAATATGGAATATAGGTACATTTATACAAATAGCTATAATTCACAATATAGCACAGATAAGTGAAAAAATAGCAAGTAATCAAGCTCAAAAGTATAAAGTAGAAAGTATAGTAGAAAGATTAATAGATGGAAAAACAAAACAAGAGCAGATTTATAAAGAATATAAAGAAAAGACGCATAACTTTAATAAAGTAATGTTAAAAGATATGAGATATCCATTTATAGAATATATGTCATATACATTAAAAAGATATGGTAAAAAAGGAACAAGGTATTTAAAAGTTTTAGAGGAAATAGTAGAAAAAACACGGAATGACAGTTTCAGAAGTAATACAAAAAGAACATTTTGATGTTGCAATACAAAAAGTATTGATAGGGAATAGTATAACAAGTTTAAAAACAATACAAAGAATAAATTTTTTAGAAATTTTTGAAAAGATAAATGGTGTAGAGGATGTATTAAAACAAGATCCAAGTAATGTATATCAAAATATGGATTGGAAAACAAAGGAATATTATAGAAATAAAATAAAAGAGATATCTGAAAAAACAAAAATATCAGAAATATATATAGCACGAAAAATATTAGAAATAGCAAAAAAAGGAGAAGGTAAAAAGGCGCATATTGGGTATTATTTAATTGATAATGGGCTAGAGACATTATATGAAAATCTAAAATGTAAATACAGAAAAACAAGAAGTAGTAAGGTAAAAGTACAACAATTTATATCACTAATAATTATACTTACAGTGCTACTTTCAACATTAATAACAGTAATATTTAATTGCGAAATGATAAGAGAAAATGTAGAAATTTCAATGACTACAAGAATAATTTTAAATGTAGTATTGGTAATATTATTATTAATACCATGCAGTGAGATAGTAACACAAATAGTGCAATTTATTTTAAATGAAGTTGTAAAACCTAAGCTGATTCCAAAAATGGATTATCAAAATGGGATACCAGAAGAAAAGGCTACAATGGTTGTTATACCGACAATAGTGAAAACAAGTGAAAAAGTGAAAGAATTAATGAAAAAGTTAGAAGTTTTTTATATAGCAAATAAATCGGAAAATTTGTATTTTACATTATTAGGAGATTGTTCTGAAAGTAGTAAAGAAAAAGAAGATTTTGATAAGGGAGTAATAGAGGAAGGAAAAAAGCAAATAGAGATATTGAATAAAAAATATAGTAAAGAATATGAAATACCTATTTTTAATTTTGTTTATAGAAAAAGAGTATGGAATGAAAAAGAAGGAAGTTATTTAGGTTGGGAAAGAAAAAGAGGAATGTTAAATCAGTTAAATGAGTATTTACTAAAAAATTTAGCAGATCCTTTTTTATATAATAGTATAGAAAAAATTCCACAAATAAAATATATAATAACTTTGGATGCAGATACAGATTTAGTGTTAAATACAGCACAAGAGTTAGTAGGAGCAATGTCACATATATTGAATACTCCAGTTATAGATGAACAAAAAAATGTGGTTGTTGATGGGTATGGAATAATGCAGCCACGTGTTGGAGTTAATTTAGATGTGAGTTTAAAAACAATTTTTACAAAGATATTTGCAGGGGCAGGAGGTATTGATAATTATACAAATGCCATATCTGATATATATCAAGATAATTTTAAAGAAGGAATTTTTACTGGAAAGGGAATATATGATTTACAAGTATTTTCAAAAGTTTTGAAAGATGAGATACCAGAAAATACTGTATTGAGCCATGATTTATTAGAAGGTTGTTATTTAAGATGTGGTTTGGTTTCTGACATAATGCTAATGGATGGATATCCAACAAAATATAATAGTTTTATGAACAGACTTTCAAGATGGATTAGAGGAGATTGGCAAATAACCAATTGGTTAAAAAGTAGGAAATTAAATTTACTTTCAAAATATAAAATAAGAGATAACTTAAGAAGAAGTTTATTAGAAATATCAATAATAGTAGTAGCTATTTATGTAACAATTTTGGGATATATTTATCAAATATCAGTAAAAGGTTTATTAATATTTATATCATTAATAGTGATAATCTCTCAAATATTGGAATTGATAAATAAATGTATTTGCAAGAAGGATGGCGAGCAGAGACAAAAGACTTTTGCACCACAAATATCAGGAATTAAAGGTATAATTTTAAGGGCGATAATAACTTTAGGATGTTTGCCATATAAATCTTATGTTTCATTAAAATCAATATTAAAGACAATATATAGAAAAAATATAAGTAAAAAACATTTATTAGAATGGATGACATCAGAAGAGGCAGAAAAGCAATCAAAAACAGATGTATTTTCTTATTATAAACAAATGGCAATAAGCTGGATTTTTGGAATAATTACAATAATATTAAATGTTTATAATTTTAATATAAAAAATATATTTGGTGTTTTATTGGGAATTTTGTGGGTATTAATTCCCTTTATAATGTGTGAAATAAGTAAAGAAACAAAGAAAAAAACGCCAATAGAGACTTTAAGTAATGAAAATAAACAATATTTATTAAGTATTGCAAAATCAACATGGGCATTTTTTGAAACATATTTGAATGAGAAAAATAATTATTTAATAACAGACAATTATCAAGAAGGAAGAAAGCAAAAGACTGTATCAAGAACATCTTCTACCAATATAGGACTTTCGTTATTAGCAGTAATATCAAGTTATGATTTAGGTTTTATAACTTTGGAAAAGACAATCGAATTATTAAAAAAGATATTAGATACAATAATAAGTTTGGAAAAATGGAATGGGCATTTATATAATTGGTATGATACGATAACTAAAAAACCATTGATACCAAGATATATATCAACAGTTGATAGTGGAAATTTTGTTGGATATTTATATACTACAAAAACTTTTTTGGAACAATCGAATTTACCAGATTTAGAATTTTATATAAATTATATAGATACAATGATAAATGAAACGGATTTTTCTTTATTATATGATAAGGAAAAACAGATTTTTTCTATAGGCTATAATATAGAGGAAAATAAATTAACTGATTCATATTATGATTTATTATCTTCTGAGGCTAGACAGGCAAGTTTAGTGGCAATTGCAAAAAAAGATGTGCCTGCAAAGCATTGGAATAAATTAAGTAGAACACTTACAATATTGGGAAAATATAAAGGGTTAATATCATGGTCTGGAACATCTTTTGAATATTTAATGCCTAATATTAATATTCCAAAATATGAGGGAAGTTTGTTAGATGAATCATGTAAATTTATGATAATGAGCCAAAAGGAGTATGCTAAAAAATTGCAGATACCTTGGGGAATTTCAGAAGCGGCTTTTAATTTAAAGGATTTACAAGGAAATTATCAATATAAGGCTTTTGGAATACCATGGTTAGGTTTAAAAAGAGGATTAGCAGATGAAATGGTTACATCAACTTATGGAAGTGTTTTGGCGGTTTCTGATCAACCACAAGAGGTTATAAAAAACTTGAAAGTACTAGAAGAATATGGAATGAATGGAAAATATGGTTTTTATGAATCAATAGATTTTACGCCTGAAAGAGTAGAAAAGGCAACACCTGTTAAAACTTATATGGCACATCATCAAGCACTAATATTATTAGCAATAAATAATTTATTTAATAATAATATATTACAAAAAAGATTTGTTGAAAATCCAGAAATAAGTAGTGTATCGATACTTTTACAAGAAAGAATGCCTGAAACGTCAATAATAACTAAGGAAACTAAAGAAAAAATAGAAAAGCCAAAATATCAGGATTATGAAGATTATAGTGTTGTTTCTTATGACAAATTAGATGATCGATTGATACGTGGAAATGTTATATCAAATGAAGATTATGTAATAGCAATGAATCAAAAAGGAGAGGGAGTAAGTAAATATAAAGATATATATATAAATAGATTTAAGAAAACAGATGATTATCCACAAGGGATTTTTGTTGATATAAAAAATATTAAAACAAAAAATATATGGAGCTCGTGCCAATATAAGGAAACTAATAATTATAAAATAAGTTTTATGCCAGATAAGATTGAACAGGAAATAGAGCAGGATAATATAAAAACAAAAATACAAACAATTGTCACTCCTAATGATATTTCTGAAATTAAAAAAATCACTTTAGAAAATAGGGGATTAGAAGAAGAAATATTAGAAGTAACCACATATTTTGAGCCAGTACTTTCAAAAAAAGAACAAGATTATGCACATCCAGTGTTTAATAATTTGTTTTTAAAGTTTGATTATGATGAAGAAACAAATAGTATATTAGTGAAAAGGAGAACAAGAGAGAAAAGTGAGAAAAAAATATATTTAGCAGTAAATTTATTTGCACCAGAAATGGAAACTATAGGGCAACTGGAATTTGAAATAGATAAAGAGAAATTTACAGGAAGAGGAAATATACAAGTTCCAGAGATGATAAGAAATTCAACTCCATTATCACAAAAAATATCATTAGTAACGGAAGGTATAGTTGCATTAAAAAGGACGGTAAAGATAAAACCACAAGAAAAAATAGAATTGGATTTAATAATAGCAGTTGGTGAAAGCAAAGAAATTCCATTAGAGAATATTAAAAAATATCAAAATAAAGAAAATGTGGAAAAAGCATTTGAAATATCAAAAGCACAGATAGAAGCACAAAGTAGGTATTTAAGAATAAAGGGAAAAGATATAGAACAATATCAAAAATTATTATCTTATATTATTTTTGATAATCCAAGTAAAAAATCTCAACTAGATAAATTGCCTAAGAAAATGTATGAACAAAGTGAATTGTGGAAATATGGAATATCAGGAGATTTGCCAATAATTTTGGTAAAAGTAAAAGACTTGAATGATTCTGATGTTATTAAACAAATATTAAAAGCATTTGAGTTTTTTAGAATAAAAAAAGTAGAAGTGGAATTAGTGTTAATTGATGAAGAAAAACATAGTTATGAAAATTATGTAAGAGAAGAAATGGAAAATATAGTGTTAAATTCACATTTAGCATATTTAAAAAATATAAGAGGTGGTATATTCCAACTTAATAAAAATGAAATAGATAAAAAAGATATGGAATTATTAGAATTTGTTGCTACAGTGATAATTGATAGTAATAAAGGAAGTTTAAAAAATGCAATAAGCGATATAGAAGAAGAGTACTTTGAAAAAACAGAAGTTTTAGAAGATGAAGAAAGCTCAATTGTGATAAAAGAGGAAAAAATAGAAAATAATAGTTTTTTTAAAATTGATGATGATTTGAAATATTTTAATGAGTATGGTGCTTTTTCAAGTGACGGAAAAGAATATTTAATAAAATTAAATAGGAAGAATAGATTACCTACAGTATGGTCACATATATTGGCAAATAAAAAATTTGGAACATTGGTTACAGAAAATATGGGTGGATATACGTGGTATAAAAATAGTAGGTTAAATCGTATAACTTCATGGGCTAATATGCCAAATTATGATATACCATCAGAGGCTATATATTTAAAAGATGAGGAAACTAAAAAAGTATGGTCTTTGGGGTTGAATCCGATGCCAGATAATAATGAGTATGATGTTGTTTATGGATTTGGATATGCAAAATATATTCATAAAAGTAATGGAATTGAGCAGGTATTAGATGTATTTGTGCCAAAAGAGGATAGTATAAAGGTTCAAATATTACATTTGAAAAATACTACGCCAAACAGAAAAAAATTAAAGATTTATTATTATAACAAACTTGTTATAGGAGAAGATGAACAAAAAATAACAGAATATATAAATTTGAAATATGACAAAAATAATAATGTGTTAATTGCGGAAAATTTGTATAATAGTGATTTTAGAGAAGTTGTTTATATGTCGAGTAGTGAAAAAATAAAATCTTATACAGGTGATAAAAAATTCTTTTTTGGAAATGGTGGAATTGAAAATCCAAATGGAATAAGAAAAGTAATGTTGAATAACATAGGAAGTTTAGGAAAAAGTAGTTGTGCTGTTTATCAAATAGAAGTGGAAATAGAAAGTTTTGGAGAAAAAGAAATTTCTATATTGTTAGGAGCAGAGGAAAGTATTTTAGATAGTAAGAATATTGCGTATAAATATAGTAAGATTCAGAATTGCAAACAAGAATTAGAAATTATAAAAAGTGAGTGGAAAGATAAATTAGAAAAATTACAAGTATATACACCAATAGAATCAATAAATATAATGCTTAATGGTTGGACATTATATCAAACAATATCGAGTAGATTATTGGGAAAAACGGGATATTATCAATCAGGTGGAGCGTATGGTTTTAGAGATCAATTACAAGATACGTTTTGTTTAAAATATGTGGATTCAGAATATTTAAAACAACAGATAATAAAACATAGTAAACATCAATTTGAAGAAGGAGATGTAGAACATTGGTGGCATGATGAAACTAAAAGAGGTATAAGAACAAGATTTTCTGATGATTTGTTATGGCTTGTGTATGCTACATTAGAGTATATGGATTTTACTGGAGATAATCAAATTTTAGATATTGAAACGCCCTATTTAAAAGGTCAAATATTGGAACAAGGGATAGATGAGAGATATGATAGATATATTGAAAGTGAAAAAATGGGGACGATATATGAACATTGTGTAAAAGCAATAGAGAAAGCATTAAATTTTGGAGAGCATGGATTACCTAGAATTGGTTCAGGAGACTGGAATGATGGAATGAGCGAAGTTGGTAATAAGGGCAAAGGTGAAAGTGTATGGCTTGGATTTTTCTTATATAATATATTAGATAGATTTATAAAAATAGTAGAAGAAAATGGTGATTTTGATAGAGTTGAAAGATATAAAAAAATAAAACAAGAATTAAGGAGAGCTTTAAATACTAGTGGTTGGGATGGTAGATGGTATAAAAGAGCATTTACAGATGATGGTCAAGTACTTGGAAGTATGGAAAATGAGGAATGTAGAATAGATAGTATAGCGCAAAGTTGGTCAATAATATCAAATGCGGGTGATAATGATAAGAGATATATATCAATGGAAAGTTTGGAAAATCATCTTGTTGATAAAGAAAATGGAATAATAAAATTGTTAGATCCACCATTTGAAAAAGGTAAATTAGAACCTGGATATATAAAAGCGTATTTGCCTGGAGTAAGAGAAAATGGAGGCCAGTATACACATGCAAGTTGTTGGGTAGTTATTGCAGAGGCTATGTTAGGCTTTGGTGAAAAGGCATTTGAGCTATATAAAATGATAAATCCGATAGAACATGCTAGAACAAAAGAGATGGCAAAAAAATATAAAGTAGAACCTTATGTAATGCCAGCAGATATTTATGGTGCAGGAAATTTGGCAGGAAGAGGTGGCTGGACATGGTATACAGGTTCATCTTGTTGGTATTATAAAGCTGGAGTAGAATATATATTAGGAATAAAAATAGAGAAAGGAATTTTAAAAATTAATCCATGTATACCTAAAGATTGGAAAACTTTTTCTGTAAGATATAAATGGAAAAATACACTTTATAATATATTAGTTGAAAATCCAAATGGGAATGAAATAGGTGTTAAGAAAGTAGTTATTGATGGTAAAGAGCAAAGTTCTAATGAGATTAGGCTTCAAGAAAATGCTGGTGTTATAAATGTAGAGGTGTTTTTGAGTTAAGATTTTTCGGCTAAAAATGATTTAAAAATCAAAAAAACACTTGTGTAAATGTAAGAATTGTGATATAAATATATTTGAAATAAAACTACGAAAGGGCGGAGTTTTTGTGGAAAATATGAACAAGGATGTAAAAACAGTTTTAATAGTAGATGATGAACAGGCTATAATAGATGTTTTAAAATTTAATTTGTTAAAAGAAGGTTATAGAACAATAGAGGCTAAAGATGGGCAAACAGGATTAGAAATGGCTTTAAAGGAAAGACCAAATTTGATAATGCTAGATATAATGTTACCAAAAATGGATGGTTTAACAGTATGCCAAAGAGTAAAAAGTGTTGTTAATATACCAATAGTTATATTGACGGCAAAAGATGAGGAAGTTGATAAAATAGTAGGATTAGAACTCGGTGCTGATGATTATATCACAAAACCATTTAGTGTAAGAGAGTTAATTGCTAGAGTCAAGGCCAATATTAGAAAAGCAGATGTGACTTTAGATCAACAAACAAATGAAATTACTGAAACAGAAAAGCCTAAGACTAAAGCTAATAAAATAATAGTAGGTGATTTGGAATTAGATTTAGATAGATTTGAAGTGAAGGTAAGAGGAAAAGTAATTGATTTAACACTTAGAGAATTTGAGGTATTAAAATTCTTAGCAAGTCAACCTGGTCAAGTTACAACGAGAGAAATATTACTTGAAAAAGTGTGGGGATATGAATATTATGGTGATATTAGAACTGTAGATGTTACTGTAAGAAGAATAAGAGAAAAGATTGAGACAGATACATCAGCACCGAAAATTTTAATTACTAAAAGAGGAGTAGGTTATTATATTGCAACAGAATAGTATTACCAAAAATTGACATTTTTGATTTTTAGAGTTATAATATATTTGTAATAAAAAAATATATTATAACTCTTTGAATATTTTCAAAGAGAAATCTAAAGAAAAGAGGAACAAAAAATGGACGAAAGATTAATGCGGCAGATAATTATTGATGGAAGAAGAGCTGGAAAATGGCAGTATCTTAATGAATTTCTTAAATATGCTATTAGTAGAATGGCAATAAAAGAAATTACTATATTGCAGGTATTTGATGAATGGGCAGAAGATAAAGGAATTAATCCATCAGAAACAGATTTTTCAGAATTAAAGCTTGATATGGAATATTATTTGCCAAAGGAAAAGTATAAAGCTATTTCACATTTATGTGATTTGCTTTATGTTTAAGTGAAGTAAATCTGGTTGAAAAGCTAATTTTCAACCAGATTTATATTTTATATTATAGGAAAGTTCTTTGAACTTTCCTATAATATAAAATATAAAAAGGCACAGAAATTTGTTTTGTGAATTTTGCTCACGAACAAAAATGCGGATTTTTAATGTTTTAAATAGTACAAATGCTACTATTAATGTTTGCTTTTGTTTAGTTGTTTTAAGTGATACTTGAAAGACAATATAAACACATAAGTACCAAAATATGGAAGGTGAACTAAAACAATAGAGGTCTTAAAATGTCGAATATTGCGATGAAAAGTCAAAAAATAAAGTAAATTTGGTTGACAAATAAATTTTGACTCGTTATACTGAATTTAAGAATTATAATTCCAAATTTTTTATTTCAAATTTTTAAATCTAAAAAAATCCACATTAACAGAAGAAAGAAAATAATTTTAGAGAGGAGGTACATAAGCATAAAATAATGAATCAAGAATTAGTTTGTAATAGAAATTATGTATTAAAAAAAGTACTATCTAATGAAAACTATACAAATATAATAAAAGACATGATACAAAGTATATTGGAAATAGATATACAAAAAATAAGTCTGAATAGTTATATAGATATTCTTGAAAAATATATTCCTGCATATCAAAAAATGGGAGTAGTTGATGTTAGAGTAATGACTAAAAAAGGAGAAGAGTTTAACATAGGAATACAATTTGTAGATGGTAAACATATTCAGAAAAAGATAGCATTATATTATTTATTTGTTCATTCAAATCAAATTTATTATGAAGATCAAAGAAAAATAGCTAAGACAATTACTATTAATATCTTAGATTTTACGTATTATCAAACTTTGGAGTATCATAAAATAGAATTTTTAAATAAGTTTAAGTCAATAGATTTTAGTGAAGAAAATGCGGAAACGCATATCGTAGAATTACACAAATTTAAAATTAATAATGATAAAAAAATGTCAAAACAAGAGCAATGGATTGCATATTTTAAAGGTACAGATACAAAAGTAATAGAAAAAATAAAAGAAGAGAATATTTATATAAAATATTTAGATGAATTAGTAAAAGAATATTGGAAAAAAGAAAAAATATAAAAAATATTGAAAAGAAAAATAAAAAAGAACAGAATAAAAAATATAGGAAATTGCACTTGAAATGCAATTTCCTAGACTATGTATTATTTTTAATGTGCAGATTTGGCACCATTTTTTAATGTGATTTTTACAACAGTTCCTTCTTCTACTTTTGAATTTGCTGGTGGATCTTGAGATACCACGGTACCAGTTCCATCTATTGAAACATTTAGATTTAATGAGTGCAGAGCATTTTGTGCTTGTGCTGAAGTTTTTAAATTTAAGTCAGGTACTGTAACAGAAGTTCTAGCAGTGTTTGTATTATCATAAAGCATTATTATAGAGTCTTTTGATAATGAAACTCCAGGTTTTGGAACTTGGTCAGATACTGTAGTTTCGTTTTTATTTTGACTGGTTACAGATTTTACTTTGAATCCAGCATTAGTTAATACTTTTTCTGCTTCTGTAAATGTTTTATTTCTGACATCAGATATTTGTACTAGGTCTGAAGAATTTGTGTCTGTTGATTCAGAAGGTACTCCCATAATTGGTAAGATTTCTGTTAACATTTGAGATGCAACAGGTGCTGCGACTTGACCACCTTGTTGACCTTTGTTTAAACCATAGAAACATACAAGTAAAACAATTTGAGTATCTTCAACAGGTGAGATTGCAACAAAAGATGCAACATAACCTTCACTTTCTTTGCCATCTGGTGGTTCAGATGTACCAGTTTTTCCACCAACAGAATATCCAGTAACAGCACCACGGTAACCTGTACCATCAACTACAACTGATTCCATTAATTCTTTCATTGTATTTGCAGTTTCTTTAGAAAGGACTTGTCTTACTTGAGTTGGTTCTATAGATGTGACTGCACCAGTATCTGTATTAGTGATTTTATCAACGATCATTGGTTTCATTAAAATTCCATCATTTGCAATCGCTGAGATTGCTGTAATCATCTGCAAAGGGGTGATATTAAGCCTTTGCCCAAAAGACATTGTAGCAAGTTCAACATCTGCTACACTTGATTCTTTAGTAAATAGAGAATTAGATTCACCATATAAATTGCTACCTGTTGTATCAAATAGTCCATAAGCATGGTAATAGTTATATAAAGTTTTAACACCAATTCTTTTTCCCAATTGCATTAATGCAGGGTTACAAGATTTTTCTAAAGCTTTTCTTAATGAAAGTGAACCATGTGGGGTTGTACTCCAACAACTAATTTTTTTGTCTGCTACTTGTTCATATCCGTTACAAACAAAGTCACCTTCTACATCAGGAGTTGTTATGTGTTCTTCTAAAGCGACAGATGCTGTTATTAGTTTAAATACAGAACCTGGTTCGTATAAGTCTGATACGCATTTATTTCTCCACATTGAGTGTAAAGCATTACTTTTATCTTCTGATGATAAAGAATCATAAGTAGAAGCAATACTACTGTTTGGAGTAAAAGGTGTATTAAGGTTGTAGTTAGGATAATCAGCCATTGCTAAAATTTTTCCTGTTTTTGGATTCATAGCAATACATGTTCCACCACTTTTAGCATTTAAGTTGACACATGCCTGTGAAAGATATTTTTCGACTATAGTTTGTATATTATAATCAATTGTTAAAGTTAAGTCACTACCATTTTCGGCAGAGATATATCTTTCTTCTGCATTTGGTATTTCTTCTTGGTCACTACCTTTTGAACTTACAATTTTTCCGGGTGTACCTTGTAAAACAGAGTTATAGGTTGATTCTAAACCTACTATTCCAGAGTTATCTGTACCACAGAAACCAAGGACATTTGAAAGAACTGTGTCATGAGGATAATAACGTTTTGAGTCTTCGTCTATATTTATTCCAACAGATATTTTATTTTCTTTCATCCATTTTTGAAGTGTTTCTACTTTGTCTTGATCTATTTTTTTTGCAATTGTTTCTACTTGAGAATTGCTTTTAACTTTTTCTAATGTTTCATTATAATCTAGTTCGAAAATGTCTGATAATCCTTTGGCTACTTTTTCTTTTAGTTCGTTAGTTTTTTCATCAGTTGAGTCAGTTATTTTTTGGGGATTTATTGTTATGGTGTCTACTGCTGCACTACTTGCTAAAGTTTTGCCAGTAGAATCATAAATGTTTCCTCTTTTGGGGCTGATTATTTGATTTATTGCTTGTTGAGAATATGCTTTTTCTTTTAAATATGCTCCATCAACAAATTGAATTACAGCAAGTCTAGTAACTAGTAGTACAAAGATTATGATAGTTATTAGAAAAATAGTTTTTAATTTTTTTGTGTGTATAAAGTTTTGTGAAGTAAATTCTTCATTTATGTTTAGTATTTTTTTATTTGATTTATCTTTTTTATTTTTTTTCATATTTAATATCATTCCTTCCATAAAGTATAAACCTGGTTGGATTTTAACCTTAATTATTCTTTTGTAAGAAAATTATGTAAAAGTATTGTATAATAAAACACTGTAAAAATCAATAAGTTTATGAAAAAAGGAGGCAAAAAATGTTATCAATAGTGCAAACAATTTCTTTAATAGGTTTGAACGGAAATTTAGTAGAAGTTCAGACAGATATAACTGGTGGGCTACCAAATTTTGAAATTGTAGGTTTACCAGATATTGCTGTTAGGGAATCTAAAGAGAGAATAAAATCAGCAATAAAAAATTCTGGAGTTGAATTAAATAGTAGAAAAATATTAATAAATTTAGCACCATCAGATATAAAAAAAGAAGGAAGTGGATATGATTTGCCAATTGCAATAGGAATATTATTAGCAATTGGAGCTATAAAAAATTTTAATACAAAATCAGTAATATTTATAGGAGAATTGGCATTAGATGGAAAAATAAATAAAGTGCCAGGAATCTTACCTGTGTGTATAGAGGCAAAGAAAAATAAAATAAAAATAGTTTTTGTTCCAAAGGAAAATGAAAAAGAGGCAACTATAATAGAGGGATTGCAAATAGTTGCAGTAGCAAATCTTATAGAAGTAATGGAATTTATAAATCAAAATAAAGAAGTAGGAGAAACGAAAAAAAATATAAACTTTGAAGATGAAAATTTTAAAGTTTCCGAAATAGATTTTTGTGATGTGAAAGGACAGGAAAATGCAAAAAGGGCATTAGAAATAGCAGCAGCAGGTTGGCACAATTGTATTCTTACTGGAAGTCCGGGTGGTGGTAAGACAATGCTTGCTAAAAGATTACCAACTATTTTACCGAAGTTGACTTTTGAAGAAGCACTTGAGATAACCAAAATTCATAGTATAGCTGGAACTTTAAAAAGTGATACAGGTATTATAACAACTAGACCATTTAGAACTCCACATCATACAATATCAACAACGTCAATGGTGGGTGGAGGAAGAATACCTAAGCCGCGGCGAAATAAGTTTAGCACATTATGGTGTTTTGTATTTAGATGAAATATTAGAATTTAGAAAAGAAACTTTAGAAACACTTAGAGGACCTTTAGAAGATAAAGAAGTAACTATTTCTAGGCTATGGGCTAGTTTAACATATCCATGTAATTTTATGCTGATAGCTAGTATGAATCCGTGCCCTTGTGGGTATTATGGAAGTAGTATAAAAAATTGTATATGTAGTCCAACATCTATAAAAAGATATTTGTCCAAGCTAAGTGGACCATTATTAGATAGAATAGATATAAATGTAAACATACAACCATTAGAGTATCAAAACTTTAAGGAAAATGAAAAAATTGAAACATCAAAACAAATAAAAGAAAGAGTAGAAAAGGCTATAAAAATGCAGAGAGAAAGATATGCAAATATGGATATTTTGTATAATAGTGAATTGACGCCAAAATTAATAGAAAGGTATTGTAAGTTAGATAATGTTGGAAATAAGATTATGGAGAAGGCTTTTATAAATTATGGCTTAACTGCAAGAACATATACAAGAATTCTTAAAGTTGCAAGAACAATTGCGGATTTAGAAGGGAATATGAAAATTACAGCAAAAAATATAGCTGAAGCTATTCAATATAGATTTGTAAATTAGTGTTAGATAAAAGATGTATTTTGTAATAAATATATTTAGTTGTGATATTAGAATGAATATTTGTAATATAGCATGGCTTTTGTATATTCTTAGAAAGGAAGTGTTGAAATTAGTAGATAGAAAAATAATATATTTTGAAGATAAAGAATATCCATTAGAATTAAAGAGATTAAAACAACCACCACAACAATTATATGTTATTGGAAATACAGAATTATTAAAAGGTGAAAATACCAAAATTGCTATTGTTGGTACAAGAAAAAATACGGAATATGGAAAATATATGGCATTAAATTTTTCAAAAAAATTAAGTGCAAATGGAATCATTGTTATTAGTGGTTTAGCAAAAGGAATTGATAGTTATTCACATATTGGTGCAATGGTAGAAAAGTCAAAGACTATAGCGGTACTTCCTTGTGGCCTAGAAAATATATATCCAAAAGAAAATCAAAATTTATATAAAATAATTGTAGAAAATGGAGGATTAGTGATAACAGAATATGCTGATAGAGTAGAAGCAGATAGTTATAAATTTACTGAAAGAAATAGAATTGTAGCTACATTGAGTAAAGGAGTTTTAGTGGTGGAAGGTGATTATAGGAGTGGAACAAGAAATACAGCAAAAATTGCGGCTGAATTAAATTTACCGATATTTTGCATACCAAGTAATTTGGATAGTAAAAAAGGGTATGTGCCAAATCTTCTTATTAAAAAAGGAGGTTATATGGTAACTTCTGAAAATGATATTATAGATAAAATAAAAAATAGAGTGAAACAAAGAAGAGAGGTTAAAATGAGATTTGAAGATGATATAGAAGAACAATTTTATAATAAATTTAGAGAAATGAATGTAGAGAAAAAGAATGTAATAGAGCAGAAAGTTGATGGTGTAGAATATAGGGTGTATAGTTTTATAAATGATAAGCCTATAGATATAGATGAACTTGTGAAGTGTACGAATATGGATGTTCAAGAAATAAATTATGAAATTACGATGTTGACTTTGGAGGAGAGGGTTGTGGAGCTGCCTGGGAGAAAATATATTGCAAGGAGATGAGATTAAAATGAGAATAAATAATAGAATAGGAAAAATAGGAGAAAAGTTGGCTGCAGAATATTTGGAAAAACATGGTTATGAAATTATTACTACTAATTTTTATACTAAGAGAGGTGAAATTGATATTATAGCAAGGAAAGATAATGAAATTGTTTTTGTAGAGGTGAAAACTAGAAGCAGTGATAGTTTTGGTAAGCCTGTAGAAGCGGTTAACTATTTTAAACAAAAACATCTGTATCAAACAGCAAAATACTATATGTATAAAAAATGTCATGAATTAGATTATATTAGATTTGATGTAATAGAAGTATATATAAAATATGGAAAAGTCAAGATAAATCATATAAAGCAAATATTGTAAAAAATATTATAGCATGGTATAATATTTAAGAAATTAATGTTTTTAAAAATTTTGGAGGGAAGAATTTTATGCCGACTATATTAGATGAAACAAGATTTATATTGAATAAATATAATATAAAAGCAGATAAGAAATTAGGACAAAACTTTTTGATAAGTGATGAAGCTGTTAGTAAAATAATAGATAGTAGTGATATAACTGAAAACGATTTAGTAATAGAGATTGGGCCAGGACTTGGAACTTTAACAAAAGAATTATTGGAAAGGGCTGGAAAAGTTATATGTATTGAACTAGATTCTAGAATGGTAAAAATTCTAAAAGAAAGGTTTTCTTTATATGATAATTTTGAAATAATTCATGAAGATGTTTTAAAGGTTGATTTAGAATTAATAATACAAAATGAAAAAAAGAAAGAAAGTATAAAAAATGCAAAAATTGTTGCGAATTTACCGTATTACATAACAACTCCAATAATTATGAAATTGTTAGAAGAAAAATTGGATTTAACTACTATTACAGTAATGGTGCAAAAAGAAGTTGCGGATAGATTAACAGCATTACCAGGGACTAAAAAGGCTGGTGCAATTACTTATAGTGTATATTATTATGCTGAAGCTTTTGAAATTTTGGAAGTATTACCAGAAAATTTTATACCAGCTCCTGAAGTGACTTCTGAGGTAATTCAATTTAAAATCAGAAAAGAACCACCAATATGTGTAGATGATGATAAGAAGCTTTTTAAAGTTATTAAATGTGCTTTTACACAAAGAAGAAAGACTTTATTAAATTCTTTAGTAAATACTAATATTTTAGATAGTAAGGAGCAAGGAGAAAAAATATTGAAAGAATTAAGTTTAAAAGAAAATGTAAGACCAGAAGAATTAAGTTTGAAAGATTTTGCTCGAATTTCAGATAGAGTTTAAAAAAATATTGCAATTTTAAATTTTATATAGTATACTTGTAACATAAAAATATGGGGTATAAAATAACTGATAGGAGGGCATAATTATGCGGAAATCAGAAAAACCATTTATGGTAGAGTTTTCTGGAACACCAGAAGCAGGAAAGACTACAGCTATTAATGCAGTGGTAAATATGCTTGAAAGAGATGGATATAAAACAATTATTCTTGAAGAATCTGCGGGAAAATTGCCAGTAGAAATACCAAAAGGAATATTTGATGCAAATTTATGGATGCATTATATTACACAAGCTGGTATTTTAAAGGCATGTTATACAACAGCTGATGTTGTATTAATAGACAGAGGAATTATTGATAGCGAAATTTTATCAAGAAAAAATGGTGTCAAAACAAGAATATTCTGCTTTTCAAAAGCAATGTTTAGAAGGTGTTAATCCAGATTTGTTTTTAGGATTAATGGTATCACCCAAACTTGCGGTTACAAGGCGTGGAGGTGAAGGAAGAATAGTCAATGAAGGTTATATAGAGAAATATAACAAATTTTTTATTGAGTATTTTGATAGAATCCAATTAACAAAAGGCCTTATAAGAACAGATAAAATTAATGTATTAGAAATGAATAATAAAGTTTATGATACAATTTTAAAAGTTTTGAAAAAATAGGGAAAAAGGCACAGAAGCTTTAACTTTTGTGCTTTAAATTTATGATAAAGGAATGATATTAAGTATGCAAAAATTTATGGAAAAAATAAAACAAATAAGTAAAGAAAATGAAAAAATAGCTATTTTTGTGGATATGGATGGAACTATTGCTGTTTATAATGTATATCAAGATGAAAGTGTTTCTAAAAAGATGGAAGATGAATATTTAAAAGTAGAACCTGTGAATTATGTAATAAATGTATTGAAACAATTAGATAAATTAGAGAATATTGATATATATATTTTAACTTTATCAAGAACATTGAAGATTACTGAACAAAAAAAAGAATGGCTAAGAAAAAATCTACCATTTGTAAAAGAAAACAACTGGATAATAATTACAAAGGAAATAAATGAGTATTCTAAGGAAAATAGGGATATAGTAAAAGCAGAAAAAATGAAAGAAAAATGTAATGCATATAATAAACTAATTTTATTAGATGATGATCATAAAATTTTGAAAGAAACTCAGAAAATGTTAGGAGATTGTGGAAGGGTATTTCATATTTCTTCAATTTTAGTATAATGAAATCAAAAATTATTTTCAAATTTAGTTAAATATGTTATAATATAAATGTTAAAGTAAAATAAGAAGGGATGGTGTTAGAAAATGAATCAAATATTAGTAACTGAAAAATTATATGTAACACCAGAACTGAAAAAAAAGAAAAAAATGTATAAAATTAATTTTATATTGTCATTAATTATAATTGTTCTAATTGTTTCAATATATTTTTATATAGATTATAAGAGAAATAAAAGTGCTCAAGTATCTGAACAAATATTAGCTGATATTAATCAAACTCAAGAAGAAGTGGAAAAAACAAAGAAAAAAGCACAGAGTGAGGTGTTAACAGTAGTATTAAATAATGCTCAAGAAGATTTAAAAGTTGAGTCATTAGAAAGTACAGATAATTATGAAACTTTAAGGGACAAAAAGCAAACTACTGAAGATGGATATAGTTATTATACAATTGCTAAAATAGAAATACCAAAATTGAATTTAAATTATCCTATAATAGAAGGGGAAACAGGTTCTGAAAAAGAAACAGAAGAATTATTAAAATTATCACCATGTAAATTGGCAGGACCAAATCCGAATGAAACAGGAAATTTTTGTGTTGTAGGACATAATTATAGAAATCAAAGATTTTTTAGTAAGGTTCCAACACTTGAGATAGGTGAAGAAATATTGATAACAGATTTAACAAAAGATGTAAAAGGTAATACTGTTAAATATAAAATATATAATAAATATAATGTAGATCCAGAAGATGTTAGTTGCTTAGAGCAAAAGACTAAAGGTAAAAATGAAATAACACTTATTACATGTACAGATGATAGTAAGCAAAGAGTTATTGTTAAAGCAAAAGAGGTATAGTTAAAAATTAAGTTTTAGTAAAGTTGGAAAGTGTTACAAATAAATATAAAAATTTAGCAAATTAAAAACTCGTAGTATTATATTTTTTAGAAGTATAATATTACGAGTTTTATATAATATATTGAAATATTATATGTTTGGAGCATATTCAACAACTAAGATAAGACATTCATATAAATTATTTGATTCTGTATCTGGTAATAATTCATAAGTTATTTTTATTGGTAATGTATGATAATAATCAACTAATTTTTTGTAATGTTCTACAAAGTTAATTATTTGTTCATCTGTAAAATCCAAATACCAAGTTTGTGCTGCCCGGAAACTAAGTATGTCTCTAAAATGCTCTAAAGATTGTGGTAAAATAAAATAATGAATTTTCTTTTCCGCAAAAATACCTATTTTGGTAATTTTATGAGCCATAAGAAATCCCCCTTTGGTTTGTTAAAATAATAATATCATATTAAGTGTAAAAGTCAATAGATTTTTTTAATTCAATATGTAATTACTAGTTAGCCATAAGAACAAAATAATGATGTATAAAAAAATTAAAAAAATTCTTAAAAATACTTGCAAAATTAAAAAAGATATATTAAAATTAAATTGTAGTGGTAAAAAGTGGAACAAAGTGGTAGAAAAGTGAAAAGAGGTGAAGCCAGATGTTGATGGGAGAGTATAGTCATTCTTTAGATACAAAAGGAAGATTGATAATGCCAGCAAAATTAAGACAAGACATCGGAGATAAATTCATCTTAACAAAAGGGTTAGATGGATGTTTATTTGCGTTCTCTCAAACAGAATGGAATAACTTTGAAGAAAAACTAAAAGGTCTACCATTATCAGATAAAAATGCTAGAAATTTTGTTAGATTCTTTTTATCAGGAGCTACGGAATGTGAAATAGACAAGCAAGGTAGATTTCTAATACCTACAAATTTAAGAATATCTGCAAATTTGGAAAAAGATGCAATAATAATTGGAGTGGGTACAAGAATAGAAATTTGGAATAAAGAGACATGGGAAAAATGTGACGAAGAAATATCAGCAGATGAGATTGTGGAAAATATGGCAAACTTAGGTATATAACTTGAAAAAGTTTATATAAAAGCTAATGATGAATATTTGAAATACAAAAGTATTTAATGATACTAAAGAGAAATGTACAAAAGTTTTAAACAAAAGACTAAAATACAAAAGATGTTTGAACATAAGAAAAAATACTTAAAAGAAAAGTTTGCTAAAGATAATAGAACACAAGAAAAATAATTAAGTCACATTAGAAAAGAATACAAAAGTTTTAAACAAGAGATAAAATACAAAAGGTGGTTTTAAACATAAGAAAATATTAGATTACAAAAGATATTTATAAAAAACATAAGCGTAGTATACTTTTTGATAAGGCAGCTGGAATATTCCAGCTGCATAAGAACCTTAAAATAAAAATAAAGAGGTATTAAATTGAAATTTGAACATAAACCAGTAATGTTAAATGAATGTATAGAAGGTTTAAATATAAAGAAAAACGGAATATATGTTGATGGAACATTAGGAGGAGCAGGACATAGTAAAGAAATAGCAAGAGCATTGAATAATACTGGAATATTGATAGGAATAGATAGAGATCAAGATGCTTTAAATGCTGCAAAAGAAAATTTAAAAAATTATAATAATGTTAAATATATACATGGAAACCATGATGATATAATAGATATATTAGAAAATGAAAATATAGATGGAGTAGATGGAATATTATTAGATTTGGGAGTATCATCATATCAATTAGATGAAAGAAATCGCGGTTTTAGTTATTTGGGTGAAAATATATTAGATATGAGAATGGATAAAACCCAAGAGTTAACGGCAAAAAAAGTTGTAAATGAGTATAGTGAAGAGGAATTAAGTAATTTAATTTATGAATATAGTGAAGAAAGATTTGCTAGAAAAATAGCTTTTAATATTTGTAAAAGAAGAGAAGAGAAAGAAATAGAAACTACAAAAGAATTAGTAGAAATAATAGAACAATCTATACCAAAATCTAAGCAAAATGATGGGCATCCTGCTAAAAGAACATTTCAAGCAATACGAATAGAAGTAAATAATGAAATAAAACCATTGTTTAATACTATATTAGATTGTATAAAATGCTTAAATGCTAAAGGTAGACTTTGTGTTATTACATTCCATTCTTTAGAAGATAGAGCGGTAAAAAAAGCAATGCTTGAAGCTAAAGGAAAGTGTACATGTCCACCTGATTTACCATATTGTGTGTGTGGTGCGAAGTCAGAAGGAAAAATAATAACAAGGAAACCAATTGTTGCAACGAAAGAAGAACAGGAAGAAAATTCAAGAAGTAAGAGTGCAAAACTTAGAATTTTTGAAAAAATATAATTGCTGAATAAAAACTAAAGAAGGGAGGAAGATAAAGATGGCTAGAAATGCTTATCAATATGATACTAATCCTAGAAAAATCCAAACAGAAGAACAAATTCCTAGGAAAAATAGAAGAGAAAAAAATGCAAGACTAAAAGTTGTAAATGAAAAGCCAAAGCAACAAGTTAAAGTATCAAAAGAGCAAAAAAGAAAACATGTAAAGTTAACAGTGTTTGCATTGTTAGCATTTGCAGTATTATTAGCTATTAGTTATCAAAACTCTCAAATAACAGTAAAATTTAATGAAATGCAAGAGCAAAAGAAAAAATTGGCTACAATGCAAAAAGAAAATGAACAATTAGAAATAAATATAGAAAATAGCTTAAATATAAAAAACATTGAAAAAGAAGCAAAAGAAAAATTAGGAATGGAAAAATTAACTAATAAACAGACAGTATATGTAACACTACCTAAAAAAGATTATGTAGAATCAGCAACTGAAAAAGTTGTATTAAAAGAGGAAAAAACATGGTTGCAAAAAATTGCAGATTGTTTATTTCCAAATTCATAGTAATTAAAATAATAAGCCTCTAATAGATATTATTAGAGGTGTTTTTGTATGAATACATATAGAAGAATAAAAGATAAATCAATGACAAGTGAAATATCTATTAAAAAGAGAATGAGAAATATATTGTTTATAACATTTTTAGTATTTACAATATTAATAGGAAGAATAGGATTTATTCAAATAATACAGGGAGGAGAATTAACTTCAATGGCTTATGAGCAACAAACTTTAGATAGAGTTATAAATCCTAAAAGGGGAACAATATATGATAGTACAGGTAAATATATATTAGCAATAAGTAGTACAGTTGAAACTGTGACGGTAAATCCAGGAAATATAGCGAAGGAACAGAAAGAGCTAGTGGCAAAAAAATTATCTGAATTATTTGAGCTAGATTATGAAAAAGTTTTAAAAAAAGTGACTAAAAGAAGTTCAATGGAAACTATAGCTAAGAAAATAGAAAAGGAAAAAGCAGATGAATTAAGAAAATGGATGGAAGAAAATAAAATAACTACAGGTATAAATATAGATGAAGATACAAAGAGATATTATCCTAATAATAGTTTGGCTGCACAAATAATAGGTTTTTGTGGTAGTGATAATCAAGGTCTTGATGGAATAGAGGCAAAATATGAAAAAGAACTTGCAGGTACTAAAGGAGCAATAAAAAGACATACTGATGCTAAAGGTGCTGAAATAGGTGAAGAAGGTGAAAAATATATATCTGCAGTAGATGGAAATGATTTAGTGTTGTCAATAGATTATAATATTCAATCAATTGTAGAAAAATATTTGAAAGAAGCATGTATTGACAATGAGTGTACAGATGGTGGAAATATAGTTGCAATGAATCCAAAAAGTGGTGATATTTTGGCAATGGCAACATATCCAACATATAATTTGAATGAACCGTATTCAGCATATACTGATGAATTGCAGGGGATTTGGCCGAATTTGGAGCAGGGAGAAAAAACCAAACAATTACAAGCAGTGTGGAGAAATAGGGCTATTGCAGATACTTATGAGCCGGGTTCAACATTTAAGACAATTACAGCGTCAGCTTCTATAGAGGAAGGTTTGGTTACAGATATTGATAAACAAGGACAGTTTTGTTGTACTGGAGGAATAGAAGTAGCTGGAGTTAGAATAAAATGTTGGAGATATTATAGGCCACATGGTTCTGAGAGTTTAAGACAGGGACTTATGAATTCGTGTAATCCTGTTTTTATAGGTCTTGGTCAGAAGTTGGGTGTTCATACATATTATAGTTATTTACAGAAATTTGGATTACTAGAAAAAACTGGAATTGATTTGCCTGGTGAAGGAGGGAGTATTTTTCTAAAAGAAGAGAAAGCTGGACCTGTGGAATTAGCTACAATTAGTTTTGGTCAAAGATTTGAAATTACTCCTATTCAATTGGTGACTGCTGTTTCTAGTATTGCAAATGGGGGGAATTTGGTTCAACCTAGAGTTGTTAAACAAATAGTTGATAGTAGAACAGGAGAGAAAAAGGATATTGATGTTAAAGTAAAATCACAGTCTATTTCTAAAGAGACTTCTGAAAAAGTTTTGAGTATGATGGAGTCTGTTGTTTCTGAGGGAACAGGTAAAAATGCTAAAGTGGCTGGGTATCGTATTGGTGGAAAAACTGGTACTTCAGAGGATGGTGTAAATACTAATAAATATGTTACTTCTTTTTTGGGTGTTGCTCCTATAGAAGATCCTCAAGTTGTTATACTAGTGACCTTATATAATCCTATAGGTAAAGGTGGACACCAAGGAGGTGCATGGGTAATTTTAACAACACACAATAAAACTATTTAGAAATCGTTAATGAAATAAACTGTTAAATCAATAATGATGGCGAGTTTTAATCGCTTTTTAAAATAGAAATGAGAGGACAAGTTATGGAAAATAAAAATATAATAGGTACAAATTTTATAATTACTAATAGAAATTTAATAAACAAATTTGGGTTAAATTCAGCAGTAATGCTTGGAGAATTATATGGTAGAAGCAATTATTTTAAAGAACGAAATGAGCTAAAATATGGATACTTTTTTGCTATAAAAGATAGCATAGAAAAGAGTACAAAATTAAGTCCGTATAAGTAAAGAAAAGCAACATCAATATTACAAGCTGTTGGAATTTTAGATGTAAAACATATAGATATTCCACCAAAGACTTACTATAAGATTAATGAAGAGAAACTCTGGAAAGTATTGAAAGATTCAGTAGAGCACGAGGTGAACAACTAGTAATTCATATTTTAAACAACTAGGTGTTAAAAATATTACCTACAGTATGTAAAAAAATTTAACACAAATAATAATAAGTAATAATAATAAAAAAATAATAAATAATAACACACACTAAAAACTGAAATTAAAGAATATTATTATAGATAAAGTAGAATATAACATTCTAAACTAATATATATTTATATAGAGTAAAGGCATATGTCAAAAAAGGAAATTATGCGTGAACTATGATTTAGGACACATATGTATGATTTTAAAACGTATTGACAAAATATTCCAAATATGATATTATGTAACCGTAATACATTTTATGTATTATTTGGAACAGTAAATATTGTTCCAAGCAACTCGTTGAAATTTAAAAAAAAGGAGAACGCACTATGAG